>NZ_FMXF01000030.1:0-67960 GCF_900103435.1 Sinorhizobium sp. NFACC03
CACCATCCAGTTGCGCGTTGCCTCGACAACCGCATGGCTATTCTCGCGATAGCGTTCGAGAAAGCTGCCCAGCGACTGGCGGTCGTTCTTCACCCGGCCGGATCTGAGCGTTTTGCCGCCCGAATCCTGCACCACCAGGTGGCTGTAGGATTTGTGGTAGTCGACGCCGATATGGTATTCATAGGACGCAGTCATGCTTCCAACTCCCGTGTTGAAGATCTCCAAAACCCCAACAGGATAAGCCGACAGGCTGGAAGCGTGACTGTCCCTCGATCATCACCTGCATCTCAGTGATCCGTTCTCTCAGTGGGCGGGCGCTCTTTCATGCCACCTCCTTTTGTCGTGCGACAGCCGAGCACAACAATAAGGCGAAGCCATAGCAGGATTCGCTACCCGCATGTTTCCCCAAGTCTTCGCCGACGCGGCGCTGAGCTCAGGCCGGTGGCAAGCCGGCGCGGCGGCGGGCGACGACGCGCTCGCGCCACACGGTGAAGATGCCGGCGGCGACCACCAGCACGGAGCCGACGATCATGTTGACCGTCAGCGTCTCGCTGAAAATCGTCGCGCCCATGATTGAGGCAAAGACGAGCTGGAGGTAGGTGAGCGGCTGAACGGCCACCGCATCCAGCACCTCATAGGCCCGGATGAGGAAGTAGTGGCTGGAGGATCCGGTGATGCAGAGCAACAGCATCCAGCCCCAGTCCGCCGGCGCAAGTGTGACCCAGAAGAACGGGCCGACCAGGCTGATCGCGGCAGCGCCCACGACGCCGGTGTAGAAGAAACTGGTCATCGCCGAATCCTGCCGGCTGACGAGCCGCGTGACGATGACATAAAGCGCAAACAGCAGAGCCGCCCCGAGCGGCAAGAGGAAGGTCCGGTCGAACAAGCCGTCTGCGGGCTTCAGAATCAGAAGCACACCGCCGAGACCGACGGAGATTGCCAGCCATCGCCGCCAGCCGACGCGCTCGCCGAGAAGCGGCATGGACAGGAGGGCAACGAAGAGAGGCGTCGCCGCCAGAATCGCTTGCGAATGGGCAAGCCCGACCCAGGTGAAAGACGTGATCACCATGACGATCTGGGTCGGCAGCAACACGCCGCGCAGGATCTGAAGCCACGGTCTCCTGGTTGTCGCCGTGATCTTCAGGCCTTCCTTGGTACGCGCAGCCAGCGCAATCGCGAAAAGTGCAAAGGCCCAATAGCGGATCATCGCGACGAAGACCGGCGGATAGATCGCGCCCAGATGCTTGGAGATGCCGTCCTGGATCGAAAAGATGACGATCGCCAGAAGCGTGAAGATGTAGCCGTTTGCCTTGGAAGCCTGTGAGACGGTGGACGTCATGGCGCGCCGATACCTGCGAGAACCCGCCGCGCCGCCAATTGCGCACGACAGGTGCCACATACAGGGAAACACGGCCGTATTCGAGACATGAAAAGAGCCCCGTGTGGGAGGAGGTACACGGGGCTCTCGAACTTGATCGGTGACTGGGAGGAGGAGTGCCACCGACCCGCATCGGGCGCCGCGGGAGGAGGTGCAGCGCTTCGATAAGTCATATAATAATCGTGCGTCGCAGCAATTTCAAGACGTGATTTTTGCATTGCACAAAATCGTGAAGGCGAAGCGTCAGGTCGAGCCATCTTGACCCGCTGATCGGAGCCTGAGCCAGGGAACAACTCGTCGCCGGGCCGGCACGCGAAAGCCATGCATGGCGCGGTAACCAGCCGGAAACCACAACCTTTGATAGCTTTTTACTCTACTTCAGCTTTCCTGATATACGACCAGCAATATTAGAAGAAATATATTCACTCTCCATAATTGCAGGCTTTCAGATGAAATTATTGCTCCAGGTCCCCACCGCAATCATCGTTGTCCTGATCCTCGCCACCTGGATCGCCAGCCTGCGCCTCGTCGTGCTGCCACCGGGCTCCTTCAAGTTAAGAGCGATGACGGCGCTCGTTTATCAAGGGCACGACTACCGGCTGGTGGACAGCCCGCGCGCCATGTGCGACCGACAGGCCTACCAGGCGAAGGACTGCGAGGAAGTGGCGATGAACCACCTGGGGAAACGGGTTCTGTTTCGGCTTCCCTATAGCCAATGGCTCTACGACTTTACCGAGCCCGGTGCTGCCGCATCGAACGTGGCGGTCGAAGATACGCCACTGCGCAGCTCCATCCAGTAGTTGCGACCATATTGGGCTCGTTAGCACAACGGAGTGGACGTCTCACCCACTGCCACGCGCAGCGCATCGCTTAAACGCAAGCTGTTGAAGACCATGCGTATTTCACGTTCCGCTTCTTAACTCCCCCTTAAATTGCCGTATTTAAAGTTCACCCGGTCGCCGTGGCGGATGAGCGCAGAGCGCCGGTACCGCCGTCGAGATCGAAGTCACCGTCGTGGTTGAGCCAATCGGCCCCGCAGACGGCAGAGGGACAAATCCAAACGGCATGGCAACAAACGGCAGGTCAGGACAGCGGATCGAGCCATCGTTCGGCGGAAACGAGGACGATGATGACGATTTTCGCGTCGAGGCCAGCGACCGTGTGACCAGCAGCCGCAAGGCACCCCGCGGCAAATCTTCGGGCAGCGGCAAGAAGGGCAACAGCAAGAAGAAGGCAGCCGGCAAGCGCGGCAGCGCCCGGCGCAACTCTGGCAGCGGCGGCTTCATTGGCCTTGTCCGCACGCTGTTCTACTGGTGCATCGTGCTGGGCATCTGGGGCGCCATGGGCGTCGGCGGCCTGGTGCTCTACTACGGCGCGCGCATGCCGAGCGCCGAGAGCTGGTCGATCCCCGAGCGACCGCCGAACGTCAAGATCCTTGCGGTCAGCGGCGACGTCATCGCCAATCGTGGCACCACCGGCGGCGAAGCGCTGTCGCTGGAAAACATGTCGCCCTATATCCCGCAGGCGGTGATCGCCATCGAGGACCGCCGTTTCTATTCGCATTTCGGCATCGATCCGCTGGGTCTCGCCCGCGCCATGCTGACGAACCTCACCACCGGGCGCATGGTGCAGGGTGGCTCGACGCTGACGCAGCAGCTTGCCAAGAACCTGTTCCTTTCGCCGGAGCGCACGCTCGAGCGCAAGGTCCAGGAGGTGCTGCTCGCCTTCTGGCTCGAGCAGAAATATTCCAAGGACCAGATCCTGGCGATGTATCTCAACCGGGTGTTCTTCGGCTCCAACGCCTATGGCGTGGAGGCGGCATCGCGGCGCTATTTCAACAAATCGGCGCGCGACGTGAACCTCGGCGAGGCCGCACTGCTTGCAGGCCTGCTCAAGGCCCCTTCCCGCCTGTCGCCGGCCCGCGACCCGAAGGCTGCGGAAGAACGCGCCCAGGTCGTTCTCGGCGCCATGCGCGAGGAAGGTTACGTCACCGATAGCGAGATCAAGACGGCGATGTCGCAGACCCCGACCAAGGCCAAGAGCTACTGGTCAGGCGCCGAGCACTACGTCGCCGACATGGTGATGGACCAGCTTCCCGGCATGATCGGCGAGATCAAGGAAGATCTCATCATCGACACGACGATTGACCTCAACCTCGAGAAGAAGGCCGAGGAGGTGATCGCTGCCACGCTAGACGCCGACGGCAAGAAGCTCGACGCTTCGCAGGCAGCACTCGTCTCGATCGATGGCACCGGCGCCATCCGGGCGCTCGTCGGCGGCAAGGACTACGCAGAGAGCCAGTTCGACCGCGCCTCCAAGGCCAAGCGTCAGCCGGGTTCCGCCTTCAAGCCCTTCGTCTATGCCGCGGCACTCGAGATCGGCCGCACGCCGATGTCGATCCGCAACGACGGCCCGGTCCGGATCGGCAACTGGACGCCCGAGAATTACGACCAGAAATATCGCGGCGAGGTAACGATCGCCGATGCGCTCGCCAATTCGCTGAACACCATCGCCGCACAGCTGGTGATGGAGGTCGGGCCGCAGAACGTCGTCAAGGTCGCCCATCGCCTCGGCATCGATACCGAGATGCAGGCAAACGCCTCGATCGCGCTCGGCACGTCCGAAGTCAGCCTCGTCGAACTGACGTCGGCCTATGCCCCATTCATGAATGGCGGCTTCAAGGCGACGCCGCATGTCATTCGCCGCATTTCCAAGGCCGACGGCACGGTGCTTTACGAAAACACCTACGACAACCCGCCGCGTGTGCTCGACCCGGCGATCGTCAGCGAAATGAACCAGATGATGGTGCGTGTGCTGACCAAGGGTACGGGCAAGAAAGCGCAGCTCAAGGGCTGGGAGGCGGCCGGCAAGACCGGTACCACGCAATCCTTCCGCGACGCGCTGTTCGTCGGCTACACCTCGAACCTGACGACCGGCGTCTGGTTCGGCAACGACGACGGCAAGTCGATGAAGAAGGTCACGGGCGGCGGCCTGCCGGCCAAGGCCTGGCACGATTTCATGATGGCGGCCCACGAAGGCCTCTCGCCCTCGCCGCTCTTCGGCACGACGGGCGTGCAGCCGGTCTTCGATGAAGGCGTGGGCGCACCGGCCGGCGACTTGCTCTCCGGCGATCCGGAAGCCTTCCCGGAAGCACCCGTGGGCGTCAATGGCGCGGTCGCAGTGGGGCAGCGCCCGGTAGACCAGGGGGGCGAATGGGATGGCCAGAGCGCCGATCAGGGCAATGGCGGTCTCGTACCACCGGCCGATGTCGGCCAGACGACGGGTGCCACGCGCCGCACGACCCTCTTCGACATTTTGACCGGCGGTTGAGCCGGCGCGACTGGCGCTGCAAGCGTGCGACTGGTGCCATTCTCACCAGCCGCGCATAGCCCATTTCTAGCTAGGCAAATCCCGGACTTGCATTTGCCCCCAAACGCCCCGCAGAATGCCTTGCAGTCCGAAACGCCGGTCCTTATATACGCCGCATCGGCGCAGTCTCGACTGCGAAGAAATCCTGAGACCATCCCGTTAGGGGCTGTCTTACGAATGCCTGACCGGGTTCCGACAGTCCGCTGCAAGGAGAGAACGACATGGCTAAAGTTATTGGTATTGACCTGGGAACGACCAACTCCTGCGTCGCCGTCATGGACGGAAAAGACGCGAAGGTGATCGAAAACGCCGAGGGTGCGCGCACGACCCCCTCGATGGTGGCATTCAGCGACGACGGCGAACGTCTCGTCGGCCAGCCGGCCAAGCGCCAGGCCGTCACCAATCCGGAAAACACGCTTTTTGCGATCAAGCGCCTGATCGGCCGGACCTTCCAGGACCCGACCACGCAAAAAGACAAGGACATGGTTCCTTACAAGATCATCAAGGCCGACAATGGCGACGCCTGGGTCGAAGCGCACGGCAAGGATTATTCCCCGTCGCAGATCTCCGCCATGATCCTTCAGAAGATGAAGGAAACGGCCGAATCCTACCTCGGTGAAAAGGTCGAAAAGGCCGTTATCACCGTACCGGCCTACTTCAACGACGCCCAGCGCCAGGCAACCAAGGATGCCGGCAAGATCGCTGGTCTTGAAGTTCTGCGCATCATCAACGAGCCGACCGCGGCAGCCCTTGCCTACGGCCTCGACAAGAAGGACGGCAAGACGATCGCCGTCTACGACTTGGGCGGTGGTACCTTCGATATCTCGGTTCTGGAAATCGGCGACGGCGTCTTCGAAGTGAAGTCGACCAACGGCGACACCTTCCTCGGCGGTGAAGACTTCGACATGCGTCTCGTCGAATACCTCGCCGGCGAGTTCAAGAAGGAACAGGGCATCGACCTGAAGAACGACAAGCTCGCCCTTCAGCGCCTGAAGGAAGCCGCCGAAAAGGCCAAGATCGAGCTGTCTTCGTCGCAGCAGACCGAAATCAACCTGCCGTTCATCACGGCTGACGCTTCCGGTCCGAAGCACCTGACGATGAAGCTGTCGCGCGCCAAGTTCGAAAGCCTGGTCGACGACCTGATCCAGCGCACCGTTGCGCCGTGCAAGGCAGCCCTCAAGGATGCCGGCGTCTCGGCTGCCGAGATCGACGAAGTCGTTCTCGTCGGCGGCATGAGCCGCATGCCGAAGGTTCAGGAAACCGTGAAGCAGTTGTTCGGCAAGGAGCCGCACAAGGGCGTGAACCCGGATGAAGTGGTCGCCATGGGCGCCGCCATCCAGGCCGGCGTTCTGCAGGGCGACGTCAAGGACGTTCTTCTGCTCGACGTCACGCCGCTGTCGCTCGGCATCGAAACGCTCGGTGGCGTCTTCACCCGCCTGATCGAACGCAACACGACGATCCCGACCAAGAAGTCGCAGACCTTCTCGACCGCCGACGACAACCAGTCGGCCGTGACGATCCGCGTCTCCCAGGGTGAGCGTGAAATGGCCGCCGACAACAAGCTGCTCGGCCAGTTCGACCTCGTCGGCATTCCGCCGGCACCGCGCGGCATGCCGCAGATCGAAGTCACCTTCGACATCGACGCCAACGGCATCGTGCAGGTTTCGGCCAAGGACAAGGGCACCGGCAAGGAACACCAGATCCGCATTCAGGCATCTGGCGGTCTTTCCGACGCCGACATCGAAAAGATGGTCAAGGATGCCGAAGCCAATGCCGAGGCCGACAAGAAGCGCCGCGAAGGCGTCGAAGCCAAGAACCAGGCCGAAAGCCTGATCCACTCCAGCGAGAAGTCGCTGAAGGATTACGGTGACAAGGTTTCGGAAGCCGACCGCAAGGCGATCTCCGACGCGATTGCAGCACTGAAGACTGCCGTCGAAGCCTCCGAGCCGGACGCCGAAGACATCAAGGCCAAGACCAACACGCTGATGGAAGTTTCCATGAAGCTTGGCCAGGCGATCTACGAAGCGCAGCAGACGGAAGCCGCCCATGCGGATGCCGCAGCAGACGCAGCGCGCGACGGCGATGTCGTCGATGCCGACTACGAAGAAGTCAACGACGAGGACGACCGCAAGCGTTCGGCCTAATCCGTCCCTTCGATCAGACGAAAAGCCCGGGTTCGCCCGGGCTTTTTTTGTTGGCCGGAGGGGCCGTTCATGCGGACAAGAATGACGACGGACGCTGTGAGCCGCCGCAAACGTTACTTTTCCGACAAAAAACCGCATCTAGCGTCGTTCGGGCTATGGTATCGCGCTTCAAGGTTTACTAAATCGGTGGCAAGGTAAACGGGCAGCCGCCGAGCCCTCGCGCTGGCATGCCAACAGGATAATCTTCGACGAATGAAACGTGATCTCTACGAAACGCTTGGCGTTGCCAAGAACGCCGACGAGAAGGAGCTAAAGGGCGCCTTCCGCAAGCTCGCAATGAAGTATCACCCGGACAAGAACCCCGGCGACGCGGCAGCGGAGAAGACCTTCAAGGAAATCAACGAGGCCTATGAGACCCTCAAGGACCCGCAGAAGCGCGCCGCTTACGATCGCTACGGTCATGCGGCCTTCGAGCAGGGCGGTATGGGCAACGGCTTCGGCGGCGGGGGGGCCGGCGGCTTCTCCGACATTTTCGAAGACATCTTCGGCGAGATGATGGGCGGCGGGCGCCAGCGGCGTTCCTCGGGCGGCCGCGAACGCGGCGCCGATCTTCGCTACAACATGGAGATCTCGCTCGAGGAAGCCTTCTCAGGCAAGACCGCGCAGATCCGCGTTCCAACCTCGATCACCTGCGACGTCTGCAGCGGCTCCGGCGCCAAGCCTGGCACGAGCCCGAAGACCTGCGGCACCTGTCACGGCTCCGGTCGCGTGCGCGCTGCCCAGGGCTTCTTCTCGATCGAACGCACCTGCCCGACCTGCGGCGGGCGCGGCCAGACGATCACCGACCCCTGCGGCAAGTGCCATGGCCAGGGTCGTGTCACCGAAGAGCGCACGCTCTCGGTCAACATTCCGGCGGGCATCGAGGACGGAACGCGTATCCGCCTCTCCGGCGAAGGCGAAGCGGGGCTTCGCGGCGGACCGGCTGGCGACCTCTACATTTTCCTCTCGGTTCGGCCGCATGAGTTCTACCAGCGCGACGGCGCCGATCTCTATTGCAGCGTGCCGATCTCGATGACGACGGCGGCCCTTGGCGGCAAGTTCGATGTGACCACGCTCGACGGCACCAAGTCGCGCGTCACGGTTCCCGAGGGCACTCAGGCGGGCAAGCAGTTCCGCCTCAAGGGCAAGGGCATGCCGGTGCTGCGCTCAGCCCAATCCGGCGACCTCTACATCCAGATCCAGATCGAAACACCGCAGAAGCTGACCAAGCGTCAGCGCGAACTGCTGCAGGAATTCGAGCAGATCTCCTCGAAGGACAACAATCCGGAATCGACGGGCTTCTTCGCCCGGATGAAGGATTTCTTCGATACGCTGAGCGACTAAAGCGCCCCCACGTTCCCACAGCGATCTTGCGCGCCGGATGGGGCGCGCAGTGCTGTAAGCTTCACGTCATGGCCGCAAGCTGCCACAGCCCGGCCATGACGAGCACCACCCCAGCGACACGGGACAGGAGCCGGCCGCCGGGCACCACCTTTTCGGCGAGCACGAAGATGGCGATCGCCGCGATCCACAACACGTTCATCACCCCGCCGACGAACAGAAGCGCCATCAGCGCCCAGCAGCAGCCGACGCAATAAAGGCCATGCCGCAGGCCGAGGCCGAAGGCGGCACCCGCCTCGCGGCGAAATCCGCCGTGGTTCTGGATGAAAAGTAGCGGCGACTGGCATTGCGTGAGGCAACGATCCTTGAGCGACGTCCACTGAAACAGGCCGACGGCGACGAGGACCGCACCGCTCAAGGCTTCGTTGGTGCTCGAGAGCGCCGGAGTGAGCAACAGGGCGCGATCAAGGAGCCATTGCCCGAGAACGGCGACCAGCGCGAACAGGGTCCAGGCCAACAGATAGCCGCCGGCGAAGAAGCCGGTCGCGGCGAAGGGCTTGCCCTGCTGCGCCGCCTGTCTTCCGACCCGCGCATAGAGCAGGATCATCGGCGTTGCCGACGGCACCATCATGCCAACCATCATGACGGCCCACATGACAAAGGCATAGGCGAAGGTTGCCGCGGTCCAGGGACCGGCGGCCGCAGTCGCCATCGATGTCATCGATCCCCCTTGCGCCTCCATGGGCATGTTCATCGGCATGTCCATGGGCATCTCCATGTCCATGCCCGAACCCATATCCATGGTGTCGGAGGCTGCCGGGGGCGCAGTCATGTCCATGGCCGAAGCCAGCCACAGGACGTAAATCCAACTGATCGCCGTCAGCGTAATCAGCGCCGCCACAACGATGGCGCGATCACGTCTGAGCAGGGTTTCGAGCGCCGTATCCTTCATCGACGTCAGTGGATCACGCCGCTTTCGGTCAGGTGCATGCGCGCGAAATGAGCATGCGAGTCCGCCAGTGCCAAGGTCAGCGGCCCCTTCGTATCGGCCCATCCGCGCCCGACTTCGCAGACGTCGTATTCGAACCCCTGAGGGAGATTGATGCGCGCCTGATGGGCGGCGCCAGTCACCGGATTGAGGATGGGTTCGCCGCGAGCGACGAGCCAGCCCGGCACATTCAGCCGCGCCGTGCGCGCGCCGACATCGACCTCGAAATCGATCTCGGCAAAGACGGGCTCGTGCATGGTTTCGAAGGTCGTCGCAAAGACCTGGAAGAAGGTAGCACCCGGTTCCGTATCCTCGCCGCTCATGATGCGCAGCAACGCACCGCGCTGTTCGGCCGAAGCGCGGCTATCGACGATCGGCACAACCTGCCCCCTCCCCTCGTGGATGGCGCCCGGCCAGGCGGCGATCAGGCCGCCACGAAGCCCATCGAGCCGCGTATCGCCGTGATAGCCTTCCTCGATCTCGAAGGCGCCGACGGCGCTGCAATGGCCTTGTGTCGGCAATGCATTGAACTGGCAAGGACAGCCATAGGCGCAGTTGCAATGTATGAATTCGCGCCCCTTCATCATCCATCTCACACTCGTCATCGTCTCCTCCTGGGATCTGATCGGTGTTCGGTCTATGTCGATTTCTTGCGACTGAATGCATTCCATTAGATTGCAGAAATATACTCCTGCCTACCGGCGATGCCAACGGCCGGCCGAAGACGACGGGAAGCGCCGCGCCTCCGATTGAACACGCGGCGCTTCTGTCTGTTCGTTAGAGTTGAGCCGTGATCAGAGCGTCGCCATGCCGCCATCGATGATCAGTTCGGCGCCGACAGTGAAAGCAGCCTCGTCGGAGGCGAGGAAGACGACCGCCTTGGCGATTTCGCTTGCGTTGCCGAAGCGGCCAAGCGGGATCTGCGCCGCGATCGCATCGACGACCTGCTTATTTTCCTCCACCGTCGGGGCATGGCCGTCATGCAGCGGCGTGCGGATCGGGCCGGGGCTGACGGCGTTGACACGGATGCCGCGGCCGAGGAGTTCGCCGGAGAGCGTTTTGGCGAGCGACAGCAGCCCTGCCTTGGTCAACGCATAGACGCTTGAGGTCGGCATGCCGATATGGGCGTTGATCGAGGTGTTGAACACGATCGATGCCGGTTTGGAAAAGACCGGCAGCAAGGCCTGGATCAGGAAATACGGACCCTTGAGGTTAATGGCGAGCGAGCGGTCGAAGCTTGCCTCGTCCCACTGTTCGATCGGCTGCAGCTTGGCGATGCCGGCATTGACGAACAGGATATCGAGCGTGCCCAAGGCGGCGCGGATCTTTTCAGCGACGGCGGCCTGGCCGGCGACATTGCCGGCATCGGCCTCGATGATCAGCGCGCCGTCGCCGAGAATGGCGCGGGCTTCGGCAATGTTCTTCGGATTGGTGCCGGTGACGGCGACCCTTGCGCCTTCGGCGATGAACTGGCGTGCGGTTTCGAGACCGATGCCGCTGGTGCCGCCGGTGATGAGTGCCGTCTTGTTCTGCAAACGAGACATGATGAAAGTCCTCTTGTTGGGTTGAAGAGGAGATCGGCTCGGTAGGCTGGAACCGTCGTCCTCGAATGCAGACAGTTATGGCGGAAAACGATCGTTCGGATTAGTCTTCCAATTGTGGAACTCGAATTCGGAAAAGTCGAACGATGGTGAAGATCGAGGGAATAACCGCCTTTGTCGCGGTCGCCGAAGCTGGCTCGATCAGTGAAGCGGCGCGGCGCCTGCGCCTGTCGAAATCCGTCGTCAGCGAACGCGTGGCGGAACTGGAGCGCGGGCTCAACGCCACGCTCCTCCATCGCACGACGCGCAAGCTGACGCTCACCGAGGACGGCATCGCCTTCCGCGAGCGCGCCGTCAGGATCGTCAGCGAGGTGCAGGCGGCCGCGAGCGACCTTGCCGAGCGGCGCGGACAGCTGACGGGGCCGCTTCGGATCGCCGCGCCCGTCAGCTTTGGCCGCCGGCATCTCGGCCCGGCGCTCTATCCGTTCCTGGCGCGCCATCCGGAAATCGAACTGACGCTCGATCTCGACGACCGGCGGGTCGATGCCGCCTCGGAAGGCTACGACGCGATTGTCCGCCACGGCGTGATCGCCGATTCCCGCCTGGTGGTTTGGAAACTTGCCAGAAGCCGGCGCCTGCTCGTCGCCTCGCCCGATTATCTCGAACGACACGGCACACCGGCGTCGCTTACCGAGCTCGAAGGCCATCGCGGCGTCTTCTACACCAATCGCGGTGCGGCCGATTGGCGGTTCGAGGGACCTTCCGGTGCAACGATCGTCAGGGCGCGCCTAGCCCTCGGCATGAACAATGGCGACATGATGCACGACGCCGCCGTCGCCGGGCTCGGCATCGCGCTGTTGCCCGCCTTCATCGCCGGCCCCGCGGTGCGCGAAGGGCAATTGCGTGAGATTGATGTCGGGCTGCGTCCGGAGCCCGAATTCATCTACATGGCGCATCCGGAAGGACGACGCGTCTCCGCCAAGCTCCGAGCCATCGCCCAACATCTGAAGGAAGCCTTTGGCGATCCGCCCTATTGGGATCCATGAAGCGTTTCCGCAACCCCGGCGTAATCGCCGTCGGTGACGGTATCTCGCCGATTGCCGATCGAGTCTCGACAGAAGCTTGATCGAAATCGGCTGGCATGCGCTTCGCACCCATCGCAACCAAAGATTGGTTTCCTATCTTCTCATCATGCGGACCTTCTTTCTGAACTGGATCGTCGCCATGACGCTTGGCACCACCGCCCATGCGGGTTCCCTCTCCACGGCCCCGACCGATGCCGAAATCCTGAATATTCTGACCGATCGAATCGACAAGCAGCAGCAGTCGATCGGCATTGTCGTCGGAATCATCGATGCCAATGGACGACGCATCGTAGCGCATGGCCATCCGGCCAAAGGTGACCCGCGCCCGGTCGATGGACGGACCGTGTTCGAGATCGGCTCGGTCACCAAAGTCTTCACCGCGCTGTTGCTCGCGGACGCGATTGAAAAAGGCACGCTGCGCCTCGACACGCCCGTCTCCACGTTGCTTCCGCCAGGTGTGGCGATGCCGGACGACAAGGAGGAGCCGGTCACGCTGAAGGACCTGGCGACGCATATGTCCGGCCTGCCGCGGCTACCCAGCAATCTGAACCCGACAGACACAAGCAATCCGTATGCGGACTACGGCACCGCAAAGCTTTATGCCTTCCTGTCCCATCACAAGCCGCTGCGGCGCCCTGGCGTCGAGCACGAGTACTCCAATCTCGGCGCCGGGCTTCTCGGCCACGCGCTCGCCTTGAAGGCCGGCCTTTCCTACGAGGAGCTCGTCATCAGCCGCATCACAGCGCCTCTCGACATGAAGGACACGGCGATCTCGTCGCAGCCCGACTGGCCCGAAAGGCGGGCGACAGGCCACAATGCGGCGCTGGAGCCGGTGAGAGACTGGGATCTCAACGCGCTGCAAGGAGCCGGCGCGCTGCGCTCCACGACGAACGATCTTCTGATATTCCTGGAGGCGGCCATGGGGAAAACGTCATCGCCGCTGGCGCCGGCCTTCACCATGCTACTTGCGACCCGGCAGCCGCTCGGCAACGGGGGAGACGACCAGCAGGCACTCGGCTGGGTGATCTCGGGCAAGGGCGACGAGCAGATTATCTGGCACAATGGCGGGACCGGCGGCTATCGGTCCTTCGTCGGCTACCGACCGTCGACCGGTATCGGCGTCGTCGCCCTCTCCAATGCGTCGACCGAGGTCGGCGTGGACGATATCGGCCAACACCTGCTCAACCGCAACGCTCCGCTTGCGCCGGCAAATGTCAGGCGCACTGCGATAACCGTCGATCCGACGAGCTATGACGCCTATGTCGGCACCTATCGGCTGGCCCCCAGCTTCGAGCTGACGATCTTTCGCGATGGAGATCGGCTGTTTGCCCAGGCAACGGGACAGGATCGGATCGAAATCTTTCCGGAGGCCGAACACCGTTTCTTTGCGAAGCTTATCGATGCGCAGATCAGCTTCACCGTAACCGGCACCCGCGCCGGGAGCCTGACCTTGCATCAGGGCGGGCGGGACAGCCCCGCGCCTCGGATCGAGAAATGATGCACGTCTCCCACCGATTGAAGCGGGAGACGCTGTTCGCTTCGATCAGAAGATCAGATCGATCAGGAAATAGGCGAGCGCCGAAATCGCCGCCGCGGCCGGCATGGTGATGAACCAGGCAATCACGATATTGCCGGCAAGCCCCCAGCGGACCGCCGAGACGCGCCGCGCCGCACCGACGCCGATGATCGCACCGGTGATGGTGTGCGTCGTCGAGACGGGAATGCCGAGCCAGGTGGCGGCAAAGAGCGTGATCGCCCCGCCGGTTTCGGCGCAGAAGCCCTGCATAGGATTGAGCCTGGTAATCTTCGAGCCCATGGTGTGCACGATGCGCCAGCCGCCGAACAGCGTGCCGAGCGCGATTGCCGCCTGGCAGGTTATGACCACCCAGAAGGGCACGTAGAACTCCGAACCGAGATAGCCCTGCGAGAAGAGCAGAACGGCAATGATGCCCATGGTCTTCTGCGCGTCATTGCCGCCGTGGCCGAGCGAATAGAGCGACGCGGAAACGAACTGCATCACGCGGAAGGTGCGGTCGACGGCAAAGGGCGTCTGCCGCACGAAAATCCAGGAGACGATCAACACCAGGAGCAAGGCCAGGAAGAAGCCTATCGCCGGCGACATGAAGATGGCGCCGACGGTCTTGAGAAGACCGGTCCAGACGATGGAACTAAAGCCGGTGCTGGCAAGGCCGGCACCGACGAGGCCGCCGATCAGCGCATGCGACGAACTCGACGGAATGCCGAAGAGCCAGGTGACGATGTTCCAGACGATCGCCCCCATGAGGGCCGAAAAGATCACCAGCGGCGTGACGATGCCGGGATCGATGATGCCCTTGCCGAGCGTCTCGGCCACATGCAGGCCAAAGAACAGGAAGGCGATGAAGTTGAAAAAGGCTGCCCAGATGACCGCGTATTGCGGTCTCAGCACCCGCGTCGAGACGATTGTCGCGATCGAGTTGGCAGCGTCGTGCAAACCGTTCAGGAAGTCGAAGAACAGCGCGATGCCGATCAGCCCGACGAGCAACGGAAAGGCGAGCGTCGCATCCATCAGACGTTCTCGATCACGATGCCGCTGATTTCATTGGCGACGTCCTCGAAGCGATCGATCACCTTTTCGAGCTCGCCATAGATCTCACTGCCGATGATATAGGCCATCGGGTTGCTGGCGCCGTGACGGCGGAAGAGATCCTTGAGGCCGAGGTCGTGCAATTCGTCGGCACGCCCCTCGATGCGGGTAACTTCCTCGGCGATGGCGATAAGGCGATTGTGATTGGCGCCGATACGGTCGAGCAACGGAATGGCCTCGCCGATCAGATGCGCGGCCTGGACGATGATCGTCGCCATCTCGCGCATGCCCGGATCGAATGTCTTCTGCTCGTAGAGCCGGATCGTCTTGACCGTCTTGTGCATCATGTCGATGGCATCGTCCATCGACTGGATCAGGTCCTTGATGTCGCCGCGGTCGAAGGGCGTGATGAAGGACCGGCGCACCGCCAGGAGCACTTCGCCAGTAATATGATCCGCTTCATCCTCAAGCGCGACGATCCGGTCGCACTGTTTCTCCATGTCGTCGCCACCGGCAAGCAGCCTGTCGAGCGCTTCGGCGGCACCGACAACGGTGAGCGCGTGTTTTGCGAAAAGGTCGAAGAAGCGATCTTCGCGGGGAAGCAGTTTGCGGAACCAAGCCAGCATTACAAATATATCCATCCGTGGATTGTCATGAAACTGTCATATTTGACCGAGGCGCTCAAGAAAAGCACCTGATTCAAGGGGTTTGTCGCCTATCCCCTGCCGATATCGACCTATCCCAGGCGATATCGACGCGCTGGCCATTTCGTCTTGCCTTGGCCAACGCTTTCGTCCTACTGCATGTCTCCTTAAATCGACCTCGATTTAAGGACGAAGACATGCAGCAATTCAAAGTGCTACAGCGACCTTTGCGCGTCTGATATGACGCGCGGCGCTGTAGCTGGCGCCCAACGTCGAATCCGGTTTGCCCATGCCCCACAAGGTCTTTCTCAACCGCTTGAAGCTCACGGAGTTCCGCAACTATGCGGCTCTCTCGCTGGAGCTCGACCAGCGCCATGTGGTGCTGACGGGAGAGAACGGCGCCGGCAAGACCAATTTGATGGAAGCGGTTTCCTTCCTCTCGCCAGGACGAGGCTTGAGGCGCGCGGCTTACGCCGACGTCACCCGCGTCGGCGCGAGCGACGGGTTTTCCGTCTTTGCGGAGGTCGAGGGCATGGAGGGGCCGGTCGAAATCGGCACCGGCACCGCCGGGGTAACCGAGGGCCAATCCCGGCGGCTGCGGCTCAACGGAACTCCGGCATCAACCGTCGACGAACTGACGGATCACCTGCGCGTTCTCTGGCTGACGCCATCGATGGACGGGCTCTTCACCGGGCCTTCGGCCGACCGGCGGCGCTTCCTCGATCGGCTGGTGCTTTCGCTCGATCCTGAGCATGGCCGACGCGCCAGCGAATTCGATCGGGCGATGCGAAGCCGAAACCGGCTGCTCAGCGAGTTTCGCCCGGATCCGTCCTGGCTGACCGCAATTGAGCGAGAGATGGCCGGTCTCGGGGTTTCCATGGCGCTGGCAAGGCAGGAGATGCTCGGCCTCTTGACCGCGCTCGTCGAGCGGAACGTCGATGACAGCGTTTTTCCGTCCGCCCGCCTGGCGCTGTCCGGCTTTCTCGACGACGAGGGCCATCGCCCGGCCTATGATCTCGAAGAGCAATATCTGACAATGTTGCGCGACGGGCGGCCGCGCGACGCAGCGGCGGGCCGGACGCTCGATGGGCCGCACCGAAGCGACCTGCTGGTGCGTCATCGGGACAAGGACATGGAAGCCGCACGCTGCTCGACCGGCGAGCAGAAAGCGCTGCTCGTCGGACTGGTGCTGGCGCATGCGCGCCTCGTCGGCGACATGACTGGCCACGCGCCAATCATGTTGCTCGACGAGATCGCCGCGCATCTCGACGTCAACCGGCGTGCGGCGCTGTTCGACCTCGTCGATGGCCTCGGCGGCCAGGCCTTCATGACGGGAACGGACCAGGCGATGTTCGACGCACTTGGCGATCGCGGCCGCTTCCTGACCGTTTCGCACGGGAGCGTTACGGGATAAGCAAGAGCGGATGGGGAAAAGTGTGTGTGGTTTTCCGCCCGCATCCGCTCTCGCTTGAGAATCGATCGGCCACCCGGCCGAGCGGGATGAGGAGGATGTTGCATGACCGGTGAGAACAAGCTCGACCAATCGGAGATCGCCCGCTACGCCCGCCATATCGTGCTGCCGGAAATCGGCGGCGCGGGGCAGCAAAAACTCAAAGCGGCACGTGTGCTGGTGATCGGCGCCGGCGGGCTCGGCGCCCCGGTGCTCGTCTATCTCGCGGCCGCTGGCATCGGCCGGATCGGCGTCGTCGACGACGACATCGTTGCACTCTCGAACCTGCAGCGGCAGATCATTCACCGCACCGAGGACATCGATCGCGCCAAGGTCGAGCGAGCAGCCGAAGCGATCGGTTCACTCAACCCGCATGTCAGCGTCGACGAACACAGGCTGCGGCTTAACCCCGACAATGCCGAGGCGCTGTTCCGGCAATATCACCTGGTGATCGACGGCTCGGACAATTTCGACACGCGCTATCTCGCAGCCGATACGGCAGCCGCGGTCGGCATTCCGCTTGTAACCGGCGCCGTCGGCCGCTTCGACGGATCGCTGACGGTGCTGATGCCGTACAAGGCAGGCAGCGATGGGCGGCCGAACCCCTCCTATCGCGATCTTTTCCCGGAACCGCCGCCGGCCGGCGTCGTGCCCTCCTGTGCCGAAGCGGGCATCGTCGGCGCCCTGACCGGCGTCATCGGCACGCTCCAGGCGATGGAGGCAATCAAGGTGATCGCCGGTTTCGGCGAACCGCTGGTCGGTCGGCTGTTGATGTATGACGCGCTGACGGCGCAGTTCAACACCATCCGTTACCATCGCAGAGCGTAGGCCGATCATGGTGCAGATCTTTCGCATCAGTGAAAGTTTCGACCGGCACGAGGAGCTGCTGAAGCTGATCCTTGGCGCCTTCTCCTACATGGACGGACGGGTCGACCCGCCCTCCTCGGCGCACGTACTCACCGTCGAATCGCTCCGGCAGAAGAGTGCCGACGAGATCGCCTTTGGCGTCAGCGACGGCGAGCGGCTTGTCGGCTGCATCTTTTGCAAGCCTGAAGCCGATTGCCTCTACATCGGCAAGCTCGCGGTTGCCCCACAGACACAGGGAAAGGGTATCGGCCGGTTGCTGCTCGCGGAAGCGGAGGCGACAGCGCGAGCGCTCGGCCTTTCGGCGTTGCGGCTACTCACCCGCATCGAACTCACCGAAAACCACCGGGCGTTCGCCGCCTGGGGCTTCGTCGAAACCGGTACGATGTGCCACCCCGGCTTTACCCGACCGACGGCGATCGAGATGCGCAAGACACTCTAGCTAGCTTCTAACTTTGAGCAGGCCGGACAGACAGCCGCACGGCAGGACCGTGCGGCGCTCCGCGATCAGTCGCGGCCCGGAAGCACGCGGTCCGGCGGGCGATGGCCATCGAAGAAGGTGCGGATGTTGATCACCACCTTGTCGCCCATGTCGATGCGGCCCTCGAGCGTCGCCGAACTCATATGTGGCAACAGCACGACCTTGCCTTCGCCGGCGAGCTTGATCAGCTTCGGATTGACCGCGGGCTCGTTCTCGAAGACGTCGAGGCCGGCACCGGCGATCTTACCCTCGCGCAGGGACTTGATCAGCGCCGTCTCGTCGATGATGCCGCCGCGGGCCGTGTTGACGATGTAGCTGTCAGGCCGCATCAGCGCCAGGCGGC
This sequence comes from Sinorhizobium sp. NFACC03, assembly GCF_900103435.1. Classification (NCBI taxonomy): domain Bacteria; kingdom Pseudomonadati; phylum Pseudomonadota; class Alphaproteobacteria; order Hyphomicrobiales; family Rhizobiaceae; genus Sinorhizobium; species Sinorhizobium sp. NFACC03. The sequence continues at coordinate 18,234 of NZ_FMXF01000030.1, forward strand.
GGGCCGAGAGCAGGTGATAGGTCGCCGGCGTCGACGGGCAGTTGACCGAAACAATATCGACGCGGGCCAGCATCTGGTCGAGGCTGTCCCAGTAGGTCGCCTCCAGCATCTCTTCGGTTTCCGCGTTCACCCGGTGACGGTTGTGATAGTGGATCGAAAGGCCGAAGGCCTTGGCGCGGCGTGCGACCGCGGTGCCGATCCGGCCCATGCCGACGATGCCGATGCGTTTTCCGGCAATGCGCCGGCCGAGCATCCAGGTCGGCGACCACCCGGCCCATTCGCCCTTGCGATCGGTCAGGATCTGCGCACCTTCGGCAAGCCGGCGCGGCACTGCGAGAATCAGCGCCATCGCCATGTCGGCGGTGTCCTCCGTCAACACGTTCGGCGTGTTGGTGACGGTGATGCCTTTGCGCGCTGCGGCGTCGACGTCGATATTGTCGACCCCATTCGAGAAGCTGGCGATCAGCTTCAGCTGTGGGCCGGCCTGCTCGATCAGCGCCGCATCGATGCGATCGGTCACTGTCGGCACCAGCACGTCGGCGCGCTTCACCGCCGCGACGAGCTCGGGCTGGCTGCGCGGCGTGTCGTCGATGTTCAACTCCGCATCGAAGAGTTCGCGCATGCGCGTCTCGACGATGTCAGGCAGTTTACGGGTGATGTAGACCGTGGGCTTCTTCTTGCTTGTCATTGCTGCGACGGGCCTTGTTGACGGGTCCTTAACCAAGTTGGGCGATACTTTCTCCCTGTAGCCGCAATTTCTACCAGACCCCACCGGGAAGACAAACAAAACTCGCGCGTTCGTCCCCGCGATTTCAGCCCGTGTGTTGGGCCCCAGGTGAACTGCGCCCGCAAAAGCTAGTGCCACGGAAAATGAGCTTCGTCATGCGTCATGTCATTTCCAGATTCTCGTTCTCGTTGATCGCCGCCTGCCTTGGCGCCGGGATCATGGCGTCGGCGGCTTACGCTCAAGCTGCCAAGGGCGCCAGCGGACTGCCGCTGCCGCGCTTCGTGAGCCTCAAGTCGAAGAGCGTCAATCTGCGGATCGGCCCGAGCGTCGATTACGCGGTCGCCTTCCGCTACATGAAGCCCGGCGTGCCGGTGGAGATCATCCAGGAATACGATAACTGGCGCCGTATCCGCGACGCCGACGGCACCGAAGGCTGGGTCAACCAGGCACTGCTTTCCGGCGACCGTACAGCCGTCGCAGCGCCCTGGATGCGCGGCAAGGGCGAAGGCGTCTTCGTCAACATGCGCCGTGATCCGCAGGGTACATCCCCGATCGTCGCCCGCATGGAGCCGGGGGTCATCGTGCATGTCGGCGAATGCAATGGCGACTGGTGCCATGCCGAGACGCAGGGCGTCGAAGGCTGGATCGCCCAGAGCGAGATCTGGGGCGCCTATCCCGGCGAGGCCTTCAAGTAAGGCCACGCCTGCTTTTCACAAAATTCAATCAGGACGAATCAGGCGAGACCCGCCTGCTTGGCGGCCGTTTCCAGCGAGACCATCGGCCGCGGGCCGATCTGACCGATGACAATGCCGGCGGCGAGATTGCCGAGCCTGCTGCAGTCTTCGAGCGAGCGTCCGGTCGTGTAGCCGTGCAGGAAGCCCGCGGCATAGAGGTCGCCGGCACCGGTCGTATCGACGACCTTGGCGATCGGCGTTGCGCGGACCCGAACCCTCTCCTCTCCACGCACGACCACCGAGCCTTCCTCGCTGAGCGTCACGGCAGCGAGCTTGCAATCCTTCGAGAGTTTTTCCAGCGCCAGATCGAAGTCTTCGGTCTCGTAGAGGGCCAACGCTTCCTGCCTGTTGGCGAAGACGATATCGACCGTGCCTGATCGCATGAGTTCGAGGAACTCCTCGCGATAGCGGTGAACGCAGAAGCTGTCAGACAGCGTGATCGCGGTTTCGCGGCCGTTTTCGTGGGCGATCCGCGCGGTCTCGCGGATGGCGTCCTTGGCCCGCGGCGGATCCCAGAGATAGCCTTCGAAATAGGTGACCTTGGCCTCAGCGACGACGTCGGCCTCCACATCCTCGGGGCCAAGCTCGACGCAGGCGCCGAGATAGGTGTTCATCGAGCGCTCGCCGTCTTCGGTGACGAAGATCATCGAGCGCGCCGTCGGCGGCACGTTTTCGAGCGGCTTCGTCTCGAAGTAAACGCCCTGGGCGCGGATGTCGTGCGCGAAGATCTCGCCGAGCTGGTCGCTCGCGGTCTTGCCAAAATAGGCAGCGCGACCGCCGAGGCTGGCGACACCGGCTGCCGTATTGCCGGCGCTCCCGCCGGACGCTTCGACCGCCGGGCCCATGCGCGAGTACAACAACTCGGCTCGCTCCGCATCGATGAGGTTCATGGCGCCCTTTATGATGCCGTTTTCATTGAGAAAGGCATCGTCGCAGCGCGCGATGATATCAACGATGGCATTGCCGATCGTCAGCACGTCGTATTTTGTCATGAACCTCGTCCGGTCTCCGTGATGGCCGGTGTTCGTTAATACCGGTTTTCCGGCCATTTGGAAGACAAAAGACGTGGGGCCATCGCATCAGGCCGTCGGAAGCGCGCTTTCGTCGTAAGCTGCGGCGAATTCGGCGCTCGGCGGGATCGGCTTGATGACGTCGATCAGTACGCCGTTGGGGTCGGCGGTGATGAAATGACGCTGGCCGAAGTCCTCGTCGCGCAACGTCTTCAGGATTGGAAGCCCGGCGGCAACCGCTTGCGCGTAGATGCGATCCGGATCCTCGACCTCGAAATTCAGCAGTAAGCCGCGGGTCGGCGTACGTGCTTCCTCCGGGATCGTCTCGTGGCGGTAGTTGAGCACGGCGAGGGTCACATGTTCGTCCTCGACCGACTGGAGATGCACATACCAATCGCTGGTGAAGAGCGCCTGGAAGCGGAAGTGCTCGATGTAGAAGGCGGCAGTGGAGGCAACATCTGATGTCATGATGACAGGATAGTAGCTCGTCGATTTCATGGCTTTCCCTCGCTTCGGCAATATCATACAATCTGTATGTTTCTTTAATTAACATACAGGCTGCATGTATGCAACAGGAAAACTCCCGCCGCTCCAACCGCGAGCGATCCGACACGACGCGCGCCGCAATCCTCGATGCCGCGCGCGGCCTCTTCGTCACCCGGGGTTATGCCGACACCTCCACGCCCGATATCGTCGCCGCCGCAGGATTGACCCGCGGCGCGCTCTATCACCACTTCGAAGACAAGAAGGCATTGTTCCGTGCCGTGGCGGAGCGGGAGGCGGGCGCAGTGGCGATATCGATCGAGCAGGCAACGGCCAACGACCTCACGCCCCGCGACGCACTGAAAGTCGGTGCCCGCGCCTATTTCGACGCGATGCGCGAGCCGGGCCGAATCCGTCTGCTGCTGCTCGACGGGCCGGCGGTGCTCGGCAAGCAGGAAATGGCCGCGATCGACGCGGCCAATGCCCAGAGAACCCTGGAGCAGGGCATTGCCGAGGCGATGGCGCCGGCAGTGCCGGGCCCGGAAAGGCTGTCGGCCATGGCCTCGCTGCTTTCGGCCGCCTTCGATCGCGCGGCGCTCGACATCGCCGATGGTGCTTCGGCCGAGCTTTACGCGGAGACGATCGGCACGCTGATCGACCGGCTGGTGTCGGCCTGACGCCGACCGTCAAGACAATACCAGGGTGCCTCAGCCTGCGGCGGAGATGATCTGCGGCGGTAGTTCGACGAGCGGCGCCGGGATATCGCAGGTCTTTTCCGGCGACTTGCAGAGATCGGCGATGACGCAGCGCTCGCATTCGGGCTTGCGCGCCTTGCAACAGTAGCGCCCGTGCAGGATCAGCCAGTGATGCGCGTGGTAGAGGTATTCATCCGGGATGATCTTGATCAGCTTGTCTTCCACCTCGTCTGGGGTCTTGCCCGGTGCCAGACAGAGGCGGTTGGCGATGCGGAGGATGTGGGTGTCGACGGCGATCGTCGACTGGCCGAAGGCCATCGACAACACCACATTGGCGGTCTTGCGACCGACCCCCGGAAAGGTCACCAGTTCCTCCCGCGTGCGCGGCACTTCGCCACCGAAATCGCGGATCAGCTTTTCGCTGAGCGCGATGACGTTCTTCGCCTTGTTGCGGTAGAGACCGATGGTCTTGATGTAGTCCCGGACCTTCTCTTCCCCAAGCGCCAGCATCTTCTCCGGCGTATCGGCGATGGCGAAGAGCGCGCGCGTCGCCTTGTTGACGCCGGCATCGGTCGCTTGCGCCGAGAGCGCCACGGCAACGACGAGCGTGAACGGGTTGACGTGCTCCAACTCGCCCTTCGGCTCGGGGCGCTGGATCGAGAAGCGGCGGAAAATCTCCTTGAGCTCGTCCTGGCTGTAGAGGCTCTTCACCCGCGGCGTTGCGCGGCGGCTCGTCTTGGGTTTTGCGGCGCTGACGGGGAATTTCGGCTTCACGTTTTTCATGATGCATCTATAGTCAAAGGTCATGATCAATGGCAACGTCACCACCCCGCCCGAGGATGCGCCGGTCTTCACCGCCGAGCTTACGCCCTATCGTTCGCTCGGGCGAAAAGGCTTCAGGATCGTCTTCCTGATCGCCGGACTGCTCAGCCTGGTGCACGCTTTTGTCTTCCTCGTCATCGGCGCCTGGCCGATCGTGTTCTTCTTCGGGCTCGACTACCTGCTGCTGTTCGGCGCCTTCTGGCTGAATTACCGCTCGGCGCTCAGCCGCGAAGAGGTCAGCGTTTCCAGAACCGATGTTTCCGTGCGCAAGTTCACGCCGTCGGGCCAGATCACCGAACACCGCTTCAATCCGTTCTGGGCCCGCTTCAATGTCGCCCGCCATCAGGAAATCGGCATCATCTCGATGACGATCAGCGGTGGTGGCCGCCGGACCGACATCGGTTCGTTTCTCAATCGCGACGATCGCGAGACCTTCGCGCTCGCCCTCTCGGGTGCGCTTGCGACCGTTCGCCGCCGCTGACGCTCGCCGAACGACCAATGGGACGCAAATCCGCGCATTCGTTCAAGTTTCGGGTGGTTTCCTGGACCAGCAAGGGATTACCTGTGACATGACAGGAGAAGAGCCATGAACATTGCTGCATCCGTACCCACAGACATCACGCCGAAAGGCACCGATTACGATACGGTCAGCCGCGTGATCGAAATGCTCACCGAGGATTATCGCGACCAGCCGTCGCTCGAAACGGTGGCGCACCGCCTGAAGCAGTCGCCGACGCAACTCCAGAAAGTCTTCACCCGCTGGGCCGGGCTTTCGCCGAAAGCCTTCCTCCAGGCGGTGACGCTCGACCATGCCAAGCGCCTGTTGCGCCAGGAAGACATGCCGCTGCTCGAAACCAGCATCGAGGTCGGTCTATCAGGACCGAGCCGCCTGCACGACCTGTTCGTGACCCATGAGGCAATGTCGCCGGGTGAGTGGAAGGCCCGCGGCACCGGCCTGACGATCCGCTACGGTTACCATCCCTCGCCCTTCGGCACGGCGCTGGTGATGATCACAGACCGCGGCCTGGCAGGCCTCGCCTTTAACGATGGCGGCGGCGAACAGGCGAGCTTCGAGGACATGGCGCAACGCTGGCCGAACGCCAGCTATATCGAAGACAGTGCGGCCACCGCCTACTATGCGGCACGCATCTTCGATCCCTCGCGCTGGCGCCAGGAAGAGCCGCTGCGTATCTTCCTGATCGGCTCCGATTTCCAGATCCGGGTCTGGCAGGCATTGTTGAAGATCCCGCTCGGGTGCGCCACCACCTATTCGAACATCGCCGGGCGGATCGGCCAGCCGACAGCGTCACGCGCCGTCGGCGCCGCGGTCGGGCGCAACCCTATCTCCTTCGTCGTCCCCTGCCATCGCGCACTCGGCAAGGGCGGAGACCTCACCGGCTACCACTGGGGTCTGACGCGCAAGCGCGCGATCCTCGGCTGGGAAGCCGGCAAGGCGGCGGACGGCACGATCTGATGCTCCAAGTCACGCAGTTCCGGACTGGAAGGCCCCGTCACACCTTTCCTGGAGCTGCTTGGCAAGAACAAAAAAGGGGCGCTCAGCGCCCCTTCTTCATTTCCATATTTGTCAGCGCTCAGTGGGCGCCGGACATGTCGCCCAGCACTTCCTTGGAAGCAACCGTCGAGTCGGCCTTGAGCTTGTAGACCATTGGCACGCCGGTCGCGAGGTTGAGCTTCAGGATCTCTTCCTTGGTCAAACGATCGAGCACCATGACCAGCGAGCGCAGTGAGTTGCCGTGGGCGGCGACCAGGACCTTCTGGCCCGACAGCACGCGCGGCAGGATCTCGGTCAAGTAATAGGGCCAGACGCGGGCACCGGTGTCGCGCAGGCTTTCGCCGCCCGGAGGCGGCACGTCGTAGGAGCGGCGCCAGATATGCACCTGCTCTTCGCCCCACTTCTCGCGTGCGTCGTCTTTGTTGAGACCCGAGAGGTCGCCATAGTCGCGCTCGTTGAGCGCCTGGTCGCGGATCGTTTCGAGCGAAGACTGGCCGACGGCGTCGAGCACGAACTGGCAGGTGCGCTGGGCACGGACGAGGTCCGAGGTGAAGGCGATGTCGAACTTGATGCCATATTCGGCAAGCGCCTTGCCGCCGGCCTTGGCTTCCGCGACGCCGAGTTCCGTCAGGTCCGGATCACGCCAGCCGGTGAACAGGTTCTTCAGGTTCCAGTCGCTCTGGCCATGCCGGACGAGGACGAGAGTACCGCTCATGTCGAATTCCCCTTGAGACTTGAGAGTGGAAAGGTCAGTTGAGCCCGAGCACGTCGAGCATGGAATAGAAGCCGGGTTTCTGGTCGCGCGCCCAGAGCGCCGCGGTGACGGCGCCGCGCGCGAAGATCGAGCGATCCGTCGCGCTGTGCGAGAGCGTCACCAACTCGCCTTCGCCGGCGAGAATGACCGAGTGCTCGCCGACGACCGAGCCGCCGCGCAGCGTCGCAAAACCGATCGTACCGGCCGGACGCGGGCCCGTATGACCGTCACGCACGCGCACCGAATTGTCGGCAAGGCTGATGCCGCGTCCCCTTGCTGCCGCTTCGCCGAGAAGCAGCGCCGTACCCGAGGGCGCATCGACCTTGTGCTTGTGGTGCATTTCGAGGATTTCGATATCCCAATTGGCGGGGCCGAGAGCACGCGCCGCCTTTTCCGTCAACACGCCGAGCAGGTTCACGCCGAGGCTCATATTGCCCGACTTGACGATCCGGGCGTGGCGCGCAGCAGCACGGATCTTCGCCTCGTCGTCGGCCGAGCAGCCGGTGGTCCCGATGACATGGACGATGCGGGCCTGGGCCGCAAGGCCGGCAAACTCGACGGTACCCGCGGGTGCTGTGAAATCAAGCACGCCTTCCGCCTCGACGAAAGCTTCGAGCGGCTGGTCGGTGACCGGCACGCCGATCGGCCCGAGACCGGCCACTTCGCCGGCGTCGCGGCCGATGAAGGGAGAACCCGGACGTTCGATGGCAGCATGCAGGCGCACGCCGTCCATCGCGTGGACCGTGCGTATCAGCGTCTGGCCCATACGGCCTGCAGCACCCACCACCACGAGCTTCATATCGGGTTCGCCCATCGGTGATTTCCTTCTCGTCCGCTGTTAGCGCGTTCCCAGTCAAAACGGCGTCGGGAAACGCTCTATCTCATTGTTCTTACGCATTTCCGGACGCAAAACCGCTACGCGCTTTTGCTGGAAATGTTCTAGATTTCGGCGCCGGCCGGCGCTTCGGGCGCCTTGGCCTCAGTCGACTGGCCCTGAAGATTGTGAAGCCGAGCGTAGAGACCGTCCGGTCGCCGTGCAAGCTCGGCATGCGTGCCCTCCTCGACGACGGAACCATCCTTCATGACGATGATCTTGTCGGCATTGACGACGGTCGAAAGGCGATGCGCGATGACGATCACCGTACGGCCGTTCATGGCGTAATCGAGCGCCTTCTGCACGGCGGCTTCCGATTCGGTATCGAGCGCCGAGGTGGCCTCGTCGAGCAGCAGGATCGGCGCATTGCGCACGAGTGCACGGGCGATGGACAGCCGCTGGCGCTGGCCGCCGGAAAGCGTCATGCCGTTTTCGCCGACCGGGGTATCGTATCCCTGCGGCTGCGCCAGAATGAAATCATGCGCATAGGCAAGCCGCGCGGCTTCCTCGATCTCCGCGTCGGTCGCATCGATGCGCCCGTAGCGGATGTTGTCGCGGATCGATCCTTCGAAGAGGTAGGGTTGCTGCGACACATAGGCGATGCTCTTGCGCAGCGACTGCTTGGTGACGTCGGCAATATCCTGCCCATCGATCAGGATCTGGCCGGAAGCCGGATCGTAGAACCGCGGGATGAGGCTGATGACCGTCGACTTGCCGGCACCGGAGGGGCCGACGAGCGCCGTCGTCTTGCCGCCTTCTGCAACGAAGCTGACGCCTTTCAGAACCTCGTCGCCGTTAGCGTACTGGAAGCGGACGTCGCGCAGCTCGACTGCGGCGTTCGTGAAGGCCAGTTCCTTGGCGTCCGCCTTGTCGCGCTGATGCGGCACGGTGTCGAGGATTTCGTAGACCATGCGGGCATTGACGGCAGCACGCTCCATCGAGACCTGCAGCCGCGCCAGTCGGCGGGCCGGATCGTAAGCCATCAGGAGAGCCACCACGAAGGCGAAGAAGGCGCCGGGCGGCACGTCCGCATAGATCGCGCGGAAGGCGGAATAGGCAAGCACAGCAGAAATCGCGAGGCCGGCGAAGGTTTCGGTCATCGGCGCCGTGCGCTCGCTCAACCGCGCGATGCGGTTCGCCCGGTTCTCGGCCCGATCGATGATCGCATCGACCTTGCCGCGCAGTTCGCCTTCCATGGTGAAGGCCTTGACGATGGTGATGCCCTGGATCGTTTCCTGCATCGCGCCGAGAACGCGGCTATTGACCTCGATCGATTCGCGCGTTGCCGAACGCAGGCGCCTGGAAACGTAGCGCAGGCCGAGCAGCAATGGCGGCGCCGCGACGAAGACGATGATCGACAGCAGCCAGTCCTTGGCGAACATGACGCCGACCAGACCGATCAGGGTCAAGAGATCGCGGGCGATCGACGTGACCGTCAGGTTGAGCACGTCGCGGATGCCGCTGACATTCTGGCTGATTTGGGCTGCAAGCTGTGCCGATCGCGTCTCATTGAAATAGCCGACGCTCAGCGCCATCAGATGGGCGTAGAGCCGGCGCTGGTAACGCGCGACGATGTTGTTGCCGATCTTCGACAGGGCAACGGCCTGGCCGTAGGTGGCGAAGCCGCGCAGAATGAAGGCTGCGAGGATCGCGCCGCAGACGAGCAGGACGATATCTGCCCGCTTGTTGGCGAAAGCCTCGTTGATCACGGTCTCCATGATCGAGGCCGTGAAACCGGTTGTTGCAGCGACGACGGCCAGACAGGCTATGGCAAAGACATAGCCGCGAATGTGGTCGCGACCGTTTTCCGCAATGACCCGTTTCAGAATTCCGCTGATCGTATCGGAATCGACCGCGTGCTGTTTTCTATTGCTGGCGCTCAAAAAGCCCGTCTTCCCTGGACCCAATGTGGCGAGCCGGTTTCCGGCCCGACCTTTCCCGGGGCTCTATAGTAGTTTGGTATCGCTTTGGCGAGTCTTTGCGCGCGCCGACTGCTCAGCTTCTCCAGCGGCGTCCCTCCGTTGCAACACCGAAATCCCTCGGCGTGCGGGCAAAAGCGGCCAGACCGGAGAGCGCCGCCATCGGATGAATGACGGCAAAGGTCGGGATCGTCTTCATCAGCGCCGAGTGCGGCGCCTTGTCTTCGAAGGCGTCACGGAACGGTGATTTCATGAGCGCCGGCAGGATCTTCTGCGAGATGCCACCCGCCAAAAACACGCCGCCGCGCGCCATGAAAATCAGCGCCATGTCGCCGGCAACGCGGCCGAGATAGGTGCAGAACAGCGAGATCGTCTCGATCGCTGCCCTGTCACTCTCGGCCAGCGCGTGCGTCGTCACTTCCGCCGGATCGATGAGCACCGGGTCCACGCCATCGGCGGCACAGACGGCGCGATAGAGATTCATGATGCCGCGCCCGCAGAGGATCTGCTCGCCGGCCATGCGTCCCTCGATCGGTTCGAGGAAGGGCCAGATCTGAAAGTCGCGCTCAGTGCGCGGGCCGATGTCGACATGGCCGCCCTCACCCGGTACCGGGATCCAGGTGTGCTGGGCAAAGACCAGTCCGCCGACGCCGAGACCCGTGCCCGGGCCGAGGACCACACGCGACGTCAGGGGACGAACGCTGCCGCCACCGATCTGCACGAGATCCTCGTCCGCCGGCGCGGCCACGGCGAGCGCCTGTGCCTCGAAATCGTTGATGATCAGCACGTCCTCGAGGCCAAGGCTCGAGAGCATGTCTTTCGGCTTGATCACCCAGCCGGCATTGGTGAGCGGAATTTCATCGCCTCGGATCGGACCGGCCACCGCCAGGATCGCCGAACGCGGCTGCACCGAAGTCTTGTCGAGGATGCTCTTCTGCATCGCTTCCTCGATCGTTTCGAAATCGCCGGTCTTGATCGGTGGCAGCTGCTTCGGCTCGGCAAAAGCATCGAGCAGCAGGGCAAAGCGGGCATTGGTGCCACCGATATCACCGATCAGGATCGGAAAGGGGAAGGCGTTTTCACTGGTGCCGGGCATCGCAAGATCCATCCTGATGGTCGTGGCAGGTATATCGCTGTCTATCAGCTAGAGCGGAATAAGGGAAAGTGTGTCCGGTTTTCGGACCGCAGCCGCCTAACTCATGAGAAGCGATCACGTTTATGATTTTGGGTTGAAGTCGATCAACCGTTCGGCCGTCGCCTGGTTGAGAGCCATCGGAATGTCGTAGACGATCGCGAGACGCATCAGCGCCTTGACGTCCACGTCATGCGGCATCGCCGTCAGAGGATCGACGAAGAAGATCAGAAGCTGCACTTCGCCGGTGGCGATCATCGCGCCGATCTGCTGGTCGCCGCCGAGCGGACCGCTTTTCAGGCGCGTGATATCGAGCCCCGGACAGACATCGAGGACTCGGCCGCCTGTCGTGCCTGTCGCAACGATGCGCCATTGGGACAAAACCGCTTCATGCGCCTTGGCGAAAGCCGCAAGATCGTCCTTCTTCTGATCGTGGGCAATCAGGGCAATGCATTTCCGATCCGCCATGTCGGGCCTCGCATCAATCTTTAAATCGATTTGATCGCCCTATACATGAACGCCGCGGCAATGGGAAGGTTGAAGCCCGCCCACCCCGCTCACGCGTTCATAATCATTGCAAGGCCGGACGGGCCAGCGGCACTGGAATATCGGTCGGCGGAACGTCTCCGGCGGCAGCGCCGATCACCTGCTCGATACCTTCAGTCGCCGGGGCAGGTGCCGCCGCCCGATAGGCCGTGCCAAACGTGGCGGCCTCTTCCGAGGCAGGCGCGGGACCGTTCAGCACCAGCGCGCAAGCTTTCGGCAGGTCGGCCATGGTCGTGAGCCTTGGCTTCACCGGCTTTTCGCCCGGCTTCTTCTTCGGCTTTGCCCAGGGCTCGTCGGTAAACCACCAGGCCAGCGACTTGTCGCAGCCATCGCCGGCCGGCACCGCCGCCTGGTCCTTGCAGCTCGCTGCACCCGCGGGGCATTTGATGCGGATGTGGAAGTGATAGTCATGACCGTAGATCGGCCGGACCTTGCCAAGTGCCGATCGGTCCCCGGTCCAGGTGTCGCAGAGCTTCTTCTTGATCGCCGGATTGACGAAGACGCGCTCCACCTGCGGGTAGCTGGCGGCCAGCATGATGAGCTGCGCGTGTTTCGGCGTCCAAATGGAGCGATCTACCGTCAGGAACTTGTTCTTCTGCAGCATCGAGGTCGCAGAGATATCTTCGCGCTCGCGGTAGCTGAGCGTGCGCTGCGGCATCGGCGTCAGCCAGATATCGGCGTCGAGACCGATCTGATGGGACGCGTGGCCCGACAGCATCGGGCCGCCGCGCGGCTGCGAGATGTCACCGAGCAAAAGGCCCGGCCAGCCGACCTTTTCAGCGGCATCGTGCGAAAACTGCTCGATCAGCGCGATCATCTGCGGGTGACCCCAGCGGCGGTTGCGCGACAGCCGCATCGCCTGCCAGGTGGGCCCGTCGGTCGGGATCGCGACACCGCCGGCAAGGCAGCCCTTCGCGTAGAAACCATAGGGGTTCGCGGCCATTTCGGCCGGCAGGGCCTTGGCACCGAACAGCGCCTTTGCCGGCGCATCGTCGGCCGCCGCGTTGTCGGCAATCAGAAGGCTTGTTCCCAGCAGCAACGCAAGAAACGCCGAGCCGCAACGTCGAAGTGGAGCAATCATTGAATTTCGTCCCATTTGTCTCGCGGACAGAAGCGCCAACACGCGGCATTCCCTGTCCGACGAACTCCGATCCTACGGCCCCGTGTTTGCCTCAGCCTTACGCGTCACGCACTTGTGAATCACCGGGATGTGACTCAAAAATTTTGCCTGATTTGCGGCGGTGCCTGTCAATTGCCCGGATTTCGCCTATGCTCTCGAAAAAGAAGATTGAAATATAAGGGGTACCGGCTGGATGCCAAACTTCTGCAGGACCGTGAAACCTGGCCTCGCTGCCTCGCTTCTGACAGCAGCGTTTCTTCTCTTCCCTCCTGCATCGAACGCCGAAGATCAGCCCGTCTGGCGTCATGGCACGTCTTCAATCGGTGAACTGAAATACAAGCCTGACTTTGCCCGCTTCGACTATGTCAATGCGGATGCGCCCAAAGGCGGCGAATTGCACCTCTCCGAAAGCGGCACCTTCGACACGTTCAATCCGATCCTTTCCAAGGGCGAGGCGGCGAGCGGTGTTACCTCCCTCGTCTTCGACACCCTGCTGAAGTCCGCTGAGGATGAGATCACCACGGCCTACGGTCTGCTAGCCGAGGGCGTCTCCTATCCCGATGATATTTCCTCCGCCACTTTTCGTCTTCGCGCCGAGGCGAAGTGGGCGGACGGCAAGCCAGTGACGCCGGAGGATGTCGTCTTCTCGTTTGAAAAGGTGAAGGAGCACAATCCGCTCCTATCCAACTACTACCGCCACGTCGTTTCGGCGGAAAAGACGGGCGAGCGCGACGTTACTTTCCGCTTCGACGAGAAGAACAACCACGAACTGCCAAACATTCTCGGCCAGTTCCCGATCCTGCCGAAGCATTGGTGGGAAGGGCAGGACGAGAAAGGCAACAAACGCGACATCAGCCGCACGACGCTTGAACCGGTCATGGGCTCCGGCCCCTACAAGATCGCTTCGTTCCAGGCCGGCGGCTCCATCCGCTTCGAACGCAGGGACGACTATTGGGGCAAAAACCTCAACGTGAATGTCGGTCAGTATAATTTCGGTACGATCACCTACGCCTTCTTCAGCGACCGGAACGTACAATTCGAGGCGTTCCGCGCCGGCAATGTCGATTTCTACCAGGACAACAGCGCCAGCCATTGGGCGACGGCCTATGATTTTCCGGCCATGAAGGATGGCCGCGTGATCCGCGAGGAAATCGAGAACCCCTTGCGCGCGGCCGGGATCATGCAGGCCTTTGTGCCGAACATGCGCCGAGAAAAATTCCGGGACCAGCGCGTGCGCGAGGCGCTAAACTACGCCTTCGACTTCGAGGATCTCAACCGCAATCTCGCCTACAATGCCTTCCAGCGTGTCGACAGTTACTTCTGGGGCACCGAGCTTGCCTCATCCGCTTTGCCTGAAGGCCGGGAAAAGGCCATCCTGGAGGAGCTGAAGGACAAGGTTCCGGCCGAGGTCTTCACCACGCCCTACACCAACCCCATCAATGGCGACCCGCAAAAGGTGCGCGACAACCTGCGCAACGCGCTCGCGCTGTTCAAGGAGGCCGGCTACGAGCTGAAGGGCAACCGCCTCGTCAACGTGAAGACTGGCGAACCCTTCAGCTTCGAACTGCTTCTGTCCAACCCGTCTTTCGAGCGCACGGTCACCCCGTTCATCAACAGTGTGAAGAAGATCGGTATCGATGCCCGCATCCGCACCGTCGATGACTCCCAGTACACCAATCGCGTCAGAAGCTTCGACTATGACATGATCTACGGCATCTGGGCGCAGACACTGGTGCCCGGCAACGAGCAACTCGACTATTGGGGCTCATCCTCGGTCAACCAACAGGGATCGAGAAACTATGCCGGGATCGCCGATCCGGCGATCGACGAGCTCATTCGCAGAGTGATCTTCGCGCCGAACCGCGATGAACTGGTCGCGACCACGCGGGCGCTCGACCGCGTCCTTCTCGCCCACCACTACGTCGTGCCGCTCTTCTATTCGAAGTCGGTGCGCGTCGCCTATTGGAACCACCTCGCCCACACGAAGGAACTTCCCTATTACGGCACAGGCTTCCCGGATGCCTGGTGGTCGAAAAACGCCACCCCCAAATGAAGTCCTTGCACTCGGATGGCGTCTCGATTCCAAATGCAGAAAAACGAATCACTGAAACAAGCCCCGATCCGGGCCTGACAGCCGCAAGGAGACACAGGGATTGAAACACCATAGACGGCATGCCGACGCTTCGCCGGTCCGGGCCACCGCCCACACGTCGATCGAAAGGCTCGCCTGATGGGTGCCTATATCCTGCGCCGCCTGCTTCTGATGATCCCGACGATCTTCGGGATCATGGCGATCTCGTTTGCCATCGTACAGTTCGCACCGGGCGGCCCGGTCGAGCAGGTGATTTCGGATCTCACCAATGCTGGCGGCGGCTCGGACCGCTTGAGCGGCAGCAGCGGCGACCTGATGCCGTCGGGGGGGGATGAAGGCGGCCGCTATCGCGGCGCGCAAGGGCTAGATCCGGAATTCATCGCCAAGCTCGAAAAGCAATTCGGCTTCGACAAGCCGCCGCTTGAGCGCTTCGCGACGATGATGTGGAATTACATCCGCTTCGATTTCGGCGAGAGCTTCTTCCGCAACACATCGGTCATCGATCTCATCAAGGAGAAGATGCCGGTCTCGATCTCGCTCGGCCTCTGGATTCTGCTGTTTTCCTACGCAATCTCGATCCCGCTGGGCATCAAGAAGGCCGTTTCCGATGGTTCGGCCTTCGACGTCTGGACCTCCGGCATCATCGTCATCGGCTATGCCGTGCCGAGCTTCCTGTTCGGTATCCTCTTGATCGTCATCTTTGCCGGCGGGTCGTTCTTCGACTGGTTCCCGCTCCGCGGCATTGTCTCCGACAATTTCTGGCAATTGCCCTGGTGGCAGAAGCCACTCGACTACATCTGGCACATGACGCTGCCGCTGATCACGCTGCTGCTTTCGGCATTTGCGACCACCACGCTGCTCACCAAGAATTCCTTCATCGACGAGATCAAGAAGCAATATGTGACGACGGCACGGGCGAAGGGTCTCAACGATCGCCAGGTGCTCTACGGCCACGTGTTCCGTAACGCCATGCTGATCATCATCGCCGGCTTCCCGGGCGCCTTCATCTCGGCCTTCTTCACCGGGTCGCTGCTGATCGAGTACATCTTCTCGCTCGATGGCCTCGGTCGCCTCGGTTATGATTCGGTCGTCAAGCGTGACTACCCGATCGTCTTTGCAACGCTCTTCATCTTCTCGCTGATGGGTCTGCTCGTCAGCCTGCTGTCAGACCTCATCTACACCTGGGTCGATCCGCGCATCGACTTCGAGCGGAGGGACGTCTGATGGTGGACGTGACGACCTCCCCGACAAGCCGCGTGGCGGTGCCCCCGCGCGGCTGGCTGTCTCCGGTCAACCAGCGGCGCTGGCAGAATTTTAGGGCGAACCGACGCGGCTACTGGTCGCTCTGGATCTTCCTTGCGCTTTTCGGCCTCAGCCTTGTTGGCGAATTCATCGCCAACGACAGGCCCATTGTCGCCTCCTACAAGGGCGAGCTTCTCTTCCCGGTGGTCATCGATTACCCGGAGGAAAAGTTCGGCGGCTTCCTTGCCGAGACCGACTACCGCTCCGACTTCATCCGCGACGAAATCGAGGCCAATGGCTGGATGGTCTGGCCGCCGGTCCGCTACTCCTATCAGACCGTCAATTCCAACATCCCACATTCGGCGCCCACCAAACCCTTCTGGCTGATGGACAAGGAGGAGCGCTGCTCCGCCTATCCGGAGGGTCGGAATGACCGCAACTGCATCGTCGGCAATCTCAACTGGCTTGGCACCGACGATCAGGCCCGCGACGTGTTTGCGCGCATGATCTACGGCTTCCGTCTCTCGGTGCTGTTCGGCCTGACGCTGACCATTGCCTCGGCGGTGATCGGCGTGACCGCCGGTGCTGTCCAGGGCTATTTCGGCGGCTGGACCGATCTCCTGATGCAACGCTTCATCGAGATCTGGTCGTCAATGCCGGTGCTCTACATTCTGTTGATCATTGCCGCGATCCTGCCGCCCGGCTTCTTCATCCTGCTCGGCATCATGCTCTTGTTTTCCTGGGTCGGCTTCGTCGGCGTCGTGCGCGCCGAGTTCTTGAGGGCGCGCAACTTCGAATATGTGAACGCGGCACGCGCGCTCGGCGTCGGCAACGGCACGATCATGTATCGCCACCTGCTGCCGAACGCGATGGTCGCAACGCTGACCTTCCTGCCCTTCATCCTCTCCGGCTCGATCACGACGCTGACATCGCTCGACTTCCTCGGTTTCGGCATGCCACCGGGCTCGCCTTCGCTCGGCGAGATGATCGCGCAGGGCAAATCCAACCTGCAGGCACCCTGGCTCGGGCTGACGGCCTTCTGCGTCATGTCGCTGATGCTATCGCTACTGATCTTCGTCGGTGAAGCAACGCGCGATGCCTTCGATCCGAGAAAGACGTTCCGGTGAGCGCGACGATGACAGATCCCATCCTCTCCGTCCGCGACCTCTCGGTCGCCTTTCACCAGGGCGGCAACACCTCGATCGCCGTCGACCACATCTCCTTCGAGATCAAGCGCGGGGAGACTGTGGCGCTTGTCGGCGAATCCGGTTCGGGCAAGTCGGTTTCGGCCAATTCGATCCTGAAGCTGCTGCCCTATCCGTCCGCGAGCCACCCGAGCGGCGAGATCGTCTTCAACGGCAAGGACCTGTTGAAGGCCGGCGATGCGGAGCTGCGCAACGTGCGCGGCAACGACATCACCATGATCTTCCAGGAGCCGATGACCTCGCTCAACCCGCTGCATTCGATCGAGCGGCAGATCGGCGAGATCCTCGAACTGCACCAGGGGCTCGAAGGAGCCGCTGCGCGCACCCGCATTCTCGAGCTTCTCAATCAGGTCGGCATCCGCGAGCCGGAGAAGCGCCTCAGCGCCTATCCGCACGAGCTCTCCGGTGGCCAGCGCCAGCGCGTCATGATCGCCATGGCGCTTGCCAACCGGCCCGAGCTTTTGATCGCCGACGAGCCGACGACGGCGCTCGACGTCACGGTGCAGGCGCAGATCCTCGAGCTTCTGAAGACGCTCAAGGACGAGCACGGCATGTCGATGCTGTTCATCACCCACGACCTCGGCATCGTGCGCAAGATCGCCGACCGGGTCTGCGTGATGACCAAGGGCAAGATCGTCGAAACCGGGCCGACCGCCGAGATCTTCGCCAACCCGCAGCACGCCTATACCCGCCATCTGCTCGCTTCTGAACCGAAGGGCAACCCACCGCCGTCCGACGCGTCGAAGCCGATCGTGATGGAAGCCTCGGACATGAAGGTCTGGTTCCCGATCAAGGCCGGCTTTCTGCGCAAGGTGGTCGACCATGTGAAGGCCGTCGACGGCATCGACCTGAAGCTGCGCGCCGGCCAGACGCTCGGGGTCGTCGGCGAATCCGGTTCCGGCAAGACGACGCTCGGCCTGGCGCTGACGCGGCTGATCTCGTCGAAGGGCCGCATCGCCTTTATCGGCAAGGGCATCGACCGCTACAGCTTCAACGAAATGCGGCCACTTCGAAACCGGATGCAGATCGTCTTTCAGGACCCCTATGGCTCGCTCAGCCCGCGCATGTCGGTGGCCGATATCATCGCCGAAGGCCTGAAGATCCATGAACGTTCGCTTTCGGAGAACGAGCGCGACGCCCGCGTCGCCGCCGCTCTCGAAGAGGTCGGCCTCGACCCCTCGACCCGTTGGCGCTATCCGCACGAGTTCTCCGGCGGCCAGCGGCAGCGCATTGCCATTGCGCGTGCCATGGTGCTGAAGCCGCAATTCGTCATGCTCGACGAACCAACGTCGGCGCTCGACATGAGCGTGCAGGCGCAGGTGGTCGATCTCTTGCGCGACCTGCAGAGCAAACACGATCTCGCCTATCTGTTCATCAGCCATGACCTGAAGGTCGTGCGGGCGCTTGCCAACGAGATGATCGTGATGCGCCTGGGCAAGGTGGTGGAACAGGGGCCGGCCGAGCGCATCTTCAATGCGCCGAGCGAAGATTACACGAAGGCGCTGATGGCAGCGGCCTTCAACCTCGAAGCCGTCAATCTCACCGCGATCCGCCAGTAGAGTGCCCGCAATGTCCGCAAAGAGCCCCGTCATCGTCGATCTGAAGTTCATTTCGGAGGAGGTCGAGGCGGCTCTTCGCGGCGCCTTTCCCGATCGCGAGGTGATCAATCGCGCCGACGTCGTGCACCACAACCGCGATCTCTCGGGGATCGACTATGCAGTGGTGTGGAAATCGGCGCCGGATCTCTTCGAACGGGCACCCAACCTCAAAGTCGTGTTCTCCGGCGGCGCCGGCGTCGACCACGTTCTGACGCTTCCCGGTCTTCCCGAGGTGCCGCTCGTGCGCTTCGTCGATCAGACGCTGACGACGCGCATGAGCGAGTGGGTCGTCATGCAATGTCTTCTGCATCTGCGCCAGCACCGCGCCTATGAGGCGCTGGCGGCGAAGCGTGAATGGCGTGACCTGACCCAGCCGGAAGCGGCCGACATTACCGTCGGCATCATGGGCATGGGCGTGCTTGGCCAGGACGCCGCCCGCAAGCTCTCCACCATGGGCTTCAAGGTCGGCGGCTGGTCGCGCAGCAAGCGAGACGTCGCAGGCATCGAGACCTTCGGCGGCAGCGAGCTCGACACGTTCCTGGCGCGCACGGATTTCCTCGTCGGTCTGCTGCCGCTGACGCCGGACACGCGCGGCATTTTCAATCTGCGCCTGTTTGCCAAGCTCAGCCGCAACGGCCCGTTCGGTGCGCCTGTTTTCATCAATGCCGGCCGTGGCGGCAGCCAGGTCGAAGCCGATATCGTTCAGGCACTCGACAATGGCGTGCTCGGCGGCGCCTCGCTCGATGTCTTCGAAGAGGAACCGCTTGCCAGCGACAGCCGCTTCTGGACCATGCCGAACGTGTATGTCACACCGCATGTGGCGGCATCCTCCGACGTCAAGGCGTTGTTCCGCCATGTCGAGCAGCAGATCGCCCGCTTCGAAAGCGGTCAATCTCTCGAACACGTGGTCGACAAAGTAGCCGGCTATTGATTTAGCGGAAGCGAGGTGCGGCGGAATCAACCCGCCTGCACGTGGCTTGCTTCAGGGCCGTCGATAGCCGGTCGGCTGGTCGTAGAGCCAGCCAATGCGAGCGATCGCCTCTTCCAATCCTTCATGCGCGACCGACATGGTGTGGCCGTTGGCATGGATCAGCGTGCGTTCGTCTTCCATGATCGCGACATGGCCCTTCCAGAACACGAGATCGCCGCGCCGCAACTCTTCACGAGAGATCGGCATGCCGAGCCGAGCCGCCTGCATGTCGGAATCGCGCTCGACTACACGGCCTGCCATCAACATCGACGTCTGCACTAGGCCTGAGCAATCGATGCCGAAGCCGGAGCGGCCGCCCCACAGATAGGGCGTCTCCAGGAAGCGGGTGGCGACGGTGACGTAGTCGGCGCTGACGGCGTGGCCAACGGGCGCACAATGATTGGCGACGATCGCGCGGCCGCCCTCAAGCAGGAAGTAGCGCGTGCCACGCGTTTCCGCCTCGCCGATGACCGCGACACGGCTTCCCATCGAGAGAGCGAGGGCATGCGGAAACTTGAGGTCGGCACCGTTGTAGACGAATGTGCGCGGCACGGTGACGATATGGGTCAGAACTGTGGTCTGCCGCAGAAGAGCCGTCTCCGGCATGTAGCCGACATAACCGTCGAGATCGGCTTTGACCCAGGCCCAGCCGTTGGCCGTATCAAGCACCCGCACGCCCTCGCCATAGAGCACCTCGGTGTCCGTGCCGCAGGCGGCATCCGGACGAGCACGCAGCGGCGCGACCGGCACGGCGAGCGTCGCCACCTCTCCCTCGACATAACGCTCCGCCTCGACCTGGCCGCGAAGCGCGATCTCGGCGAGATCGCTGCGATAGGCGTTGAGACGACGGTCCGGCAGTTGCGACATGGCTGAGACTCACAAGGTCAATTTGCGACCCTGAAGAATGATCAGATCGCCGAGTTTTTCAAGGTAAAGCGCACCTTCGACGGTGCGTTTTATGATCACGTTGCGCCGGTCGATATCGTCACGCACCCTGTCCACGAGACCAAGAGCGCCCATGGTGTCGAGCGCGCGGGTGATGACCGGTTTGGTAACGCCAAGCGTCGCCGCCAGCCCGCGGACGGTATGGGGCGGCGGCACGAGGTAGATATGCAAGAGGATCGCCAGTTGCCGCAGGGTCAGGTCGCGGCTGTCGACGCGCACCTGGGCGAGCGACACCGTATGCCAAAGCCCGAGGGCCTGGGAAGGCGTAAGCTCGATCGGCAATGGCGGCTCCTGCGCAGAAAGGTGATCCGCCACGATAGCGGCGGATCGTTACGCAAGCGTTTCTTTCTTGCCAATCGTTCCGATAGGCTATTTCGCCATCTTCTGGACGTGATGGTAGAGCGCCCGGATCGCCTGCGCCTCGCCGCCGACCGGAGAATGCGGCCGTTCGGACTGCGCCCATCCGAAGATGTCGAAATGCACCCAGCTCTTGGTGTTGGTAACGAAACGCCGGAGGAAGAGCGCCGCGGTGATCGAACCAGCCATCCCGCCCGCCGGCGCATTGGTGAGATCAGCGATCCGCGCCGAGACATCCTTGTCGTAGCCATTATAGAGCGGCATGCGCCACATCGGATCGTCGACCTCGAGGCTTGCTTCCGAGAGATCATGGGCAAGATCGGCGTCGTCGGTAAAGAAGGGCGGTAGATCCGGGCCGAGTGCGACGCGAGCGGCACCGGTGAGCGTCGCCATGTCGACCAAAAGATCAGTCTTCTCCTCGTCGGCATAGGCGAGCGCATCGGCCAAGATCAGCCGGCCCTCGGCATCAGTGTTGTCGATCTGAACTGTCAGCCCCTTGCGGCTGCGGTAGATGTCACCGGGGCGGAAGGCATTGGCGGAGATCGAGTTCTCGACCACCGGCACGATGACGCGCAGATCCACCTTGAGTTTGGCGTCCATGATCATCAACGCGAGGCCGAGGACATTGGCGGCACCGCCCATGTCCTTCTTCATCAGCAGCATCGAAGCGGCCGGCTTGATGTCTAGACCGCCGGTATCGAAGCAGACGCCCTTGCCGACCAGCGTTACCTTCTTGTGGCCCTTCTTGCCCCAGCGCAGCTCAAGCAGGCGCGGAGCTTCGGCGCTGGCGCGTCCTACGGTATAGACCAGAGGGAAATTCTGCGTCAGCAGCGCTTCGCCTGATATCACCGAGACATTGGCCTTGTAGTGGGCGGCAAGCGCGCGGAATGCCGCTTCGAGCGCCTCGGGACCCATGTCGTTGGTTGGCGTGTTGATCAGGTCGCGCGCAAGGAAGACGCCGGCGAGTTGCCGCTTGATATCGGTCGCATCGGCGTCGGCGGGGATCAGCAGTGTCGGCGGCTCGCCCTTGGTGGATTTGTAGCGCTCGAAACGATAGGAACCGAGGCCATAGCCGAGCGCCAGCCGGTTGGCGGTGAGCGGTGCGGTTTCGATATGCCACTTGCCTGCCGGCAGTGCTCGCGCAAGCTTGCCGGCCAGAAACGGCGCTTCCGACGGGTTGCTGCCGAGACCGAAGAGCGCACCGCCGAGATGACCGTCTGAGGACGGGATCAACAGCACCGCGCCGGATTCGGCCGTGAAGCCAGCCTTGCGCGCCCAGTCCAAAGCGATCGGATCGATCGTCCCCGTCTCGATATGCGCCGGCGTGACCGCGAAGATCGGCAGGGTCTTGCCGGCGCTGGTGTTGAACGGCGACGGCCGCTCGATGAACTGATAGGGAGCCATGAAAGTCCTCGGCTGACAGAGATGGAATCGCGCCATTAACGCTCCGTTAGGGTTAACAGATTATTGCTGGAGTGAAAGTTGCGCCGGTGTTGTCTGAAGTTCAGGTGCGCGAATGCATGCTGGGGACACTCATGGCCAAACGCACGACTTCACAGTTGAAAGCCGCTCACTTCTTCCAGGGCGCGGCGATTGCGCTGGTGGCGCTCTCGCTCGCAGGCTGCGCCAATCAGCCGAAGAAGGAGCTGACCACGGGCTCGATTTCGAGAACATCGAACCCGGTGCAGTCGATGACCGCGACCGAGCTTTCGGCGGCGGCCGAAAGCATTGGCCAGGCCTATGAAAAGAACCCCAAGGATCGTGAAGCCGGCCTCAACTACGCCAACCTCCTGCGCATGACCGGCCGCAACGAGCAGGCCCTTGCGGTCATGCAGCAGGTCGCGATCAACAATCCGTCGGACCGGGAAGTGCTCGGTGCCTATGGCAAGGCGCAGGCCGCGGCCGGCCAGCTCGATCAGGCGCTGGCGACGATCAGCCGCGCCCAGACGCCGGACCGTCCGGACTGGAAGCTGAAATCGGCCGAGGGCGCGATCCTCGACCAGCTCGGACGCCCGCAGGAGGCGCGCACCCGCTACCGCGAAGCGCTCGAACTCAAGCCGAATGAACCGTCGGTGCTCTCCAACCTCGGCATGTCCTATCTTCTGACCAAGGATCTCCGTACCGCCGAAACCTATCTCAAATCGGCAACGGCCCAGCCCGCCGCTGACAGCAGCGTGCGCCAGAACCTGGCGCTGGCCGTCGGGCTTCAGGGCCGCTTTCAGGAGGCCGAGACCATCGCCCGGCAGGAACTTTCCAGCGAGCAGGCAGAAGCGAACGTCGCCTATCTGCGCTCAATGCTCTCCCAGCAGGGAGCGTGGAAGCAGTTGGCCAAGGCTGACGAAGCGAAGACCAACTGAGCACCTTGCAGTCAAGGCACAGTTAGGCGGCTCTCCCCTCCTCCGGTGTATTTCATCTCAGAAACGCATGCGTCAAGCGCGTCAGACCGCGCGACGTCGTGAGCTGACACTGTCCCAAACAGTGGGCACAACGGACGACACGGTTTTCGGTTACACCCCGAAAATTCGCCGGAGCAGCCCGCTTCGAGCGGAATCGCTGGAAGCAAAAAAGACGCTTTGGAATCAAAGTTCCAGAGCGTCGTTCGTCCGTTCGTCTGAGCGCAGGGTGGTCTAGAACTTGTCGGCCACCTGAATGCCTGCGGGTCCGAGGATGACGGCGACCAGCACGGGCAGAAAGAACAGGATCATCGGCACCGTCAGCTTCGGCGGCAGAGCAGCCGCTTTCTTCTCCGCCGCGTTCATGCGCTGATCGCGGCTTTCCTGCGCAAGGACCCGCAGTGCCTGAGCGATCGGGGTGCCGTAGCGGTCCGCCTGGATGAGCGCCTGAACCACCGACTTGACCTCATCGAGGCCGGTGCGCTGACCGAGGTTTTCAAGTGCTGCGCGACGCTCGGGCAGGAAGGAAAGTTCTGCCGTCGTGAGCACCAGTTCTTCCGCCAATGGCTGCGACTGGGCTGCGATTTCGTCGGCGACACGCCGCATGGCAAGTTCCATCGACACACCCGATTCGACACAGATCAAGAGAAGGTCGAGCGCATCCGGCCAGGCGCGACGAATGGAAGCCTGACGCTTGGAGACGGCATTGGCGACGATAATGTTCGGCGCGTAGAAGCCCAGATAGGCGAAACCGATCGCAAAGAAGAGACGTACCATCAGCGGTTTCTCGGCAAAGTTGCCGAGCCCGAAGATGTAGACGAGGGCGACGAGCAGAAACAGGAAGGGCAGGCAGAAACGCGCAAACAGGAAGGTATTGAGGGCATTCTGTGAGCGAAAGCCGGCCATTTTCAAACGGTTGACCGTCTTGTCATCCACGAGCGCCGTGCGCAGATTGAGCCGTTCGACGATCTGGCGAATGGAGGCGTTGTTTTGGCCACGCAGGCTCGCCCTGCCGCCCTGCATATCAGCAAGCCGCGCCCGTTCGCGTGCTCGGATTTGTTCCCGCTCGCTCGCAACCGACTTCATCCGCTTTCCGAGGTCGCCCCGTTCGAAGAACGGCACGATCAGCGAATAAAAAGTCGCGAGCACGGCGAGCGAAACCAGAACGGCCAGGACAACGTTCGGATCGGTCAGTGTCTTGATCAGGCCCGTGCTCATCGATGCCCCCTCAGATATCGAAATTGATCATGTTGCGCATCACCATGATGCCTACGCTCATCCAGAAGAGGCCGAGACCGATAATCAAGTGGCCGCGCGGGTCGGTGAACAGGACCATCATGTATGCGGGTGACGTCAGATAAACCAGCAAAGCAACGATGAACGGCAGGGCACCAATGATGCACGCCGACGCCTTGGCCTCCATCGACATCGCGCTGACCTTCGCCCTCATCTTCCTACGTTCGCGCAGAACCTTCGACAGGTTGCCGAGGGCTTCGGAAAGGTTGCCGCCCGCCTGCGCCTGAATGGCGATCACGATCGCAAAGAAGTTCACCTCCGGCAAAGGAATGCTATTGATCATGCGGGCACAGGCATCGGTGACGCTCAACCCGACCTGCTGTGATTCCACCACGCGGCGAAACTCGGTCTTCACCGGCTCCTGCGCGTCGGCGGCAATGAGGCGGAGCGCGTCATTGAGAGGAAGGCCCGATTTGATCGAGCGGACCATGGTCTCGAGAGCGTTCGGAAACTCCTCCAGGAACTTCTTGCAGCGTCGCTTGATCAGGAAGCCGACAAACCAGCGGGGTAGGCCAAGGCCGGCGATCACTGCTATGCCGAGGCCAATAGCGGGTCCGGCTCCCATGATCAGGGCGACGAGAAAGGCGAAGGCGCCGAAAAGCGCGCTGAACAGATAGAAGCGCCCCAAGGAAACTGAGAGGTCCGCCTGGGTCAGTCGCACCTTCATCGAAGGGGAAGACTTGGCCGAGCGCTCCTGTTGCTTCTTCTCGAGTTCCTTTAGCGAATCCTGCACGGACTTGCGCCGCTTCGACAGTTCGCTTACGCGGTCCCGCGCGGCCTTCACCTTGGCGCGGTCCGTTTCAGCCGCGCTGACCTTACGCACGCGGCCTTCCGCCTTCCTTTCGCTTTCGATACGCGAGAACAAAAGGCCGTAGGCGAGCGCCGCCGCCGATATTGCGACAAGAGCGGCCAGCGCCAGAACGGTGATGTCTATGCCGAACATCGCAGCTCCTAGTTCTTGTCCATGGCGTCAAGGGTGGCGGCCAAACGCTTGTCCTCGTTGAAGTAGCGGGCGCGATCCCAGAAATGCGGCCGGCCGATGCCGGTCGACGTGTGGCGGCCAATGATACGTCCGCCGGCGTCCTCGCCATCGATCTCGTAGCGCATCAGGTCCTGCGTGATGATCACGTCACCTTCCATGCCGACCACTTCGGTTATGTGGGTAATGCGCCGGGAGCCGTCGCGCAAACGCGATGCCTGGATGATCACATCAACCGATCCGGCAATGATCTCGCGCACGGTTTTGGCTGGCAGGCTGTAGCCACCCAAGGCGATCATCGATTCCATACGGCTCAAGCATTCGCGCGGCGTGTTGGCATGGATCGTTCCCATCGAGCCGTCATGGCCGGTGTTCATCGCCTGAAGCAGGTCGAAAACCTCTGGTCCGCGCACTTCGCCGACGATGATGCGTTCGGGGCGCATGCGCAGGCAGTTCTTGATAAGGTCGCGCATGGTGATCTCACCTTCGCCTTCGATGTTCGGTGGGCGCGTTTCCAGGCGCACGACATGCGGCTGCTGCAGCTGCAGCTCGGCCGTGTCCTCGCAGGTAATGACCCGTTCGTCGGCGTCGATGTAGCGCGTGAGGCAGTTGAGAAGTGTCGTCTTGCCCGAGCCGGTGCCACCGGAGATGACAATGTTGCAGCGGACGCGGCCGATGATCTGCAGAAGGACGGCACCCTCCGCCGTTACCGAACCGAAGCGCACGAGCTGCTCCAGCGTCAGCTTGTCCTTCTTGAACTTGCGGATGGTCAGCGCCGTGCCGTCGATGGCGAGCGGCGGGGCAATGACGTTGACACGGGATCCGTCTGGCAGGCGGGCGTCGCAGATTGGGCTCGATTCATCGACGCGACGGCCGACCTGGCCGACGATGCGCTGGCAGATCGACAGCAGCTGCGCGTTGTCGCGAAACCGGATTTCCGATTCCTGCACCTTGCCGCCGACTTCGATGAAGGTCTGACCAGCGCCATTGACCATGATGTCGGCAATGTCGTCGCGGGCAAGCAGCGGTTCGAGCGGACCATACCCCAGCACGTCGTTGCATATGTCGTCGAGCAGCTCTTCCTGCTCGGAGATCGACATCGCGAAATTCTTGATCGTGATGATGTCGTTGACGATGTCGCGGATTTCCTCGCGCGCGCTCTCGGTGTCGAGCTTGGCGAGCTGCGACAGGTCGATCGTGTCGATCAGCGCCGAAAATACCTGCGACTTCGTATCGTAATAGTCTTCCGTTCGCGCGGTGCGACGCCGGGTCGTCGATGAGGCGGCCGGCTGGATCTTCGGGATCGCGGACGTCGTTTCGCCGAGAACCGGAACCGCGGACCGCTCGGTCGCCATCGGTTGCGCAGCAACCACGGGCGGAGGAACGGCGGGACCCGGGGTGCCGCTTTTGCCGAAGCCTTCGTTTCCGCGTTTGCCAAACATTTGCGTGATCCTATGTCCAGTCTATTTCCTGCCGAGCGCGGCAAGCACCTTTCCAAGTCCGCCGCGCCGAGCCTTCTTCATCGTTACCCGGCCGGTCAAAAGATGCGCGAGCTGTGAGAACGTTTCAGCCGCCGGCGCCTTCTTGTCGATTTCCGCTATCATCCGTCCGCTGTTCGAAGCGTTGCCAAATAGGGCCGCGTCAAAGGGAATGATGGCCGCCGCTTCGGTTTCCAGCGAATCGCAGAACTCGCTCGCCGTAATCTCCGGACGCTTCGGCATCCCGACCTGGTTCAGAACCAAGTGGGGCGGTTTGTCGTTTGGACGCAGCTTCTTCATTGCATCGAGCAGGTTCTTGGTATTGCGCAGGCTGGCGAGATCGGGGATCGCGGTAATCACCACTTCGTCGGCTTCTCCGAGCACGGCGCGGGTCCAGTCCGTCCACAGATGCGGAAGATCGAGTACGGAAACGGGGGCGCTGCGCTGCAGGATCTCCAGGATCGGGTGGAACGCACCGGTCTCAAAATCATAGGCGCGGTCCAGCATGGAGGGGGCGGCCAACAGCGACAGGTGGTCGGAGCATTTGGTCAGCAGCCGGTCAAGGAACACCTCGTCCAGGCGCTCTGGCGCAAACACCGCTTCGGCAATGCCCTGCGGCGGATCCTGGTCGAAATCGATGTTGGCCGTGCCATAGGGAAGGTCGAGATCGGCGAGAATGGTCTCGGTCGAGAAGAGGCTGGAGATGCCCCAGGCGCAATTGTGCGCGATCACCGACGAACCGCAACCGCCCTTTGCACCGATAAAGGCGATGCTTCGGCCCAGGGGCTCGGCATCCGGGTCGACGAAGATCGCCGAAACGGCGGTGAGAATGTCCGGCATAGACACCGGTGCGACCATGTATTCCGAAATGCCGTTGCGGATGAGCTCGCGATAGAGCCCGATATCATTGTGTTTGCCGACGAGAATCACCTTGGTGCTCGGGTCGCAGACCTCTGCAAGCGGCGTAAGCTCGGCCAGTAGCGACCGTGGTTCGGTCGATGTTTCAAGGATGATGAGATTGGGGGTAGACACGGTCGCGAACATGTTTGCGGCCGCGTCGATGCTGCCGCTGTTGATGCGCAAGCTGACCTTGGCCATGCGCCGGTCCCGCCCGCAACGCTCCATCAGCTGCTGCATTGCATTGGTTTCGCAGAATGCGTGGATCGAGATCCGCGGTAGCGGGCGGACTTGCTCCAGATCGCCCGTGCGCACCTGGTCGAAGAAAGGATCGTCCCCCTCGCCGCCGGTGCCGATCTTATAATCGATCGTGTTCATTTCTTCATCCCGCCGCTATCAGTTGAAGATGACGACCGGGCCGTCGCTCTTGTCGGTTCCACGCCAGTCCTTGATCACCTGGCCACGCTGTTCCGCGTCGATCGGCGACGTCTGGCGCGGGCCGAGCAGGTCTGTCGGATTGGCGATCTGGGCGGCCAGGTTCGATTGCGAGGCGCAACCGAAATTGTAATAGTTCTTGTTTTCCAGTGTGTTGAGGTTCAGATCTTCCGGCCAGGTGCCGCAAGGCGCGGTCTGGGCGGTAATCGCAACGTAGCTCAGGCGGATCGGTGCCGCGTCTCCATAAGGTCCGGCGTCGTAGCTCGTCTCGAGCAGACGTTTGGCGGGAATGCCCGCAGCAACCAGGACGCCGCGGATTTCCCTGCGCATCGCTTGCGCAGCATGGCTGTTGGCCGCGCCGCGCGGCATCATGATCTGCACGACGCCGCTTGCCGAATTGCGATAGTCGGAAGCGAACCCGGCGATAACATCGCGCGTGCCCTGGGTCAGGCGACGGTCGCCCGATGCGATCGGGATGTCGATGGCGCGTTCGCCTTCGGCGAGCACGATCGGATGTCTCGTGCGATAGTCGTCCGGAATCGAGCCAGTAGCGAGATTGTCCTTTGTCCCGCAGCTCGCAAGAAAGATACCAGCGATGGCCAGCATGGCCACGCGGCTCGTGCATCGCATGAAGGCGCTGGATGTGCTCAGGGGCATGGCAGTCGGCCTTTCAGAATTCTGGTGGGAACCGGTTCGAAGCGTCATGACCCGACCTATTTGTAGATGAAGCCGACATTGCCGTGGTAACGCCCTGCCGGAGCGGCCGCCTCCGGCCGCCCGTAGATGCGGTTCACGCGGCCAAGGAAGTAGCTGTCGAGATCATTGGCCGGATTGAAATTGTCGTCAGGCCGGGAGATCGCGCTTCTGGCGACAGGACGGACAAGATAGGGCGTCGCGATGATGACGAGCTCGGTTTCGTTGCGCACGAAATCCTTGCTGCGGAAGAGCGTTCCGAGGATCGGGATCTTCGAAGCACCCGGCAGGCCGGACATCGCCTGGCGAATATTGTCCTGAACCAGGCCGGCGATCACGATCGAGCCGCCGGAAGGCAACTCGACGCTGGTCGAAGCTTCGCGCCTGCGGATGCCGAGAAAGGTATTGCCAGGAATCTTGCTCGTGCCGTTGCCAGTGACGACGGATCCCTCATAGGTGGGCTCAGAGACATTCGTCTCGATCTGCAGGCTGATGCGTCCCGGTCCCAGGACAACAGGCTTGAAGTTCAGGCGGATGCCGTATTCGACGTCGTTGACTTCGCGCGTGACCCTGTTTTCGCCGGCCTGATCGTCGGTCGTGACTTCCTGGGTTCCCGACAGGCGAAATTGACCGCCGACGTAGAACTTTGCCTCCTGTCCCGAAATCGCCGTCAGGCTTGGCTCGGCCAGTGTCCGCATCACACCCGCCTGCTCCATCGCGTTGATGTAGCTGGAGATCATCGTGCCGCCGACAGACTTGTTGATCACGGCGTTGACACCAACGCCGATCGCATCCCCGAGGTTGGCCGGATTGCGGAAACCGATGCCGCTTTCGCCGTCGCTAACACGGCCGTTGAAACCGAGCTGCTTCAGCACCTGGCGGCTGACTTCGGCCACCGTGACCTTGAGGTTGACCTGGTCATCGCCGTCGATCGTCAGGAGGTTGACGATCTGCGAAACCTGGCGGTCTTCAGCGAAGATGTCGGCATCGCCATTGTTGCCCTGGGCGGTGATGTTGCGCGTGGTCGCCTCGCCGCCCTGGAGGAAGGCCTTCGCAAGGTCTACGGCACGGGTGGAATCGAGCGGCGTTCGCACGGTTCCGGTCAAGACGATGTTGTCCGAAATGATCTCGACATTGATGTCGGCGTCCGGAATGAAGCGACGCAGATTGGACTGGAGATTGGCGATATCGCGCTCGACTTCGATGTCGAGGCTGACGATCTCCTCGCCATTGGGGCCGAAGACGAAGATGTTGGTCTGGCCGACGGATTTGCCGAAGAGATAGATACGCCGTGAGGTGCGCGTCACTGCGTCCGCCAGCGACGGGTCCGCCACGAGAATGTCGTGCGCGTCCGCCGGCAGGTCGACGACCACGGCCTTGTTTAAGCCGAGACTGACCTTCTTCTTGACGCCTGGGCCGCTTTCAACGATCCGCACGACGGAGGAAGCAGCGGCGAGTGCGACCGTCGGCGCCGGCAGATACATGCCGGTAAACGCCACGCAGAATGATAGGCCGGCTGCGACAGACGCCCGAAATGTGTTTCCGCTCCGTTTCACCTTATGCCCCATTCTAGCCTGGTTACTGCTGTGTCTGGCCGAGGGCGCCATCGCTCTTGACGATGGACCCGGATTTGATGACCTGAATGCTCGGCTGACCGTCGCCGCTCAATAGATAGTCTGCGGCGTCGGTGTCGGATTCCTGTGCATCGGCGACGCTTCGGAGCGCCAATGAAATGCGCTCGGCCATCTGCTGCGCCACTGTCATTACTTTCGACTGGTCGGGCGTCAGCTCCAGCGTGGCCGTGGTTCCGACCACGGCCTTGGTGCCGTCTTCCTTCTCCTCGACCTGCTGGTCGATCGCCAGAACACGCACGTTGCTGAGCACGGTTTCGGTCAGGTAGAGTTCGCCATCGCCCTTGCGGACCATGATGACGTCGACACGGTCATTCGGAAGGATGAAGCCGCCGGCACCGGTGGCGACGGTGATTTCCGTCGCGACGGCGCGTTTGCCCGCCGGCAACAGCGACGACATGATGCGGTTGGACGAGTCTGCGACCTTTTCGTGACGGACCGGCTCGCCGTTGAAGATCGGCAAGCGAACGACGGCTCCGGTGAGGTCGTCGATTGCCGACGGTCGACTTTCGTCGGTGATCAGGCCGTCAACCAAACCGTCCTTCGGCCAGGCCATCCACTGGATGGAATCGCCGGCCAGGCGCGATCCGACAGGCAGGCTCTTGCTGGCAACCAGGACGTTGACGGTCGGCGCCCGCTCGATCAGAGGCTCGGCGGCCAACGGCGCAGGTGCGCGCGTCAGTTTCATCGCCAATAGACCAGCCATTGCAGCCGACAGAACGGCCACCGCCAGTATTATGATGCGAACCGGTTTCATGATCGTTTCCGAGCCCCGAAGAATTGCCAGGGTCAGATTGATCAGGAATTGGTGTAATTATAGTTAACGGATTACTTATGAGGAGAGTTAACGAAAGGTGATGCCCCGCGCTTGAGCCTTAAGAAAGGCGCGCAAAGACCGCCTCCATAAGCGGCGAAGCCGGATAGGCAACAAAGCCACCGAGCGCGATTGCCACGCCGTACGGAATTTTCTTGGCCGTCAGCAAGAGCTGCGGAACGGGGATGCCACTCGCCAGTATCGTGTTTTCCTGCCGGCGCAACATCAGGATGGCAAGCGTCAACAAACCTCCAAAAATGGAAACGTAGAGCAGAAAAGCGGTCAACGACGGGGTGAATCCGAACCAGATGGCGCTTGCTGTCAGGAGCTTGGCGTCGCCGCCGCCCATCACGTTTGCAGCAAACAGGCCGAAGCACACGGCAAAGACAACCAAGGCCGCGGCCACATGCTGGCCGATCTCCCCGAGATCGAGTCCCGCCAGCAGCGCCACGACAAAAAAGCTGCCCAGAAGCACTACCGAAACGCGATTGGGAATCGTCATGGTCAGCAGGTCTGAAAAGGCTGCAAACGCCAGGCAAAAGGGAAAAACCACCAAAATAGCAGCCTCAGTCATGGTTCCTGCCTCCAAGATGAGCGCACGCAATCTCCGATTCCCCGTGGGGCTCCAGATAGAAATGGAGCCGCTTTTGCAGCGGCTCCATTTGTTCCTTGCAAGACCGGTTCATTAGATCTTGCCGCTCGTCGCAATACTCGATCCGATTGCATTGAGCGCGGAATCGAGCGTATTGCCAATCGTGGTTGCGCCGGCAATCAGGGCCGCGGAAACGAGCACCGCGATCAGACCATACTCGATGGCGGTCGCACCACTGTCATCCCGCTTCAGGCGACGGAAAATCTTCGCCATGCGAATCTCGCCTCGCTTGAACCGGTCAGACCGATTAGAGCTTACCAGTCGTGCTATCCGTGAGCTTTCCGCCCAGGCCGTCGAACGTGGTGTTGAGCGCGTCGCCCAGGGTGCTTGCGCCAGCAATGAGGGCAACCGAGATGAGGGCGGCGATCAGGCCGTACTCGATAGCGGTCGCGCCGGACTCGTCCTTCATCAGACGGGCAAAAATCTTCTTCATGATGATTCTCCTACTTCGCGTTTGTTGTTCAGCACTTCCGCCAACTGTTGCCGTTGATCGGATGGCCTCAAACTAGTCCTGGCGCATTTCCATCGACTTAAAGAAGGCGGTTACCGACAGGTTAACGATGCATCCCTGATTTTTGGGTAAACGAACAGAAAACGGCGCGGGGCCTATCCGGTCTCGAAATCATGGATTTAACGGTTCATTCACCAAGACGAGGGAGTATGGCGTGAGCATCACCTCAAGGACCTGCCATGACCATGCCATTCGCGACCGGCCGAGCCGCCCTGTTTGCTTTCGTGATCGCATCGCTCCCGGTGGTCGCCGCTGCTGCAGAGAACGACATGATGCGCGTCTATATGGATCACGCGCGCGTGCTCAAACTCGATCGTCCGGTCAGCAAGGTCATCATCGGAAATGCCGACGTGGCAGACGCCACGGTTGCCGATGCCCGAACCATCGTCATCACCGGCCGCAATTTTGGCACGACCAATCTGGTCATCCTCGACCAGGATGGAAACGCAATTGTCGATGAGCGGATTCTGGTGTCGATCGATGAAGGCAACACCGTGCGCGTCTACAAACAGACGTCGCGCACCGTGCTCTCCTGTACGCCAAATTGTGAACGACACGCGGAACGTAAAACCACAGGTAGCGCCAACTGAATTTTATGGGTTTCGACCCGCGATTCGTTAAAATGCACATGATTTGCGGGAACGAAATATCAACGGTTGCTCCATAATCTTCCGCCCGTCTGGCGTAACATGATGGGACGGCACAATGAGCAGCGAGCAGGCAATCGAACGTGCGAGCGGGCCTGATATCAGGCGAAAAGGTATTCTGCGCCGCTTCATCCGCAACCGCAAAGGCACGACGAGCATCGAGTTCGCCATCCTCGCGCTGCCCTTCTTCGTGGTGATTTTCGCCTCACTCGAAACCTTTGCCGCCTTCTACGGCGACCAGCTCCTGGCGAACGCAACGGAGACGATGGCGCGCAAGGTCCGTACCGGCCAGATTACCTTCCAGCGGGGGAAGGCCACGGATATGACTCAGGCGCAGTTTCGCCAGGCCTTCTGCAATGAAATCTCAGTCCTGATGAAATGCTCCGCCACCGAAGCAAACCAGCCCTCGCAGTTCTACCTGGATGTCCGGGCGGTCCCGGATCTCAGCACGTTTCCTGTGAACATCCCGCGCAAGGCGGATTCGACCGATATTGATACGGGCGACTTCAAGTTTGCCCCCGGCGGTCCGGGTACCTTCAACGTGGTGCGTGCCTACTATCGGTGGAGCGTGATCACCGACCTCGTCAGGCCGTTCGTCACCAATTTGCGGCCCGCCGGCGCGAGCATGCCGAAGGACTATCTCATGGTGGCAACCGCCACCTTCCGAAACGAGAGCGAGTGAGGTTTGCCGTGAAGCAGATTGCGAAGCAAACGATCCTGCGCCTTCGGGCGGTTTCTGCCATGTTTCACGCACTGCGGCGGGACAAACGCGGCGTCGGAGCCGTTGAATTCGCGATCGTCGCACCCTTGCTGATCATAACCTATCTCGGTGCGTTCGAGCTTTCGGTCGGTTTTACGGTCGCAGGCAAGACGGCCCGCGCCGCGAGCGCCGTCGCCGACATCATCGCACAGCAATCGGAAGTCAACAAAGCCTTCCTCGCCAAGGTGCCGAATATCGCAAAGAGTATTCTCGAACCCTATGGGAACGCGAACTACACACTGAAGATCACCGGTATCGAGGTCTCAAGCACCAATGAGGGGACCGTCATTTGGTCGCGCGATCAGGCCGGCGGGGTTCCCTACAGCGTGAATTCGAAGGTCACCCTGCCCGGCCAATTCACGGCCAACAAGTCCTTTGTCATTCGCACGGAGCTGACCGTGCCGCACGAGTTGCTGCTCTACGCTCCGAGCCTTCAGGCCACGGCGAAGACGATAGACCTCTCCAAGACGGCCTACTTCCATTCGCGTCTCGCCCAAACAATAAAATGCACTGATTGCTGATCGGGCACTGATCCGGCGCAATTGCATTGCGCCGTGCGCAGCGCTATCCCTTCGGGATTGTGCGTGGCGCGCGCCTCCGGCGTCGTCGCGTTCTTCCAGAAGCTTTCGGAGCGCGATGCGAGCGCTTCCGCTGTCAGGTGCATCATGGCGCGTGCGTTTCTATTCGTTCTCGATTCCTTCGGCTTAGGCGGCGCGCCGGATGCCGAAACCTACGGTGACCTGGGCGCCAACACGCTCGGACACATCGCGGAGTTCTGCGCCGCCGGCGCCGCAGATCGCGTTGGTTTGCGAGAAGGGCCGCTCAATCTGCCGAACATGTCCGCCCTTGGCCTTGTTCACGCAGCAAAGCTCGCCAACGGCACGATTCCCAAGGGCATGCCGGTGCCCAATCGGGTCTATGGTGCCTTTGGCGCCGCCAGCGAAGTCTCGCGCGGCAAGGACACGCCCTCCGGGCACTGGGAAATCGGCGGCACGCCGGTCATGTTCGATTGGGGTTACTTTTCGGCTGAAGGCGATGCCTTTCCGCCCGAGCTCGTCGAAACCATCTGCCGCGAAGGCAACATTCCCGGCATCCTCGGCAATTGCCATGCTTCCGGCACCGACATCATCGCCCGCCACGGCGAGGAGCACATGCGCAGCGGCAAGCCGATCTGCTACACCTCTTCGGACTCGGTCTTCCAGATCGCGGCGCATGAGCAGAGCTTCGGGCTCGATCGCCTGCTTGAGCTTTGCCAGACGGTCCGCCGCCTGGTCGACGACTACAATATCGGCCGCGTGATCGCCCGCCCCTTCGTCGGCACCAGCCCGCAGACTTTCACCCGGACCGGCAATCGCCGTGACTATTCCGTGCTGCCGCCGGAGCCGACGATCCTCGACCGGCTGACGGAAGCGGGGCGCACGGTTCACGCGATCGGCAAGATCGGCGACATCTTCGCCCACCAGGGGGTGACGAAGCTGACGAAGGCCGACGGCAATATGGCGCTCTTCGACGCAAGTCTCGCGGCCATCGACGAGGCCGAAGACGGCAGCCTGGTCTTCACCAATTTCGTCGATTTCGACATGCTCTACGGCCATCGCCGCGACGTCGCCGGTTACGCGGCAGCACTCGAAGCCTTCGATGCGCGCCTGCCGGATCTCGACCGCCGCCTGCAGCCCACCGACATCGTCATCCTCACGGCCGATCACGGCTGCGACCCGACTTGGCGCGGCACCGACCATACGCGCGAGCGGGTGCCGGTGCTGATGTTCGGACCGTCGCTGCGCAGCCGCTCGCTCGGCGTCGCCAACACCTTCGCGCATATCGGCGAATCCGTCGCCAAACATCTCGGCATCGCGCCGGGCCATCATGGGAGAAGCCTCATTTGACCGCGCATCTGAAGAAGGCGGAGCTGCATTGCCACATCGAAGGCGCGACGCCGCCTGAGCTGGCTTTAGCTCAGGCCGAGAAGTATGGCATCGACACCAGCGCGATCATCCGTGACAGGGCCTATGTCTGGGAAGACTTCACCAGCTTCGTGAAATGCTACGACGCCATCGCCTCGCTGTTTCGGACCGAGGAAGACTACGCACTGCTCGCCGAAGCCTATCTGACGGAGCTTGCCGAAGCCGGCACAATCTACAGTGAAATCATCGTTTCGCCCGACCACGGCAACACGATCGGCCTGGGCGCGAAAGCCTACCTTGAGGGCCTTGCCGCCGGCATGGAAGCCGCAAGGCAGAAGACCGGGATCGAATCGCGCATGCTGATCACAGGCATTCGCCATCTCGGCCCGGAGTCCGTAATCAAGACCGCAGAATTCGCGGCCAGGCGGGAGCATGCGCTCGTCACCGGCTTCAACCTCGCTGGCGAAGAACGCATGCACAACGTGGCCGATTTTGCCCGCGCCTTCGACATTGTACGGGACGCAGGCCTTGGCCTGACGATCCATGCGGGCGAGCTCTCCGGCGCCTTTAGTGTGCGCGACGCGCTTGACCACGTGCACCCCTCGCGCATTAGCCATGGCGTTCGGGCGATCGAAGACATGGATCTGGTGCGGCGCCTTGCCGATGCCGGAGTCGTGCTCGAAGTCTGCCCCGGCTCCAACATCTCGCTGCAGGTCTTCCCGGACTTCGCCTCGCACCCATTGCGGGCACTTTACGAGGCAGGCGTGCGCGTCACGCTCAATTCCGACGATCCGCCGTTCTTCCATACGTCGCTCGCTCAGGAATACGACATCGCCTCTGCGGTGATGGGCTTCACCGACGAGGAGATCAACCGCATGACCCGCACGGCGATCGAGGCCGCCTTCGTCGACGAGCCGACCCGCCAGCGGCTGCTCGCGCGGATCTAGGAACCGCCGCCATCCGTCGGCTGGGGATGACGCTCTCCGGCCGGCCAACACCCTTGCGGCGACGACGCATTCCATGGAAAAAGGACGGATACAAAAAATCCGGAAAGGTGAGCCATGAACGGCGTTACAGTGATCGATCATCCGCTTGTGCAGCACAAGCTGACCATCATGCGCAAGAAGGAGACCTCAACCGCGGGTTTTCGCCGGCTTCTCCGGGAGATCTCGACGCTGCTCTGCTACGAGGTCACGCGCGATCTCGAACTGACGATGGAGCGGATCGAGACTCCGCTGGAGGAAATGGACTCGCCGGTCCTCGAGGGCAAGAAGCTTGTGTTCGCCTCGATCCTGCGCGCCGGCAACGGGCTGCTGGAAGGCATGCTCGAGCTGGTGCCTTCGGCCCGCGTCTCGCACATCGGCGTCTATCGTGACCATGAGACGCTGGAAGCGGTGGAGTATTACTTCAAGGCGCCGGAAAGCCTGTCCGAACGCCTCATCATCGTCGTCGACCCGATGCTCGCCACCGGCAATTCGTCGATCGCAGCGATCGACAAGCTGAAGGAGCGGGGCGCCAAGAACATCCGCTTCCTCTGCCTGCTGGCTGCCCCCGAGGGGATCCGCAATTTCCAGGGTGCACACCCGGACGTGCCGATCTACACCGCCTCGATCGACAGCCACCTCAACGAACTCGGCTACATCATGCCCGGACTCGGTGACGCGGGCGACCGCATGTACGGCACCAAATGATTTCCTGATCCTTAACCAGGATTGCAAATCCGTGAGAAAGCCGCCGGTATCCGGCGGCTTTTTTATGTCGTCTTAGGCGTCATGCGGTCTACTGCTCCATAGCGATCGCGCCTCCTTTCGGGCGTGCAGACCGGTCTCCGCAGCAATTTGCGTTTGCTGCATCCGATGCCATTGAAGGGTGATGTCCATGCTCGTCCGTTTGCTCGCATTGGCAGCTTTGGCCGCACTTGCAGCCATGGTGGTTCCGCACTTGGCAACGACCGCCTTGACGCAAGGCGGTAACAAAACGGCTGCCAAGGAAGCTGCAGCCCCGCCGACGACCACGGCAAAGTATGCGGCGGGGCGGAGCGTTGTGCTCGACGCCGATGGCAGGGGCCACTTCTTTGGCACTTTCCGCATCAACGGCCGCAGCGAGCGCGGCCTGGTCGACACCGGCGCCAGCAGCATCGCCATCAACCTTTCGACCGCACGCCGGCTCGGCATTGCACCAAGCACGCTTTCCTTCACGGCTCGCGTCAATACTGCCAATGGTGTCGTCGAAGCGGCTCCGGCGATGCTGAACCGGATCGAGATCGGCGGCATATCGGTACGCGACGTTCAGGCACTGGTGCTGCCGGACAAGGCGCTCTCCGGCACGCTTATCGGCATGACGTTCCTGAACCGGCTGTCATCCTTCCGCGTCGAGGACGGTGCCCTGCACCTCGTCAGGTGATTTTCGCGAGAATCGGCGAACGCGTCGTCGGCTCCATATCATCGATCGTATAGAGTTCGTGCAGACGCCGACGGGCTACGTCCGCAGCATCCCGATCGGCCGCATGAACAAAGGCAATCAGGTCGCCCTTCTCGATCCGCGTACCGAGCCGCTTCAGCGCATCGAAGCCGACCCGATGATCGATCCTGTCATCCGGATGCGACCGTCCGCCGCCGAGCGCAATGACAGCCATGCCCAGTTCGCGGGTCTCACAGGCTGCAAGATAGCCGGACTGCTTCGCTTCGACCGGCAAGATGACCGGCGCACGCCCGAGATAGGCCACCGAGCGCTCGACGAAATCCGTCGGGCCGCCGAGCGCGTGCACCATTTTTCCGAAGCATTCGAGCGCCGCCCCGCTTGAAAGCGCCTTGCGCGCCAGCGCTTCGCCCTGTTCGGCATCACCAGCGACGCCCCCCGCCACCAACATTTCGGCAGCAAAGGCCAGGACGACCGTTTCGAGCCGAGTGCCCTTCTTCTCGCCCCGGAGGAAGGCCAGGCAATTTTCGATCTCCAACGCGTTGCCGGCGGCATCGGCCAGCGGTTCGTTCATGTCGGTCAGAAGCGCCGAGGTACGAACGCCGGCGCCGTTGGCGACATCGACCAGCGAGCGCGCAAGCGCCTCCGCTTCCTTGGCATCGCTCATGAAGGAGCCATTGCCGAGCTTGACGTCGAGCACCAGCGACTGAAGGCCGGCGGCGAGCTTCTTCGACAGGATCGAGGCCGTGATCAGCGGCACGGAATCGACGGTCGCGGTCACGTCGCGGATCGCATAAAGCCGTTTGTCGGCCGGAGCGAGGTTCGCCGTCTGGCCGATGATTGCGCAGCCGATCTCGTCGACTGTCCTGCGGAAGAGCGCCGCCGACGGCTGGATATCGTAGCCGGGTATCGATTCGAGCTTGTCGAGCGTGCCGCCCGTATGCCCGAGCCCGCGCCCCGAAATCATCGGCACGGCAAGGCCGCAGGCGGCAACGATCGGCGCCAGCATCAGCGAGACGTTGTCGCCAACGCCGCCGGTAGAATGCTTGTCGGCGATCGGGCGACGGATGGTGCTCCAGTCGAGTGTTTCGCCGGAGTCGCGCATCGCGAGCGTCAGCGCCACGGTCTCGTCGCGACTCATGCCGGAAAACCAGACCGCCATGGCGAAAGCGGCAACCTGCCCTTCGGAGATCGAGCCATCCGAAAGGCCGCGGACAAAGTCCGCGATCTCGGCTGGAGCGAGGCGTTTGCCGTTGCGCTTGCGCCTGATTGTTTCCTGCGGAAGCATCGTCACCCGCGCACCGCGTCGGCTGCGATCATGTCGGCGAGGATCGCGGCAAGCCGCTTGCCACCAACCGGCGCCATGTCCTTCGTCTCGTGATGGCTGATCTCGCCCCCGGTCATGCCGGCGCCGAAATTGGTGATCACCGAAGCGGCGACGACCCTCAGCCCGAAGAAACGGGCGAGAATGACCTCCGGAACCGTGGACATGCCGACGGCATCGGCGCCAAGGATGCGGGCCATGCGGATCTCGGCCGGCGTCTCGAAACTCGGGCCGGAGAACCACATATAGACGCCGCCAAGAAGCGGAATGCCGAGGCGTTCGGCACTCTCCTGCATTCTTCCGGCGAGCTCGGCATCATAGGCATTGGTCATGCCGACGAAGCGATCGTCGCTTTCCACGCCGATCAACGGATTGAAGCCCGAATAGTTGATGTGATCGGAAATCCGCATCACCGATCCCGGCGGCAGATCCTCCCGCAGCGATCCGGCGGAATTGGTCAGCACCAGGCACTCGATGCCGAGTTCCTTCAGGGTTTCCAGCGGCAGGCGCATCGCGTTGGCGTCGCCCTGTTCGTAATAATGGACTCGGCCGGAAAGCATGACAACAGGAACGCCCGAGAGCGTTCCGGCCACGAGTTCGCCGGCATGGCCGGAGACGCTGCTGACCGGGAACCCGGGTATGTCGGCATAAGAAAGCCGCAGCGTTTCGTCCACGGCATCGACCAGCGAGCCGAGCCCGGAACCAAGCACGATGCCATAGCGCGGCGAAAGGCCGCCGAGCCTGGATTTCAGCAGTTCAGCGGCGGCGGTCATCCGAGGATCTCGGTCTCGAAGCTGTGCGGCAGAAGGTCCGACAGCGCCAGGGTCTTTTTCACCCCGGTCTCGTCGCACAGGAAGATGCGCGTGCTGGCGCCTGAGAATTCCGCCAGCCGCTGCCGGCAGCCGCCGCAGGGCGGGCAGAGCGCCAGCTTCTCGGCAATGACGGCCACTTCCATGATCTTGCGCTGGCCGGCCATGACCATATGGCTGATGGCGGTGGTCTCAGCGCACCACCCTTCAGGAAACGACAGGTTCTCGATGTTGGCGCCGGTATAGATCTTGCCGTCTTCGGCGCGGATCGCCGCGCCGACCGGAAACTTCGAATAGGGCGCATGCGCCTTGGCCATCGCGTCACGCGCGGCCTCGAACAGTTCTTTTTCCATGGTTCTAGCGCTCCTTGACATAGGGGACGCCGCCGGCCTTCGGCGGGATGGCCTTGCCGATGAACCCGGCGAGCAGGATCACGGTCAGAATGTAGGGCAGCGCCTGCATCAACTGCACCGGCACCTGGCCGATCAGCGGCAGCGGATTGCCCTGAAGGCGGATCGCCAGCGCATCGAGGAAACCGAAGAGCAGGCAGGCCAGCATGATGTTGAACGGCCGCCATTTGGCAAAGATCAGCGCCGCCAACGCGATATAGCCCTTGCCAGCGGTCATACCCTTGACGAAGCCGGCGGTCATCGCCAGCGACAGATAGGCACCGGCAAAGCCGCAGAGGATGCCGCAGCAGATAACTGCGCGATAACGCAGCCAGAGAACCGAGATGCCGGCCGTGTCGACCGCGCCCGGGTTTTCCCCGACGGCGCGTAAGCGCAGGCCGAAGCGGGTGCGGTAAAGGATCCACCAGCTGATCGGCACCATCGCGAAGGCGACATAGGTCAGAAGGAAATGGCCGGAAAGCAGGTCCGAATAGATCGGGCCGAGGATCGGAATCTCCCTGACGCTGTCGGCATAGGGGAAGGTGATCGTCTGGAAACGGGAACCTTCCCCGAGCGCCGGCGTGCGGCCGCCCTGGCGGAACCAGGCTTCACCGAGAATGACGGTCGAGCCGGCGACGATGAAGTTGATCGCGACACCGGAGACGATCTGGTTGCCGCGCTGGGTGATCGAGGCGTAGCCGTGCACCAGCGACAGCGCGATCGAGATCAGGATCGCCGCAAGCAGCCCCATCCAGACAGACTGGGTGACCGCAGCGACGGCGCCGGCGGCAAAGGCCGCACCAAGCATCTTGCCTTCAAGGCCGATGTCGAAAACGCCGGCGCGCTCGGTGAAGAGCCCGGCAAGGGCTGCGAAGATCAGCGGAACGGAAACACGGATGGTGGACTCGAGAAGCACCACGATGACGTGGAAGAAATCCATGGCTTCAAGCTCCCTTGGTCTGCGTCACGACGGCTGCGCGGCGGCTCTGCATCGTAAACAGCCGGGTGATTGCCGGCCGGAACATGTTTTCGAGTGCACCGGCGAAGAGAATGACCAGGCCCTGGATGATGACGATCATGTCGCGCGAGATCGACGGCATTTCAAAGGAGATCTCGGCCCCGCCCTGATAGAGCATGCCGAAGAGCACCGCGGCCGGGATGATGCCGGCCGGATGCGAGCGGCCCATCAACGCCACGGCGATGCCGACGAAGCCTGCACCTTGCACGAAGTCGAGCTGCATGCGCGCCTGTTCACCCATGATCGGGTTCAGCGCCATCATGCCCGCGAGACCACCCGAGATCATCATGGTGATAACGGTGATGCGGCTCTCGCTCATGCCCGCGTAGCGTGCCGCCGACGGGCTGTGGCCCATGGTGCGCATTTCGTATCCGAGCTTGGTACGCCAGATCAGCAGCCAGACACAGAAGGCCGCAACGAGCGCCAGCAGGAACGAGACGTTGAACGGCGCCGTACCGACATTCAGTCCGAAGATCGCAAGCAGCCAGTCGAGCTTCGGCAATTGCCCGCCTTCGGCGAAGGTCCGCGTCTGCGGCGCCATGGAGCCGAGCGGCTTCAGGACGCGTGTCAAGAGATAGACCATCAGGCTCGACGCGATGAAATTGAACATGATGGTGGTGATGACGATGTGGCTGCCGCGCTTGGCCTGCAGCCAACCGGGCAGGAAGGCCCAGGCCGCGCCGAAGAAGGCGGACCCAAGGATCGCCAGCGGGAACACCACGAACCAGGGCATCGTCTGATCGAGCCAGAGGCAGGCGAGCGCCACGCCAATGCCGCCAACATAGGCCTGGCCTTCGCCGCCAATGTTGAAGAGGCCGGCATGGAAGGCGACGGCGACGGCAAGACCGGTGAAGATGAAGGTGGTGGCGTAGTAGAGCGTGAAGCCCAAATACTCGCCTCGGCCGAAGGCACCGTTGATCAGATGATAGGCCGCTTCCAGGGGATTTTCGCCGACGAGCAGCACCACGAGGCCGGCAACGAGGAAGGCGACCGCGAGGTTGATCAGCGGGATGAGGCCATATTCGACCCAGCCCGGGAGCTTAGCATAAGGGGTGCTCATTCTGCGGCCTCCTTGCGGCCTTCTACACCGGCCATCAGGAGGCCGAGTTCGCCCTCGGTCGCATCAGGATCGCGCTCGCCGACGACACGGCCGGCGAACATGACCAGAATGCGGTCCGACAGGGCGCGGATTTCATCGAGCTCGACGGAGACCAGAAGGACAGCCTTGCCCTGGTCGCGCATCTCGATGATCCGCTTATGGATGAATTCGATGGCGCCGACATCGACGCCGCGCGTCGGCTGACCGATGATCAGCACATCAGGCCCGCGCTCCATCTCGCGTGCCAGCACGATCTTCTGCTGGTTGCCGCCGGAGAAATTCGCGGTCTTCAAGCGTGGGTTCGGCGGGCGGATGTCGTATTCGCCGATGCGCTTCTCGGCGTCCTTGCGAATCGCATCAACGTCGAGGAAGACGCCGTTGAGATAGCGCTTGTCATGGTGATAGCCGAGGATGGCGTTTTCGCATTCTTCGAACTTCAGGACGAGGCCGACATGGTGGCGGTCTTCCGGAACATGGGCGAGACCACGATCACGCAGCTCGGAGGGGTCGGCGCGCCCGGTGACATCGATCGGTTTGCCGTTCAGGAGCACGGAGCCGGAAACGGCGCGGCGGATGCC
Organism: Sinorhizobium sp. NFACC03; assembly: GCF_900103435.1. Lineage (NCBI taxonomy): Bacteria > Pseudomonadati > Pseudomonadota > Alphaproteobacteria > Hyphomicrobiales > Rhizobiaceae > Sinorhizobium > Sinorhizobium sp. NFACC03. The sequence goes on from NZ_FMXF01000030.1 coordinate 61,697, forward strand.
GGAGATCGCTTCCAGCAGTTCCGACTGGCCGTTGCCGGCAACACCGGCGATGCCGACAATCTCGCCAGCCCGCAGATTGAACGAGACATTGTCGACCATGGTAACCCCACGGCCATCCTTGACGGTCAACCCCTCGACGGCGAGCTTGACCTCGCCGGGCTTGGCTTCGCCTTTCTCCACACGCAAGAGCACGCGGCGCCCGACCATGAGCTCGGCGAGCTCTTCGACCGACGTTTCGGCCGTCGTGCGGGTCGCCACCATCTCGCCGCGGCGCATGACCGAAACCTCGTCGGTGATCGCCATGATCTCGCGCAGCTTGTGGGTGATCAGAATGACGGTCTTGCCCTGGCTCTTCAATTGCTCGAGCACGCGGAAGAGGTGATCGGCCTCGGCCGGCGTCAAGACGCCCGTCGGCTCGTCCAAAATCAGGATATCGGCCCGGCGATAGAGCGCCTTCAGGATCTCGACGCGCTGCTGCAGACCGACCGGCAACTCCTCGATGACGGCGTCCGGATCGACTTCCAACGCGTATTCGCGCTCCAGCCGTTTCAACTCGACGCGCGCCTTGGCAATGCCCTTGTTGAGGATCTGGCTGTCCTCGGCGCCAAGCATGATGTTTTCCAGAACAGTGAAGTTCTCGACCAGCATGAAGTGCTGGTGGACCATGCCGATGCCGGCGGCGATCGCCGCGTTCGGATCACGGATGGCAACGGGTTTGCCGTCGACGAGGATCTCGCCGCTGTCGGCCTGATAGAAGCCGTAGAGGATCGACATCAGGGTCGATTTCCCCGCACCGTTTTCGCCAATGATGCCGTGGATCGTCCCTTTGCGGACCTTCAGATTGATGTTCTTGTTGGCGTGGACCGGGCCGAAACTTTTGTCGATCCCACGCAGTTCGATGGCAATATTGTCCATATTGGCCTTGCGATCCCCAAACTGGCCCGCTTCGGCATTCTTCCCAGAAACCGTGCCGGCGATTTTTTTACCATTTGGTATAAGTTTATCATCGATTTTTCGGGGCGGAAGCCCTCAATCGAGTTCTCCTTATACTCTCACCAGATCGCTGGTGAGAGTCCAGCGTGAATATACACAGGCACCTGGACGCGAAAAACCGGCGACACCATGTGCCGCCGGTCGTCTTTTTGAGGCATTTTAGCTGTTCAGGCGGCTCGCACGGGCCGAAGCAGACGCAGAGCATTCATGGTGACGAGCACGGTGGCGCCGGTGTCGGCCAGGATAGCCGGCCACAGGCCGGTGACCCCAATGATCGTCGTCACCAGGAAGACGGCCTTCAGGCCAAGCGCGATGGTGATGTTCTGGACGATGTTGCGCATCGTCGAACGGGACAGCCGGATCATCGCCGCCACATCGCCCACCCGTCCATGCAGGACCGCCGCATCCGCGGTCTCGAGCGCCACATCCGTGCCGCCGCCCATCGCGATGCCGATATCGGCGGCCGCCAGCGCCGGCGCGTCGTTGATGCCGTCGCCGATCTTGGCGACGTTGAAGCCCTCGTTCTTCAGTTCACGGACGATCCGCTGCTTGTCCTCGGGCAGGAGCTCGGCGCGAACCTCCATGCCGAACTGGCGGCCGATTGCTTCCGCCGTGCGGCGGTTGTCACCGGTCAGCATGACGACGCGCAGACCAGCATCGGTCAGCGCCTTGACGCCGGCGGCCGCATCCGGCCGCGGCTCGTCGCGCATGGCAATGGCACCAGCAATCACGCCACCGGCTACCAGCACCGAAACCGTCTTGCCTTCGTCGTTGAGGGCCGAAACCCGCGCCGTCTCAGCCGCCGTTATCGGTGCCCGCTCAGCGGCCGCCTTCGGCGAGCCGAAGAACAATGCGCCACCCTCGACTGACCCTTCGAGCCCCTTGCCGCCGACCGCATTTGCGGTCGCGATATTGGGGACGACAAGGCCGTCAGCCGCGCTCCGCTCCAAGATGGCACGGGCAAGCGGATGGCTCGATCCCTGCTCAAGTGCCGCCGCCAGGCGCAGAACCTCGGTCTCCGATCGGCCGAAGCCGACAATGTCGGTCACCCTCGGCTTGCCTTCGGTGAGCGTGCCGGTCTTGTCGAAGGCGGCGGCGGTCACCTTGCCGACATTCTCCAGCACTGCGCCGCCCTTCATCAGCAAACCGCGCCGGGCGCCAGCCGAAAGGCTGGCAGCGATCGCGGCTGGCGTCGATATAACCAGAGCGCAGGGGCAGCCGATCAGGAGGATGGCGAGGCCCTTGTAGATCCATTCATCCCAGGCGCCGCCCCAGAGAAGCGGCGGTAGCAAGCCGACCAGCGCCGCAACCACGACGACACCTGGCGTATAGTACCGCGAGAAACGGTCGATGAAGCGCTCGGTCGGCGCCTTGCTTTCCTGTGCTTCCTCCACCAGGCGGACAATCCGCGCGATGGTGTTGTCCGCAGCAGCGGCCGTCACTCGCACACGCAGCGCACCGGAACCGTTGACGGTGCCCGCAACGACGGTGTCGTCGACCTCCTTGTGCACCGGCGTGCTCTCGCCGGTCACAGGCGCCTCGTCGACAGCACTCTCGCCAGAAAGCACCACGCCGTCGGCCGGAATGCGGTCGCCGGGACGAACGAGAATGACAGCGCCGACACTGAGCGTCTCGGCGGGAACTTCGTCCAGCCGGCCCTCCCGCTCGACGAAGGCGGTCTTTGGAACGAGTGCTGTCAGCGACTGGATGCTGGCGCGCGCCTTGCCGGCCGCTACGCCCTCCAGCAACTCGCCGATCAGGAAGAGCAGCACCACCATCGCCGCTTCTTCGGTCGCCCCGATGAAGACCGCGCCAACGGCAGCGATCGTCATCAGCATCTCGATCGAAAACGGCGTGCCCATGGTGGCAGCGGCAAGGGCGCGGCGCGCGATCGGCAACAGGCCGACCAGCATGGCCAGCGTGAAGATCCAGGGCTCTGTGGCCGGAACCATCTTGCCGACCGCATAGGCTGATATCAGCGCCAGGCCGCTGGCGATCGTCAGCTTGCCCTTACCCGATTTCCACCACGGGCCGCTCGCCGGGCCATGGTCATGGCCATGAAGGCCCATTGCCGCAGCCGCTGCGTTTTCGCCCTTCTGTCCGGCGTGGCCCTCACGGTGATGATCGTGGTGGTCGTGGTGATGCCCATGATCGTGCTCATGACCATGATCATGGTCATGGCCGGAGCACACATGCGCTGCTTTCCGTTCCAGCGTCTGGCCAGCATTGATCGGATGCAGACGATAACCCAGCTTTCCGACTTTGCTGACGATCGATGTCGCGAGATCATTCTCATCGGCAAATTTTACCGACATCGTGCCTGCCGATACGGAGACCGAAACGTCCTCGACGCCTGACAGCCTGCGTACCGCCGTATCGATCTTGGTCGCGCAGGATGCGCAATCCATGCCTTCGACGCGATAACGGGCTTCTCGAATAGTGCTCGCCATGACCTGCTCCTTGCAATCTTGAAGCAAGGCTACGACCTCTAGCAACTAGAGCTACAAGGCGAAATTGCAGCGCGCATGCAGTATTTTTGGCAGCTATCGCGAAAGGAAGCGGATCACCCAGTCGGCGATGCCTTTATAGGGCGGTTTCACCAGGTCGCTCGGCGCCGGATCGTATTTCCGCAAAATCGGCATTGCCTTGGAGAATGTCAGGAATCCGTCGCGCCCGTGATAGTGTCCCATGCCGCTGGCGCCGACGCCGCCGAAGGGCAGGTCGTTGCAGCCGAACTGGTAGAGCGTGTCGTTGATGCAGACGCCACCGGCGACGACGCGCGAGAGCATGGCTTCGATTTCGGCCTCGCTGCGCGTGAAGCAATAAAGCGCCAGCGGACGGTCATGGCCGAGCACATGGCCGATCGCCGCGTCGATCGAAGCGTAGCTGACAACAGGCAGGATCGGGCCGAAGATCTCCTCGCCCATGACGGCGCTGTCGCGATCCGGATCGAGGATGACTGTCGGCGGGAGAAAGCGTGGGCGTCCGGGCGCGTCCTGTGTCCCATCGAGAAGCGGGACCACCCTGTGGCCGCGCCGATCGGCATCGGCGATCAGCCGTTTCAGACGTTCGTGCTGGCCGGCATTGACGATCTCCGTGTAATCGTCGAAGCGACGCTTTGCCGGATAACGCGTGGCGATTTCCTGCTTCAGCAAGTCCACGAAGGCATCGCGTCTGCTCTCATGAATCAGAACGTAGTCGGGCGCGATGCAGGTCTGTCCGGCATTGAAGAACTTGCCGGTCGTAACACGCCTTGCGGCTTTTGCGAGATCGGCGGTTTCTCCGATGATCGCCGGCGACTTGCCGCCGAGCTCGAGCGTTACCGGCGTCAGGTTTTGCGCGGCTGCCGCCATCACCTTGCGCCCGACGGCGGTCGAGCCTGTGAAGAACAGATGATCGAATGGAAGAGCCGAGAAACTGGCGGAAAGCTCGGGGCCGCCAAGCGCGACCGCCACCCGCGACGTGGGAAAGACCTCGGCGAGCAGCGACCGCAGGAACTCTGCCGTTTTCGGCGTATGCTCCGAGGGCTTCAGGTAGACATGGTTGCCAGCAGCAATCGCCGCGACCAGGGGCGCGAGCGCCAGATTGACCGGGTAGTTCCACGGCGAGATGATGCCGACGACGCCAAGCGGCACGAAGCGCACTTCTGCCTTGGCCGGCCAGAGCTTCCATCCTGCCTTCCGCCGCTCCGGACGGACCCAGCGCTTGAGCTTCGCCAGCGTGTGATCGATCTCCGAGAGCACGACGCCGCCTTCGCCGAGCAGCGTTTCATGCCGGGCGCGATGGCCGAAATCCGCATTGATCGCTTCGCACATCTCGTCCTTGCGGGCGCGCAGCCGATCCTTGAGCCGGCTCAGGTCGTCACGTCGTTGCTCGGTGGTTGGACGCTGTTCCAGCCATGCGCCACGCAGCCGGTCGAAGGTGGGGCGAAGCTGCGCGGATAAATTATCGTTTGCTGTCATGGGCTTGCGTCGAACGGGCGAAGAAATACTGGGCGGCATAATAGGTGCCGAGCAACCAGAGTGCGTTGTAGGGGATCTGCCAGCGGAAGCGGCCATAGGCAAGCAGCGTGTCGCTGATCATGAACAGTAGGCCGCCATAGGCGGCAAACCGCGCGGTTGCCTGCGCCGGCGTTCCCGAGAACTGCCGCAGGCGGGAAACAGCCTGGGCGGCCATGGCCCCGAGCGCTAATGCGTAGATGATGACGGGAATGCCCATCTCCGGCGGCAGGGACGTCCAGAGGCCAGCGACGACGGCAAAGGCGACCAGGGCGAAAGCACCGAACAGCCCGGGATGGGCCGCAAATTTGGCATCGCGGGTGAGTGCGAAGATGTAGGCGCAATGGGTCAGCAGGAAGCAGATCAACCCGGCGAGGAAATAATCGCCGGGCAGCATCAGAAACGTGTCGCCGGCCGCGGCAAAAAGCAGGCCGATGGCGACTGCCATGCCGTAGGTGCGTGACGAGGCCGGGCTGTTGCGCAGGACCACGACGAAAAGCAACAAGGCCGCCGTCGGCTTCGTCAGATAGTGCAACCAGCGCCAAGGGGACTCGTCTGAAGCGGCAAGCAGACTGCCGAGGATCGCCAGCCCGGCGCAAACGAGAAAGAGTGCGTAGACCAGTCGGGTTCGCTCGATACCCAAAGTCCCCTGATAGGCCATGCTCGCGAATCCCCCCGCCATTTTCGGAGCCTGGTGCGACTCCCTTTTGATTATGGCGATAGTTTCTATTTTCGAGAGCTTGTCCAGCTGCATCGCGCAGAGCGGGTGCCTGGAGGGGCCGATCAGCAGGATGTGCTTCGCTGTCGTGCACTCTGCCCATACGCTTGCTTCTACTTGCTTGGCCACCCAGCGACGTCAGGTTTCATTGGTCAAAACACAACAATCGCCGCTGGCTAGAAGGGGTTGGTCAAGTGTCTGGCATCGCGTCGCGGTTTGCCGTTTCAGCGCGCTTTATGCTTGCGGGCGTGGTGGTTTCGCGTGGTGACGGTGGTTTTGGTGGTTGAGAAACGCCAAAAAAGCCCGGCGGATTTCTCCGCGCGGGCTTTTTGGATGTTTGGTTGCGGGGGCAGGATTTGAACCTGCGGCCTTCAGGTTATGAGCCTGACGAGCTACCGGGCTGCTCCACCCCGCGCCAACTAGGTAAACCGCTAAGCGGTTTATCCGTCATCGCGGTAAATCCCTATGGGATTTATCCGCTCTTTCCGGGTTTTGCCGAAGGCAAAATCCCGTTTAATCCGGTCCGGGTTTTGCGTCAGCAAAATCCCGTTGTTT
>NZ_FMXF01000003.1:0-298167 GCF_900103435.1 Sinorhizobium sp. NFACC03
GGTCCACAGCCCGGAGACGACGATTTTCTTGCGGCCGTTGGCGGCATTTTGGGCCAGGGCATCGCGGACGTTCTGATCGTCCCAGGAATTCATCGAGGTGCGTTCGAGAATGTCGTTTTCCGGGAAGACGGCGAGCAGTTCGGGATAGGTGTGGCCGGAGAAGGACCCGGTTTCGACGGTGGTGATGGTCGTTGGAATGTTGAAGACCTTTGCGGCCTTGGCGAGACCGACGACGTTGTTCTTCAGCACCTGCCGATCGATCGACTGAACGCCGAAGGCCATCTGCGGCTGCTGGTCGATGAAGATCAGCTGGCTGTTCTGGGGGGTCAGGACTTCGAGTTTGCTGGACATGGACTTTCTCCTCTTTGAGCTGGTTGGCAAGCGGGGCGTCGGTGCCCGGTCTTGGTCGGTCTGGGGTGAACTGGTTTGGTGAGAACAGGTGTAGCCGACCGGGTTGCGCTGCTGAATTGCAATAATGATTTCGATTGAATTGCGTAAAATGAAATAATTGGTGATTGCGGGTTTGTGTATCCGCCAACGGTCAAGGGCGGCAGCCGACCGGGCGTGGAGATGCCGGCGACCCGATCCGTCGTGTGCGGCCAAGCGGATGCCGCGTGCGGTTGTTCGAAAGAGGCGCATCGGGGTGCGCGCCATACCCGGCGCCGCGCGCCGTCAAAACGCAGTGCTTCTGCGCCCTTTCCGATGTATACTTCAGGACAAGCGGGGAAAATGGAGGTAAGCCAATGAACAGGCTAACGATCATTGCCTTGTCCATGGCGTCGGCGCTGACCAGCGTTTCGCCAGCCATGGCATTTCCCACAGCAGCGGACGTCCCGAAGATCGAGACGACGCAAGCGCAACTGGTTCAGTACAGACGATACGGTGGCGGTTACCGCGGTGGTTACCGCGGCGGTTACCGCGGTGGTTACGGTGGCGGTTACCATCACGGGCACGGTGGCGGCGACGATTGGGCCTGGGCGCTCGGCGGACTGGCCGTCGGTACGATCATCGGTGGCGCGCTGGCGCAGCCCTATTATGGCTCGGGCTACTACGATCAGGGCTATTATAACCAAGGCTATTACGGCGGCCCGACCTACTATCGACCGCGTTATTATGCGCCACGCTATTACCGGCAGACCTATTATGGCGGCAACGCGCATACGAGCTGGTGCTATGCCCGCTACCGGTCCTACAGGGCTTACGACGACACGTTCCAGCCCTATCACGGTCCGCGGCAGATTTGCATCTCGCCCTACTGACGGGTCTTAGGCCTTCGAGAGAAGGCCAACACTTGACGAACATAGGCCTATTCCCTAAATCTACACCCAACGTCAGGTTTAGGTGAGTGCCATTTGTCGTCCCTCATGCAGATCGGAGAACTGTCGGAACGTGCAGGCGTCAGCCACCGCACGATCCACTATTATGAGCGCCTCGGGCTGGTGACACCGGCCGAGCGCGAGGGCACGGGTTATCGCTACTACGACGAAGTTGCCGTCAAACGGCTGGAAAAGATCGCCGCACTCAAGCGTCTCGGCCTGAGCCTCGACGAAGTCGCCGCGGTCATCGACCTCTATTTCGAGGATGCAAGCGGCATCAAGAGCAAGGAAAGGGTACTGGAAATCCTGCAGGCCCAGCTCGTCAACGCCAATGCCCAGCTTGATGAACTCTCAGCATTCAAACGCGACCTGGAATCAAACATTACCCGCATGCAAGAGCTGATCGCGCAAGCGAGGCGGACCTAGAGCAGGGCCGGCGGGGATAATTGCGTCGGAAATCTACACTTGACGTCAAGTTACCTATTGCCTCACCCGATCTCCAAGCCAACCGAAGGAGTTTTGACATGCCTCGCATACAGCCCCTCATTGTGCTCGCTGCTCTCGGTCTCGTCTTCTCGCCAACCACGGCCAGCATTACGCTTGCGGAAACTCAGAAGGGAAAGTCCATGGCAACGCTTTCGGCGCAGCCCGTGGCGGCCGTCATCAAGGCAGTCATGCCGGTCGGCTACGATGAAGTCGCTCGACGCCCTGTCACTCTGGATGGCCAAGGTGCCGAACTTGTGCGTTATCAGCGAACGGACGGCCGCAACGGGGCACTCGGTAGCGAGCATTTCAGCACCGTCATCGCCGCGGATGGCCGGCTCAAGGGCTTCGCTCGCATCGACGGCGCTCTGGTTGGCGGTCAACTGCCGACGCGCGAGGAAACGCAGGCGATCGCCATGGATTTCCTGCGCGACGCGGCGCCCGATCTCCTGCCGGTGCTGAAGATCAGCTGGATCGAACGCCATGATGAGCCGCTACGGGTCGCCCGCAATGGGCGCACGGAAGACCTGACCCTGACGGGCATGAAAGTCAAAATGCGGAATACGGTCGATGGTCTCTGGATGTGGGTCATCGTCGGCGCGGACCGCAAGGTCATGGTGTTTGAGCGCGACATCAGCTGGATCACATTCCCGGGCCATCGCGGCACGGAGAAGTGGCTTCACGACTCGTGGCTCGTCGAAAACGGACACGATGTTGACCGAGGCTGACCGTCGTCCTCGCGGGGAGCACCTGCCGGAAGGGCGTTCCTGATCCGGCTGCCTGAACCAGAGGGTAGCCGGCGGCGGCGATATCGGAGTTGATCCACAGCAGGTCGCGAACGAGGTCGATAAGGAGCGCGTTGCCTTTCGCATCGGCCGCCGCTTCGATGCGCTCGCGACCAAGATGCCGGCTGACAACCTCATCCTTCAGTTAAGAGCGCGAAACCGGTCTCTAATGACGATCTTTCCGTGTGTGATGTCCGCGCGGATACAACTTCGGATTTCTTTCGAAAGATTCTTTGCAAGGCGGCGCAAACCGTCTTTGTCGCGGTACAGCCGATCCGATGCCGCTTCGGGGGCCGCTGTTCAAGTTCGATCTGCCGACGTAGTGTCCGCGCATTGATTTCTAAGGCAGGACGGAATGACGACGATCACGATGAACGAAGCGCTCGACCGCGCCGGCACGGGACCCTATCAGTACCGCTTGATTGGCATCTTCGGCTTGGTCTGGGCGGCCGATGCCATGCAGGTTCTTGCCGTTGGCTTCACGGCAGCCTCCATCGCCGCGACGTTCGGTTTGACGGTTCCGCAGGCACTCCAGACCGGTACCCTGTTCTTTCTCGGCATGCTGATCGGAGCGATTGGTTTTGGTCGGCTTGCCGATCGCATCGGTCGCCGGCGGGTGCTGATCGTCACCGTGGCCTGCGATGCCATCTTCGGCATGCTGTCGATCCTCGCACCCAGCTTCGGCGTCCTTTTGTTCCTGCGTTTCCTCACGGGCGCTGCAGTCGGCGGTACCCTGCCGGTCGACTACGCCATGATGTCGGAGTTCCTGCCCGCCCGAAGCCGCGGCCGCTGGCTCGTCATGCTCGAAGGGTTCTGGGCCGTGGGAACGCTGATCGTGGCGGTGGCGGCATGGCTCGTTGCGCTCGCGGAATTCACGGACGCATGGCGCTACATTTTCGCGGTCACGGCCATCCCGGCGGTGCTCGGCCTCGGACTGCGCTTCCTCGTTCCGGAGTCGCCGCTCTATCTGCTTCGTGCGGGCAAGGCTGCCGAGGCAAAAGCCATCGTCAACCGGATGCTCGTCGCCAATCGTCACCCTCAGCTCGAAACGACCGTATCGATCGCGCTTCCTGCGGCCTCACCGAGCGCCGGCATCTTCTCTGGGGATCTGCGCCGCCGCAGTCTTCTGATCTTGGCCGTGTGGTTCCTCGTCTCGGTGTCCTACTACGGCGTCTTCACCTGGATGCCGCCGCGGCTCGCGGGTGAAGGCTTCGGCTTCGTCCGCGGTTATGGTTTTCTCGTTCTCATCGCTTTGGCGCAAATCCCGGGCTACGCGCTCGCCGCCTATGGCGTCGAGACATGGGGACGCCGGCCGACGCTGGTCGGCTTTTGTCTTCTCTCCGCCTTGAGCTGCCTGCTTTTCGTCGTGGCAGATGGGGCGGCGGTCATTGCAGCGTCACTGCTCGTCATGAGTTTTGCGCTGCTCGGCACCTGGGGTGCGCTCTATGCCTATACGCCGGAGCTCTATCCGACGGAGTCGCGGGCAACCGGAATGGGCGCGGCGGGCGGCATGGCACGCCTCGGCGGTCTGCTCGCCCCTTCCTTGATCGGCATTCTGGTGGTCCAGAGCTTCGGGCTTGCAATCGGCACCTTTGCCGGTTTGTTGCTGGTGGCTGCGATCGCGGCCTGCCTGATCGATGCGGAAACCCGTCTTGCGTCGCTTGCGTGAGGGTCCGCGGACGAACGCGTCCATCTCTCCGGTGAAAAGGGCACTAATCACAGAGCTGACGAAATGACAGATCTACCAAGGTGTTGCGGCAAGATCGGCCTGTGCACAACCGGTGGATAGAATGCGGACAACTCGGGTAGCGATGACGCCGGGCTTTCTGATCGAGAAAACCGCTCTAGCATGCACATGCGGCCGATCCCACGGTCGCTAGTGTAGCAGCTATATCATCGGGACCGGTGCATGGCGCCGGTCCCGATCCTCTATCCAGAGCTTTTTCGGCCGCAGGCGCCGTTCCGCCATCTTTTGCAACACGCCGCGCTGACCGGGTGCGGGTGAGGGCCCCCGCTTGGGCCTGCTCGTGTGCGGTGCACGCATAGCTGCATTGCATAATAATTGTTTTCCAGATGGTCAAAAATCAGGCATAAAGCACACAGCTGATGCACATGGCGGTTCTCCTCCCAATACCGCCGCAGCAGCTGTTCCCCTCTGGAGGTTTATTGACCTTCACACCTTATGGGCCGCGGTCTTCCGTCGGCCCTTTTTTCTTTTCTGGCCGCGCCTCTTTTCTCGGCTCAAACCGCGCTGTTGATGCGCCGCGCCAATTGCGTTTCGGCAAAGCGCGTTCTGTAATGCCCTCGTCCTGGAGGGGGAGGCAGAGCGCGTGGAACCGACACATTTGTTCGAGCTGGTGATTGGCATGTTTGTGGCCATCATCGCGCTGCACTTTGTCGCCGACAGGTTCGGGTCACCGCCTTCCGTCGCACTGCTGGCCGGCGGCGCACTGCTTGCCTTCGTGCCGGGCCTGCCGGCGATCGCGGTGGATCCCGATCTGGTGCTCGTCATTTTCCTGCCGCCGCTGCTGCTCGACGGCGCATGGACGATCGCCGTCGGTCGGCTGCACCGGCATCTGATCGGCATCGCCTCGCTGGCGATCGGTGCGGTGTTCTTCACCTGTGCCGTGGTCGCCGTGGTCACGCATCTGCTTTTCCCCTCGCTCCCCTGGGCCGCCTGCGCGGCGCTTGGGGCGATTGTGTCGCCGCCCGACGCGGTCTCGGCCCGTGCCGTGTTGCAGCGTGTGCGGCTGCCTCGGCGGCTGCAAATACTGCTCGAGGGGGAAAGCCTGCTCAACGACGCGAGCGGCCTTGTGCTCTTTCGTTTCGCGATTGCCGCCGGCGTCACCGGGGCCTTCAGCGCGAGCGAGGCGGTCGGCAGCTTTTTCGTGCTGGCCATCGGCGGCGCCCTTGTCGGTACCGCCATCGGCACGGCCTGGGTCCTGCTCGCGCGCCGTCTTGGCGACGAATACTTGATCATCGCGGCCACGGCCCTGCTATCCTGGACTTCCTACCTGCTCGGCGAGTTCCTGCATGTTTCAGGCGTCATTGCCACCGTCACCACCGGCCTGATCGCAAGCTGGCACCAGCACACCGTGCTCACGGCGGCCACACGCATGCGCGGCTCGTCGTTCTGGACCGTCATCGTCTTCCTGATGGAGGCCGCCGTCTTCATTCTGATCGGCCTGTCGCTTCGCGGCGTCGTCGAGCGCGGAGGCGGCTTCGATGTCGTCGCCGCCACCATGTGGTGGCCAATCCTAACAATTCTCGTGGCGCTCTCCGTCGCGCGCTTTGCCTGGGTGTTTGGCTCGGATTTCGCCATCCGCCTCGGAAACGCCCTTGGGATGGAGCGCTATCGGCCGCTTGGGGCACGCGCGGCAACGGTGGTCTCCTGGGCAGGTGTGCGCGGTGTTGTCACGCTGGCCTTGGCCCTCAGCATACCGGAGGGCTTTCCCGGTCGCGACTTCATCCTCGTGACGTCCTTTGCCGTCATCCTGGGGACCGTGCTCGTCCAGGGCACCACGCTCGGGCGGGTGATCGCATGGGCGGGGCTCGTCGAGCCACCATCGGAAAAGGCGCGCCTCAGCATGAGCCAGGCCGAGGCGGCCATGGCGCAGGCGCAACTCGTGACCATTCAGAGCCACGCCTATGATGACGGAGGCACCCTCATCCATCCGCAACTGCTCGACAGGTATCAGCGCCGGGCGGTGTCGATCGTCGATTATGCCGAGCGCACGGAGCACTACACGCCCATTCTTCATGCCCACTTCGACGTCGTGCTCGAAGCGGTCGCAACCGGACGGCGCGAACTCATCCGGCTTCATCGCGCCGGCGAGATCGACGACGAGACGCTGCATGAATTGGAACGCGACCTCGACCTTGAAGAATTGAGTGCGCTCGCCGCCAAGGCGTGAGGAGCGCTCCCACGGGGTAGGGAACAAAGCACGTCGGCTATTGCTGACGCTACATTGTCTCAGGCAAACCGGATCGCGTTCCTAGCGCGTGCCTTGGCCGCTTCTTCTTCGCGGTTGCGCGGCGGCTGTGATGTTTCCAGTGAATAGAGCAATTCCCGGGCGCAGGCCGCGATCGAATTGACGGCGTGCTCGAAGGCCGCCTCGTTGCGCTTGGCCGGTTTGGTTGTTCCGCTCAGTTTGCGCACGAACTGCAACGCGGCGTCATGGATCTCCGCATCCGTCGCCGGCGGCTCGAAATTGAACAGGGGTTTTATGTTTCGGCACATGACGGGCTCCCGGTCCTCTTCATCTCGCTCCTGTAGAGGTCCGGATCTTAATGCCCGTTCCCCATTGGCGGAAGACCTTTGCCGTCCTTCCCTCGGACGTCCCCGTCAGGAGTTCCTGCCGTTCGATGCCAAGCGCATGCCGGCCGCGCGTCCGCCGTTCGGCACCACGACAATCTGCTTGACCTTGCCTTGTTTGAAGGCGGTCAGGAAACGCGGATAGTCGGCGAAGGCGACGCAGCCATGGGATTCCGCGCGCTTGCCGCGCAGCAGGTAGCTGTGGGTCAGGAAGCCGTCGCGGCCGTGTTTGTTCTTTCCGTCGATCGGCAGCATGCGGATCGCCTCGACCCCATGGAAGCGCGTCTCGCGCATCTTGAGATTGTAGGTGTGCGGCGGGGTCGGCCCCGTCATCTTGACATCCGCGTAGCGCGGATTGTCGGCCATCTTGCCAATGCCGGAATGGGCCTCGAGCACGCTGCCATCGGGCATGTAGACCTTGGCAGCTGTGATGTCGTAGACGGCGACGCCATTTCCTGCCTTCGCTCCGCTACCGAAGATGTTGCGCAGCGCCTGGCCGAAGCCGGTGCCGGAACTGTTCTCCGTCGGATCTTCCGGCCGGGCATAGGCGAGCTTCGGCTTTGCCGGCGTTTCGCGTTCGTCGGTCTTCCCGGTCTCTTCGGCCTTTGGCGCCGCCTCGGCTTCGGCCTGCTTGGTCGCAGGTTTCTCGGTTTCGGTAACAGGCTTCTGCACTTGTTCTGTGCGCGGGCGGAACTGCGGCATGGGACCGACAGACGGCGTGTCCTCATGGCTCGGCAGTGCGGCCGTGTCGTCAGCCGCGTCCGGTTCCGGCTGTTCGGCAAGATCGTCCTCGACAGGCGCGGTCAGCACGGCGGAAAACGCGCTGCCTTCTACATGGCTCTGAGAGGGGGTGGCATAGGCGAGCTGGACCGCCGGCTTGTCACCGAAACCGCTGGTCATCGGGGCGAAGCGTTCCGACGCGGGCACGCTCATCGTTGCGGCCTGGTGGCGAGATTGCGGGGAAGCGGAAGGGGCGGAATTGCTGGCGAGCTTTTCCGACGCCAATACCGCTTGCTTCACCGCCGCCGCAAGGCGTGCGCTCTTGCCGAGCATTTCGGCATCTTTCGGGAATTCAAGATCGCGCGCGAATCTCGCTTCGCTGGGCGTCAGGCTTGCGACCGTGGCCGGCTGCGCCGCAGCGGCCGCGACGAGCCGCGTCGCCTGGTTGACCCTGGCGTGTTTGTCCCAGGCGCGCTCCTTTGTCTTCTCGGCCAAATGGATCTGCGGTTTGGGCAGCAGGCGGCCCGAACCATGCGTGAAGGAACTGTTCATCGCGACCATACCGACGAGCGACCACGCAGCCGCGCCGACAAGAGCGGTGCCGCAGCAAGTGATCAGCAATGGACGCAACAGACGATTCAAAGACTGTGGGCGAATGATCTTACTCAACAACGCAAATCAAGCCAGAAATTCACGCAAAAGGCCCTCAGGCCGGCGAGCGACCACCGCTGCGCGACTTCCGGATTGTCCCCTTCTTGACGACTGATGGACAAAAGATGGAGAAGTATGGTTAAATTTTGCTTTCCAAGCGGCGAAAATCAGCATTTTTTCGACGCTCGCCTCAAATCAGCGAGCGAGCCTGCTCGTAGAGGTGGCTAAGGCGCTTCAGGGCCGTCCACTGCGTGCGAGATGCTCGAACAGGCTAAGCGCGGGCGGCGTCAATTGTCCGTCACTGCGGATGCACACCGACAGCCGCCGCACGGCCCATTTTTCCTGAAGGCGAATGACAGCGATCTGAGTGGGCCGGCGGCATCGGCGGGCCGCTTTTTCCGGCACGATGCCGACCCCCACGCCAGCGCCGGCCATGCGGCAGATATCATCGAAGGTGCGCAGTTTCACGCGCAGCTTGAGCTTGGCGCCGACCTTGGCCGCCTGCCCCTCGATGTGATCCTGCAAGGCGCCGCCCGCCAGGCCGATGAAGCGTTCATCGAGAAGGTCGGCGAAGCGGACCTGCGTTCTCTCGACGATCGGATGGTCGTGCCGGGCCACCACGACGAGCCGATCGGTTGCGAAGGGGCTGAGCACCAAGCCGTTTGTCTCCACCGCGTCCGAAAGAATGCCGATCTCGGCGAAGCCGGCAGCGACGCTCCTAGCGATCTCGATGCTTTGCCGCTCCTTCAGGTCGATGTCGATCTGCGGGTTGGCTGCCATCCAGGCCGCGAGCCGTTCAGGAATGAACTCGGTCATCGCTGCCGTGTTGGCGAGGACGCGAACGGTGGCGCGCATCCCCTTCGCATAGGCTCCCAGTTCACTGCGCATCTGCACCGTCTGGCGGATGATCGTGCGCGCATGGTGGACGAGCGCCTCGCCCGCCTCCGTCGGAGTGACACCGCGTCGCCCCCGCGTGAGCAGGGTAACGTCGCCCGCCGCCTCCATGGCGCGCAGCCGTTCGCTTGCCGCCGGAAGGGAAAGCCCAGCCTCCAGCGCGCCATGGGTGATGCTGCTGGCATCCACGACGGCGAGAAACAGGCGAAGGTCATTGAGGTCGAAGGGCATTCAGCAAGGATAATCGACAAACAGCCTTCGGGCCAGCCGAAGTCTGGGATCGGGACTTCCGCATTGTCTATGCCGCCGAACCGGTTATGCCGGCCACATGTTCGATGCGTCGTATTCTTTTCTGTTGGCCGTGGCCGCGACATTTTTCGTCGCCGGCCTCGTCAAGGGCGTGACCGGAATGGGCCTGCCGACCGTGGCGATGGGCGTGCTGGGTGCGCTCATTTCACCGGTCGCGGCGGCAACTCTGTTGGTTGTTCCGTCCTTCGTGACCAACGTCTGGCAGCTTCTGGCGGGACCCGGCATCCTGTCGCTCGCGCGAAGGTTCTGGCCGATGATGCTGGCGATTGTCGCCGGAACGCTGCTGGGCTCCGCATGGCTGGTGAGTGGGGACACACGGCTGACCACCGCCGCGCTTGGGGCCGCGCTCGTCATCTATTCCGGCTACGCGCTGCTTGCGCGGCCGTTCCCCATTGCTGAGCGACAGGAACGGTGGCTCTCGCCGATTGTCGGAATGCTGACCGGCGTGGCGACCGGCTGCACCGGGGTCTTCGTCATTCCCGCCGTGCCCTATCTGCAGGCCCTTGGTCTTGGGAAAAACGACCTCGTGCAGGCGCTGGGACTTTCCTTCACTGTTTCGACCATCGCATTGGCGGCCGGGCTTGGCGCCCAGGGTATCTTTCAGGCTGAAACCCTTGCATTTTCCGTGATTGCGGTCGTGCCCGCGCTTCTCGGAATGTGGGTGGGGCAATGGTTGCGCGGCAGAGTGGGCGCGCAGGCGTTCCGCCGCGGCTTCCTGTTCTGCCTGTTCCTCTTGGGCGCGGAGATGGCTCTGAGACCCGTGTTTTGAAACCGAGGCATGGTTGACTTGCCGGGCCCCACGTCGTGCCGCTTATCCCGCCCCACTGCATGTTTCCTTTAATCGTAGCCGGTTAAAGGACAAAAACATGCAGCGATTCAAAGTGCTACAGCGACCTTTGCGCGTCTGATAAGACGCGCGGCGCTGTAGTCGGCAACCGGTAGATTTCGGTCTGTTCCGTCCGACCGGAAAGGCAGTGTTTGCCAAGCGGCGCGAGGTCGGAGCGGCCTTCGGTCAGGAAATCGACGGTTTCACCGCTCAGGAGAACGACGATCTCTTCGCTCGGCGCCACCGACTTGCCGAGCTGCTCGATGCGGTTGCAGACGTTCACCGCATCGCCGACGATCGTATAGGCGGACCGCCCGCTCATGCCGATATTGCCCGAGACGACCGGACCGGAATGGACGCCGATGCGCACCCTGAGGGGAGCTAGCCCCTGCCGGCGCCGGTCCGCATTGTCCTTGGCGACCGCAAGCGCAATGGCGCGGGCCGCGCGCATGGCGCGATCGGCATGATCCGGCTGGTCGTCCGGAGCACCCCAAAACGCCATCACGCAATCGCCGATGAACTTGTCGATCGTGCCGCCCTCGTCCTCGATGCATTGGCCGAGCAGATCGAAATGCCTGTTCAGGAGCGCGGCGACTTCGGCAGCCGTGGTCTTTTCGGCCGTGGCGGTGAAATCGACCACGTCGGTAAACATGATGGTCACCGTTCGCTGCGTCGAGACGAGATCTCCGCTTCCCAGCAGATGGCGCACCAGTTTCTTCGGCACGTAGGTTTCGAGCCAGCGCAGCCCGGTCAACATCGTATTGTAGGCGCGCGCCTGTTCGTTCAACTCCGTGAACAGGCTGCCGGGCAGGGGGTGAAGAGCCGCGAAGTCGAGCATGCCAACGGCACGGACCTCACGCGCCATGCTGGTGACCGGGCGAACGATCAGACGGCTGACGACCCATGCGATGACGATCGCCGCGAGAAGCACCACGAGACCGGCCACGCCGGCACGCAGCAGATCCGAAATCGGCTTCTCCAGGGATTCGATCGGTACCTCGACGCCGACGACAAGAGGAGCGGGTGCGTAGCCGCTGACCTCGCGGGTGAGAATGACACGACCCTTGTCCCCCACTTCCACGACACGAGCCTCCAGCGCCGAGTCGTGGAAGGTCTCGGGTTCCCCGTCCCACAATGCGGCGAGGAACGGATCGCCAAGTTCGCTAAGCTTCGGCAGTCGGTGCTCTGCGGACAGGAGCGGATGGCCCGATGCCATCATCGGATGGGCGAGCACTTGGTCGCGGCCGTAAAGGACGAAGGGCGTCGTCCCGGGATTCGAGACGGCGATCTGGCGCAGGAAGTCCGAAATGGCATCGACCGTGATCGTTGCCCTGAAGACGCCGGCAAACTGGTCGCCGGCGCTTGCCGGCTGCTGCAGGTTTGTGACCGACGTGCGTATCGCCGGATCTGGAACGAAGTAGACCGGCCCCCATTCGGCCTCGCCGCTACGGCGCGCCTCGTCGATCTCCGTACGCTCGTTGTCGGTCCTGATCGTGTCCGCGAAGGAAAAGACGCCCTTGGGGCCCTGGGTCACACCGAAGATTTCGCCATTTGGCTTGACGAAGGAGAGCACGCGCACCTGCGGGGTCGCCGCGAGCGCGCCGGTCATCACCCGCTCCAGGGCCAGCGTGTCCGCCGGATCGAGGCGCCCGGCGCCGACTTCCTTTGCCAGGAACGCCAGCTGGTCCTCAACCGGGGCGAAGCGGCTGCCGATTTTCGTCTGGACGGCGTCGAGGCCAAGATGGGCCGATTGGGCGAGCAATTCGCGCGTAGCACCGGCCGACATGTACCACACGACGGAGAGGATGACGGCGGCTGTTAGAGCCACCAGTGCCGCCATCACGATCGCCAGCGTGCGCGACAGGGAGATGGTTCGCTTTCGTGTGTCGGCGTCGGCCGCCCCGGTTGTCTGCAAAGACATGCCCCAAGTTGGAAACGGCGCCACATACGTCATGGCGCTCGTAAGGATGATAGTTCTTCTAACGATTCCTGCCCTTTTTCCAAGCAGACCGGGGTCCGGTTGGATAGGCGAAGGCTGCCACGTGATGTGCATCGCAATCGAGCGCTTTTGTGACGCCCGCGCGGAAAGCAGTCACGCCTGACGGCCGGCACGCCCCGGCTCCAGGGCGTTGCGGCGGGACGCGGTCACTGATCCTCGGCGAGCCGCCGGCTGATGGGCGCGAACTCCGGTGTCGACTTGCGCGGCGTCGTGTCGCGCTCATTGGCTTCCATCTGCTGCCAATATTTCCAGCCCACGGTCTTCGAGCCGAGCTCGTAGTCCATGCCATCCCAGGCATCTTCTCGGAAGCTGTAGAAAGCCCAGTGCAGATCGTCCTTGTCGAGCGCGGTCAACACGTCCTCGAGATAGGTCTTGCAGCCCGCCCAGCGCCGCATGCAGCCAAATTCGCCGGCGACGAGACGGTTGAGCGGCACGCCCTTGTCCTTGGCCCATTGTACAGGCTTTGCGAGATAAGCGGCCGCCCGCGCTCGGTCCCAGGTCTCTTCGCCTTCGCCAAAGGGCACCTTGCCAGGATAGGCATAGGGCTTGTCGCGCTTGATGTTAGGCGCACTGGTCGCCGCATAGGGTTCGTACATGTGAAAGCTGTAGAGCACCTTCTGGTCCGTGAGCCCCGATGGCCAGTAGGAAAACGCATCGGCTGCCGCATACCAGCCGGCATCCGCCATCACAGGCGTTGCCGGATCGACCTCGCGAATGGCGGCGATGACGGTCTCATAGAAGGCTTTGAGATCCGAAGCGCTGCCTTGTTTGCCGTCGTACCAGGCCTGCATCGCCTGCGGATCGGCATGCTCGGCAAGGCCATTGTTCTTTTCCGGTGCCGGTTCGTTGACGATGTTGTAGGCGGCAACCGCCGGATGGTCCTTCAGTTCGCGCGCCAGATCCTGCCAGAAGCGCGCGGCCTCGTTCCACCATGCCTTGTCCTGCCAGAGCCGGCCGTCGAACTTGTTGCCGTTGTTCTGGGCCCAGCGCATGCCCGGCATTGACAGCGGCGCGATGACCACCTTGAGGCCCGCCTTGTCGGCGTCGTCGAGCGTCTGTCTGAGCGTCTTCAGATCGGCGACAGGAATACCGTCGTATTTGTCCGCGTTGCCGATCAGGTAGTCGCGTTTTGCCGGTTTCCACTTGTCGTAGGAAAGGCGCACCCAGGTGGCGCCGTAGCCTGCCAGCGCCTTGAAATAGGCCTCGTCCGGCGGCAGCCGGTTGAAGCTGTTGCCGCCATGCTGGGGCTTGTCCCAGAACGTCATGAGATCGGCGGCATCTGCCGAGCCGGCGAGGCTGACAGCAAAGAGGGTGGCGGCAATCAGGCGCATGAATCGGTCCTTCGGGCTCTGGTTTAAGTGCCGGTAACCTACTGGCGGATCGCATCGCCGGTGTTCCCCAGGGAACAGTGCCAGATTTTGTCGGCTTGCAACGGTTCGATCGAACGCCCGTCAAGCGGCGCGGCATGGGCGAGGCGCATGATTACGGGCGGCTGAATACTTCGGCGAGAAAATCAAGAAACGCCCGGATCTTCGGCGCGACGTGCTGCCGGGAAGGATAGATGGCGTAGAGCGTGGTTTCGACCGTCTCCCAGTCGGGAAGCGCGCGTTGCAATCGGCCGTTTTTCAGATCGTCCTCCACATAGGGACGGGGTATCAGGCTCAGCCCGAAGCCGGCGCGCAGTGCATCGCGCACGGCAAGGCTCGATGTTACCGAATAGCGAGCCTTTACGGCCACTTTCTCCGTTCGACTGCCCTTTCGGAACTCCCATAGATCCGCATGTCCCGAGAGACTGAAGCGGACACAGTTGTGCGATTTCAGGTCGGCGGGCTCCAGCGGTTCGCCACGGGCCACGAAATAGGCGGGCGCCGCGCAGACGACGTGCGGCATGGCCGCGAGTTTTCTGGCGATCAGGCTTGAATCCTCCAGCTTGTCGCTGCCGCGAATGGCGAGATCGAATCCCTCCCGGACAATATCGACGCGCCTGTCATCGAGATGCAGGTCGAGCTTGAGGTCCGGGTAGCGGGACAGGAACTCGGGGATGACGGATGAAAGCCGCATCAGCGTCACGGTCATCGGCGCGGCGACGCGCAACGTCCCGCCCGGCGTCTGCCGGACGGGCGAGAGTGCTGCGTCGGCATCCTTCAATGCATCCAGTCCGCGCACGAGATGCTCGAGATAGAGGTTCCCCTCGTCCGTCAGCGCCATGCGTCGCGTGGTCCGGTTGATGAGCCGCGCGCCGACGCTGGCTTCTAGCTCGGCAACGTTCTTGCTGATCGCGGCCGGCGATAGGCCGAGCCTGCGCCCCGCCTCCGCGAAGCTGCCGAGTTCGGCCACATGGCGGAAGACCTGGAGGGCAGTGTAGCGATCCACGATAATTTTCCATTGGTGAATGATGTCTTATGAATTGGCAATATTATCAATGACAGGTGAATTCAATACGGTCGGTCCGACAGACACACGATCGGATCGGAAGAATGACACATCCCATGATCGCCCTCATCGAACAGCGCGTGTCCGCCAATCGTTTCGATGCGACTCATGTGCTGGCGGATGCGGAAATCGAGCAACTGGTGTGTCTCGCGACCCGCGCGCCAACGGCCTACAATCTTCAGAACTGGCGGTTCATCGCCGTGCGCACGCCGGAAGGAAAATCCAGGCTGCGCAATGTGGCGCACGGGCAAGCCAAGGTCTCGGAAGCTGCCGTGACTTTCATTGTCTGCGGCATCCTGCCCGATCACCAGACGCTGCCTGCAAGGCTGCGCCCGTTCGTCGACACCGGTTACATGCAAACCGAAATGGTCTCCGGTTGGCAGGAGGCTGTGCGCACCCAATATGCCGACGTCAAGGTTGCCCGCGATGAGGCCATGCGTTCGGCCAGTCTCGGCACCGCGACCTTGATCTATGCCGCCGAGGCTTTGGGATTGGCGACGGGCCCTATGGGCGGGTTCGATGCCGAGGGCGTTGCCCGGGAGTTCAACCTTGGGTCGGACGAATTGCCGGCAATGCTTCTTGCCGTCGGCCGTGCCGTTCCCGGAAACTGGCCGCAAAAGCCCCGCAGGCCGCTTGGCGAGGTTCTTCACTTCTCATGAAAACAGACGTTTCCGATATCGCCTTGACGGCGATTGCCCCCGTCATCTGGGGCAGCACCTATATCGTTGCCACCGAGTTCCTGCATGGCTTCTCGCCGCTGACGGTCGCCCTGTTGCGAGCATTACCGGCCGGGTTGCTGCTCCTCATGATCGTCCGGCGACTGCCGCGCGGCATCTGGTGGTTTCGTGCCTTTGCGCTCGGAGCTCTCAACATCTCGATCTTTCTGAGCATGCTGTTCGTCGCGGCCTACCGCCTTCCGGGCGGCGTCGCGGCAACCGTCGCGGCGGTCCAGCCTTTGATCGTCGTTTTCATCGCAGCGCTCCTCCTGAAGGCGCCGATCCGTCCGGTGTCGCTCGTCGCGGCCATTGTCGGCATTATCGGCGTCGCGCTGCTGGTGTTGACGCCGCAAGCCGCGCTCGACGAAATCGGCATTGCCGCAGGCCTCGCCGGCGCCGTTTCCATGGCCTTCGGCAACGTCCTGGCGCGAAAATGGAAGTCGCCGGAATCGCTGCTCACATCCACGGCATGGCAACTGACGGCCGGTGGCTTGCTTCTCGTCCCCGTCGCCCTTGCCTTCGAGCCGGCGGTGCCGTTCCCGACCGTTCCCAACCTGCTTGCTCTCGCCTGGCTCAGCCTGATCGGCGCGGCGCTGACCTATGTTCTCTGGTTTCGCGGCATCGCACGGCTGGAATCGGCGGCGGTGTCGGCACTTCTCTTCCTGAGCCCGCTGACGGCTGTCCTGCTCGGATGGGTGTTCCTGGGTCAGTCTTTGAGTGTGCTCCAGATTGTCGGCGTCCTTCTGGTCATCGGCAGCATCTGGCTCAGCCAACGCGGTTACGCTCGATCGTAAACGGCACGTTGGAATGCGAGGATCCCGGCCTATACTCCCTGGCATGCGGAGGGGCGGGTGTTGTGAAAATCGGAGTGTTCGGTGCCGGCGCGGTCGGCGGTTTTGTCGGCGGCTGCCTTTTGGCCGGTGGCGCAGAGGTGATCTTTGTCGGTCGGGCGGCGCGTGGTGCCGCTTGGCGAAAGGACGGATTGCGCCTGACCGATCTGGATGGGCGTGACGATTTCGTCGCGCCCGAGCGGATCGTTTACTCCGATACGGCTTCCTCCCTGGCGGATTGCGATCTCGTTCTCCTGACGGTGAAATCCGGGCAGACGGCGGGTGCCGCGACAGAGCTCTCCTCGGTGCTACGCCCCGGCATCCCGGTCCTCAGCCTGCAGAACGGTGTGAGCAACAGCGTCACCCTGCAGACCTTGCTGCCGTCCGCAAAGATCCTGCGCGGCATGGTTCCCTTCAACGTGACGACCCCCGGCCCCGCCCATCTGCATCGTGCGACGGAAGGCAATATTGCCGTCGAGCACGACCCGCTGACGGCTGCAGCCGCACCGTTCTTCACGGCAGCGGGACTGGCTTTCGACCTGCGCGGCGACATGGAGGCGGTGCAATGGGCGAAGCTGCTGATGAACCTCAACAACGCAATCAATGCGCTCTCCGGATTGCCCCTGCGCGCGCAGCTCCAGACACGGGGCTTTCGCCTCTGCCTGGCGCTCGCCCAGCGGGAGGCATTGGCGCTGCTCGCTGCAGAAGGACGCCTTCGACTGGCGCGCCTGACACCGCTGCCACCGGGTTGGTTGCCGTCCGTTCTCAGCCTGCCGGATGCCCTGTTCCGTGCCATTGCCGGTCGCATGCTGAAGATCGACGCCACTGCGCGCTCCTCGATGGCCGACGACCTTGCCGCCGGCCGCTTCCCCGAGGTGGATTGGATCAACGGCGCGGTCGTCGCGCTCGCCACCAAGCTTGGCCGTCGGGCGCCGGTCAATGAGCGGCTTTGCACGCTGGTCAAAGATGCGGCGGCTTCCAGGCGCAAGACATGGGAGGCAGATGCGCTGCTTGCCGAGCTCAGGCAGAGCGTACGCTCAGAATAGAAGGGTACCGGCTTGCGTCTCGTGGGCGCCGGACGTTACCAGGTGCCGCCGGAATACACCGTGGCGCTGACATTGCCGCAGACGTTCCGGGATGATGCGCTGACGGTCGGCGGCAGGATTTCGCGCACCGGTTCGCGCGCGATCGGTCATGGCGACGTCACCGCCCAGGGTGCTTCGCAATTCATCTCGCTCATCGACTGGAGGCCTTACACGCTGGTCGATGCCTTCGCCGAGTACAGGATCAACGAGAGCCTGACCGCGAGCTTCCGGATCGAGAACCTGACGGACGCCTACTATGTCGACCCGTTGAGCCTCGCGCAGCAGCCCGGTCCGGGGCGCACATTCTATGCGTCGCTGAGGGCCGAGTTCTGAGCCTTTCGCCGATCCGCGACACGGCCCCAGATGCCGGGCCATGTCGTGTCAATTGTTGCGAGGCGGCGCGCATGAGCGCCGCCTAGGAACCGGCCCCGTCAATTCAGCAATCGGACCAGCGCCAGCGCAACCCCCGGGGAAACCGTGACGATGACCAGCCTGATGAGGTCGGCGATCACGAACGGCATCACGCCTCGGTAAGTCTGCGCTATCGGCACGTCGGTCGCCAACTTGTTGATGATGAAGACATTGAGGCCGATCGGCGGGGCGGAGAGGCCAATGCCGACGACGATCAGGACGAGAATGCCGAACCAGATGGCGACGTCGTCCGGCGGCATGCCGAGGTCGAGCGTCATGACGATCGGGATGAAGACGGGAAGGGTCAGCAGGATCATCGCCAGCTCGTCCATGACGGCGCCGAGCACGATGTAGATCAGCAGCATGCCGCACACGACGGCGTAGGGCGGCAGCCCGGACTCCCCGATCATCGAGGCGAGCATCATCGGCATCTGGGTCAGCGCCAGGAACGCGCCGAAGACTTCCGCCCCAAGCAGAATCAGGAAGATCATCCCGCTGGTTTCGGCTGTCTGCAGCAGCGCGTTCTTCAAGGCTGCCGGGTTCAGCGTCCGTTGCAGCAGGCCGATCGCGAGCGTCACCGCGGCACCGACCGCAGCACCTTCCGTCGGCGTGAACACCTCGCCATAGATTCCTCCGACGACCGTGACCGCAACGGCGGCGGCGGGTACGACGGCGAAATCCGCGGCGAGCAGAAGCAGGCCGAAGATTGCCAGCAATATCGCACCGACGGTGCCGAGCGAACCCAACAACCAGCCGACGGTGCCGCCGACAAGCAAGACCAGCCCCGCCGGCCGCGCCCAGAACGGACGCTGCGTCTTTGCGACTTCGACGACCGTCACTGGTGGCGCGAGATGGGGCTTGCGCCGCACGACCACGGCAATCGCGATCAGATAGAACGCCGCTGCCAGCAACCCCGGCACCAGGGCGGCCTGGAACAGCTTGGCGATGTTCTGCTCGGCGGTGATTGCATAGATCACCAGGATGACCGAGGGCGGAATGAGGATGCCGAGCGTACCGCCGGCGGCGATGGTGCCGGTTCCAAGCCCGGCATCGACCCGCGCGCGGCGCAGTTCCGGCAGTGCCGCGCGTCCGAAGGTTGCAGTGGTTGCGACCGACGAGCCGCAGATCGCGCCGAAGCCGGTGCAAGCCGCAATCACCGCCATCGGCATTCCGCCCCTGAACCGTCCGAGCCTCCGCTCGGCCACCCGGAACATGGTCGCGGCGATGCCCGATTGTTCGGCAAGCGCGCCCATCAGGATGAAGAGGGGAATGACGGATAGCGTATAGCTGGCAAACTGGCTGTAGGTGTTGGTCTGCAGGTAATAGACCAGCGCGTGCGGGCCGGAGAGATAGGCATAGCCGGCGGCGCCGACTGCCAGCATGGCGAGCGCGATCGGCATTCTGATGGCGATCAGGACCAGCATCGCAGCGAAGCCCAGGCAAGCAATGGCAAAGCCGCTCATCGAGGGCCTCCGATCTTGAGAATGGCGACGGACAAGCCGATGACGGATGCGAGCGCTGCCAGCGCGGCGCAGGTCAGATAGACCGGCCAGATCGGCCAGGGCAGCTGGATCAGCGTCGTTCCGTACAGACGCGCCTCCAGTCCGCCAGTGAGAAGACCCCAGGCGAAGAATGCCAGGCAGGCCGCCAGCACGAGGTCCCAGGCACCATCGATGACCCGCGTGACGCGTGACGGAAGGGCGAGCGTAAAGGTATCGACGGCAATATGGCCGTTGCGCGCCTGGGTGTAGCCGAGGAATGAGAAGATCGCGACACCGATCGCGACCTCGACCAGTTCGTAGTCGGCCGGTACGGGCCGGTTGAAAAGCCAGCGGCCGAGGACGCTGATCGTCACCAATGCGGCTGCGAGGCAGATCAGCGTTCCGCCTATGAGTGCCAATCCTGCCGCAAGCCGCTCAACCTCGCGGCGTCGCGGCACCGTCATGGCAGCCTCGTGTGTTGCTTCTTCCGTCATCCCGGTTCCAAGCTCTCGAATTGTTGGATGGAGCCAAATTCAGGCGCGCTGGGCTCGCAGTCGCGCTCAGGCGTTCGAGTATTTTTGAACGAGCCCGTGCGCCGCTTCGATCAGTGCCTTGCCGTCGAGATCCTTGGCCTTCATGGCCTCGATCCACTTGTCGTGGACAGGCTTGGTTGCCGCGACCCATTTCGCTTTTTCGTCCTCGGAAATCGCGCTGATCGATCCGCTTCCGGATGCTTCGATCGCGGCCCGCACTTCGGCGCCGACGCTGTCCCACATTTCGCCGGCCTTCTTGGCGAAGGTCATGCCGCTGTTGGCGTCCAGCACCGCCTTCAGATCGGCCGGCAGCGCCTCATACTTGCCCTTGTTCATCGCGAGGAAGAAGGTCGCGGTGTAGAGCGTCGGCGAGCCCGGAATTTCCGTATGGAACTTGGTGAGTTCATTGACCTTGATGGACGGTACCACTTCCCACGGGATGACGCAGCCGTCGATCGCCCGTTGGGCCAGCGCTTCCGGAACTTGCGGAACAGGCATGCCGACTGGTGTTGCGCCCAGTGCCGCCAGCGCCTCACCGGCAAGCCGGGTCGGATTGCGTAGCTTCAGGCCGGCCAGATCGGCGCTGGATTTCACCTCCTTGTTGGTGTGGATCAGTCCATGATCGTGCGCCCAGAAGCACAGAAGCTGCGTGTCGCCGGTCTCTTTCAGGACATGCGTCTGTCCGTATTCCTGGCACGCCTGTGCGTTGACGGTGGCCTCTTTCGCGGCGACGAAAGGAAGCTCGAACACCTCGGTGGAGGGGAAGCGCCCAGGCGTGTTGCCGGGCAGGGTCCAGACGATATCGACGACGCCGTTGGCCGCCTGATCGTAAAGCTGCGGCGGCTTTCCGCCGAGCTGCATGGCCGGAAAGATGTCGACCTTGAGCGCGCCCTTGCTCTGCTCCTCCAGGGTTTTTGCCCATGGAGTCAACAGCCGCTGGTGGACGTTGGACGCCGGCGGCAGGAAGTGGTGCAGCTTCAGCGTAACTGCGCTCTGGGCGCGCGCGGCACCCGTTCGCAAGATGAGAGGCGCCGCAAGCATGGCACCACCGGCTTTAATAAGGCTCCGTCGGTTCAGTATCATAGATCCCTCCCATTGATCAGTGTCGCTCCACCCGGAAACAGGGCATGCCTGTGCCGCTCCACGTCAATTCAAATGACGGCGATCCGACTGTGATGCAGGCCCTCCTCGGCGGCTTGAATCTTCCTCTCGCTCCTCATCGGGAATATTCAATCCATTAACATGTTAAGTTTATTTTGAACCGACTGTCAAGCGAGGTCGCGCGAGGCGGCCGGGCGCCGATTAGGCCGTCCACGCAGCGGCTCTGGGCGGCCGATCGCCGGCTGTCCGCGAAAGTGATTTTGTCCCCCACGCCAATCGGTGTGGGGGAGGCGTTGCTGGAAACTGTTCGAACTGGAGTTGCTCGACGAATTGGAACTGCTGTTCGAGCTGGAGTTCCGCGAGGAGTTCGACGAGCTATTGGAACTGCGGTTGGAACTCCAGCTTCCGCGTCCATCGTCGTTCCGGCTGTAGCGCGCGTGGCTTGATTTGCCGTTGCCGGTCGCCTTCTGCAGGAAGCGGGTGACCGGGTCGTCGGCGATGGCAGGTGCAGGTGCTGCCGCGCCAACCACCAGGAATGCACTCAGAACTGCGAGAACCTTTTTCATGATGTTTCTCCAATGAAAGAACGCAAGGGGCAAAACGCCTTGAACCGGCGGCTTTTCCTTGGGTTCGGTTCGGTTTTGATCGGCATTGGCGCCGATCAGCTCAATCGTCTCTGTCCGCTGGACCGGTTGTTTTCCCGTCCTTCGGTTCTCGAACCATTCTCCAATGCGTGATCCTGATGCCGTGTCTGGCTTCGGTCACAGAGTGGCGTTCGGCTCCCGGTTGAGGCGGTTTCATCGCACGCTCTGCCGTCGGTGGGAGCCGCGGTAACCGGTTTGGCGGTGGCCGCGAGCCTCGTGGCGGTGCGACGAAGAGCGAGAGCTTGCCGCACCGACAACCGGCCTTGTTCCGGGCAAACCGAGCCCGGTCGTTAGCCGGGCAGTGGGGCCCACAGGACGTCCAGAAATTCTTGAAAAATTTGCAGTCCCGCGCTTGAACCGCGAAAATCGAGATCCCATTTCTGCGCCAACCCGCTGGTCCGGGCCCCTCTGGCGAGAGCTTCGGCACTCTTGCGATGTCGGACCTTATTCCGACAACATGTGCCGAATGGGGACCCGTCTGTGGACTTTTCCTTCATGTCAGAAGTGTGGCTGGGAACGCCGCTCTGGATGTGGGCGAGCTTCTTCGCCCTCGTCATCGCCATCCTGTCGTTCGACCTTGGTATTCTCCATAAGGAAAACAAGGAGATCGGCGTTGCCGAAAGCGTCAAGCTTTCCGCCTTCTACATCGCGCTCGGCCTGACCTTTGGTGGCTTCGTGTGGTGGTACCTCGGTTCCGAGTCCGGCCTCGCCTATATGACGGGCTTCGTGGTCGAAAAGACGCTGGCGCTTGATAACGTCTTCGTCATCGCGCTCATCTTCTCCTTCTTCGCCGTGCCCCGCATCTATCAGCACCGGGTCCTCTTCTGGGGTATCCTCGGCGTCATCGTGCTGCGCGCTATCATGATCGGCGTCGGCGCGACCTTGGTCGCTGAGTTCGCCTGGATTCTCTATATCTTCGCGGTGTTCCTCATCATCACCGGTATCAAGATGCTGGTCATGAAGGAGGCCGAGCCCGACGTCTCGAACAATATGCTGGTTCGCTTCATGCGCAGCCGCTTCAACGTCACCGAAGAACATCATGGTGAGCGCTTCTTCGTGAAGCTCGTAAACCCGAAGACCGGCAAGATGACCTGGTTTATCACGCCCCTCTTCATGGCGCTGGTCATGGTCGAAGTGGCCGACGTGATCTTCGCAGTCGACTCGGTTCCCGCGATCTTCGCGATCACCACCGACCCCTTCATCGTCTATACGTCGAACATCTTCGCTATCCTCGGCCTGCGCGCCCTTTATTTTGCCCTTGCCGCGATGATCCATCGCTTCCGCTACCTGAAGCCTGCGCTCGCCGTCGTCCTGATCTTCATCGGCTCGAAGATCTTCGTCGCCGATCTCCTGGGGCTTGAGAAATTCCCGGCGGCTCTCTCGCTCGGCGTCACCTTCGCGATCATTGCCGCTGGCGTGGTCTGGAGCCTCGTGAAGACGCGCGAAGAACAACAGCCCGCATAGCACCGCGCCGCTAGGGGCGCCGTCTTCGTCTATTGGGAAGAACGACAGCCGCTCCAGGGCGGTCGGTCACAGCCCGAGTAGATGGAACCGCAGGGCGACTGTGCCTTCTAGAGTTTCGCCGGGCGCCAGTCTGACGAGGCCGCCGTTTTCGGGCTGGCGGTGCGCGTTCGGTCGATGGCTCATCGGTTCGAAGCAGAAGAAGTCGGCGCCGGTGGAAGGAGAATAGAGGACGAAGAAACGAAAGCTCCCGTCGGCGTCGAGCGAAAGCGCAAGGCCGGTTTCCGGCCACTCGATGCGCATCTTTCCATCCCAGCCGTCGAAGGCATTGTTCAGCCAGCCGGGCGGCAGTGGGGCGCCGGATGTGAAGTCCAAATCTTGCGGAACCGGCTTCACTGCGCCCGGCAGGTGGTTCTCCCGCTCCGTCCAGTATAGCTCGGCGCGGGCAAAAAGGCCGGTTCCCGGTGTGCGCGGAAAATAGGGATGAAGGCCCAATCCATAGGGGAGCGCCTGCGCGGCCCGGTTGGTGACAGTGAGCGAAAGGGTCAGGTTCGCACCGTCGATCGCTATCGTCTGCACCGCCTCATAGGCGAAGGGCGTGGCAGCGTTTGCCTCTTGCCGATAATGCAGCGCAACCGAATGACGGTCCGGGTGAAGGATCGACCAGCGCCCAAGCCAACCGTCGCCGTGCAGGACGAGCGGATCGGCCGTGTTGGCCGCCAGCGTGTAATCGCGACCTTCGAAGTGGAAGCTATTGTCCTCGATGCGGTTGCCGAAGGCCACCAGCGGAAAACATGCCTCGGCGCCGAGCACCTGGGAGGCGAGACCTGGCGCCGGCGTCGGCGCGAGCACCGGGATGCCGCGCCAGCGGGCAGAGAGGATGGCGCCGCCGAGCGGGCTCACCTCGACGGTGAGCCCTTCGTCATTCTCGAGGACGAGGGTGTCCTTCGCCATTTGCTAGCTGCGGCGGCCGGCAGCAGCCGAGCGGAGATTGTCGAGCAGCACGGCGAGCAGAAGGATCAGACCGCGGACCACATATTGGTAGAAGGCCTGAATGTTGAGCAGGTTCATGACGTTTTCGGCGATGCCCATGATCAGCACGCCGACGATCACACCGGTCATCGCCGCACGGCCGCCCGCAAGCGAGACGCCGCCGAGTACGCAGGCCGAGATGACCGAGAGTTCGAGACCCGTTGCCGCATTCGGCTGGCCGGAGGTGATGCGCGAGGCGAGCAGCACGCCGGCGACGGCGCAGACGAGGCCCTGCAGCGCGAAGATCCAGATGCGCATGTTGGAGACGTTGACGCCGGCAAGCCGTGAGGCTTCCGGATTGCCGCCGATCGCCAGCGTGTTCTTGCCGAAGACAGTGCGGTTCAAGACGAAGAAGAAGACGAAGAAGAAGAAGCCCATCACCCAGATCGGCGTCGGGATGCCGAGGAACTTGGATAGCGCCAGCTGATAGAAGCTCGGATCGTTGATGCCGACGGCGCGGCCGTCGGACGCAATCAGCGCGAAGCCGCGCACGATCTGCATGGTGGCGAGCGTGGTGATCAGCGCGTTGATGCGGAAATGGGCGATCACCACGCCGTTGACGAGACCGACGAAACCGCCGCACAGGAGCGCGGCAACGAGGCCGATAAGGATCGAGCCCGAAGCGTTCGACGCCATGACCGCGGCCATGCCGGAAAAGGCGACAGTGGAGCCGACCGAGAGGTCGAAGTCACGCGAGGCAAGGCAGAACATCATCGTGCAGGCGACGATGCCGATGGTGACGACCGATTGCAGCAGGCCCAGCATGTTGCGCTCGGTCAGGAAGTTCGGAACCGTCAGTGCCACGATGGCGAAGGCGACGGCGAAGATGACGACGAGACCCTGTTCGCCGAGAAGAAGTTTTTTCAAGGAAGTCATGACGGCTGAACCTGCTTGGTTGGAACATCGGGAAGGGCGGCGGCGAGGATGCGGCGCTCGTCGAAATCAGCGCGCGCAATGTCGGCGGCGATCCGGCCCTGGCACATGACGAGGATGCGGTCGGTGATGCCCATCACCTCGGGCAGCTCGCTGGAGATGACGACGATTGCCATGCCCTGAGCCGCGAGTTCGTAGAGGATCTCGTAGATTTCCGATTTCGCCCCGACGTCGATGCCGCGCGTCGGCTCGTCGATCACGAGCACTTTCACGCCCTGTTCGGACAGCCAGCGGCCGAGGATGACCTTCTGCTGGTTGCCACCGGAGAGATTGATGATGTCCTGCTTGCGCGATGGCGTGCGCACCCGAAGCTTGGCGATGAAACGATCCGCAAGCTCCGCTTCCTTTTTCAGGTCGAGGATGCCGAAGGGCGAGAAATGCCGGCGCGACGAGATCGCCATGTTCTCCTCGATGCTGCGCCCCTGGACGATGCCGTCGAACTTGCGGTCCTCCGGACACAGCACCATGCCGGCGCGGATCGATTGCGGCGGGCTGTCGGCCGGCACGATTGCGCCGTCGATGGTGACCGTTCCCTGGTAGCGCGTGTCCGCACCGTAGACGAGCCTTGCCATCTCGCTGCGACCGGCGCCGATCAGGCCGAAGAAGCCGAGGATCTCGCCGCGCCTGACGGAAAAGCTTAAGGGCGCCTTCAGTTTCGGCCCGGAGATGTTGTCGACGCGAAGCCGTTCGGCGCCGAGATCACGGGCCCGCCAGCCCCAGATGTTGGATATCTCGCGCCCGACCATTTCGGCGATGATCTGGTCGCGTGTCACCCTGGAAATATCGGGATGATGGGCGGCAAGTTTGCCGTCACGCAGCACCGTCAGGCTGTCGCAAAGCCTGAAAATCTCGTCGAGGCGGTGGGATACATAGAGGATTACGGTGCCGTTCGAACGCAGACGCTCGATGAGCGAAAACAGGATTTCGCTTTCGCGCGACGAAAGCGACGATGTCGGCTCGTCGAGCGCGATGACGCGCGCATCGAGCATGACCGCCTTGGCGATCTCGACCATCTGACGTTCGCCGATCGAAAGCGAGGCGATCTTGGCCGACGGATCGACGTCGATGCCGATTTCGGAGAGTTTCTCGCTGACAACGCGGATCAGCTGGCGGCGATCGATCACCCCACCCTTGCCGGGGAAGTGGCCGAGCCAGAGGTTTTCTGCAACCGTCAGCTCAGGAACGAGCTGCAATTCCTGATGGATGACGATCACGCCGGCACGAAAGGCGTCGCGCACGGAACGATAGCTCTGCGCCGCGCCGTCGATGCGGATCTCTCCCTGGTCGGCCGCCTGGTCGCCGGACAGCAGTCGGATGAGCGTCGACTTGCCAGCGCCGTTCTCGCCCATGAGCCCATGGACGGCACCCTTGCGCACGGAAAACGAAACGTCCGACAGCGCCTGGACGCCGGGATAGCCCTTGGAGATCGACTGGAATTGAAGAAAGTCTTGCATGTGCGGCTCCGATACGGAACGCCCGGCGGGATCAGCCGCCGGGCCGATGGTGTCGCAAGCAGCGATTACTCGATGCCGAGGTCCTTGCGCACGGCTTCGTAATTGTCGCGCAGTGCAAGCTGGCCGGCGGTCAGGGTCAGCTTTTCCGGCTCCTTGCCGTTGGCGATCCACTCAAACATGTTGAGCGCGGTCTCGTAGCCGTGACGCTTCGGCGAAATGATGACCGTGCCGAAGAAGCCGGTGGCCGAGGGCTTCTTGAACTCGTTGATCGCCGAGTCCGCGCCGCCGATGCCGACGCCGATCATGCTGTCGGCGGCAATGCCGACCGTCTCGGTTGCGCGCACGGCGCCAAGTACGGCTTCGTCGTTGAGGCCGATCGCGACCCACTTTTTGATGCCGGCGTTCTTGTTCAGAACGATCGTCGAGGCGTTGAGCGCAGCCTCCGTATCGGTCTTGGCCTGCGGCGCGTCGAAGATGTTGGCTTCCGGGAAGCCGTTGGCCTTGAGGACGGAAAGCGCGCCCTCGACACGATCGACCGCCGTCGGGAGCTGGTCGTAGGAGACTCGGATGGCGCCGACATCCTTCATGTCCCAGCCACGCTTCTTGACCTCGTCGACAATCGCCTGGCCGACGGCCTCGCCGATTTTCGTTGCCGAGATGCCCATATGCGGAACGTCCTCGATCGGGCTGCCATCGGCATTGACCAGCCGGTCGTCGACGGTCATCAGCTTGAGCTCGTTGGCGGCAGCCTTGGCGACGATGCCAGGGCCGAGCTTGACATCAGGCGTGCAGACGATGAAGCCCTGTGCGCCCTGGGCGCCGAGGTTGTCGATTGCCGACTGAACCTTCTCGCCGTCTTCAGCGCCGATCTTCACCAGCGTGAAGCCCTTTTCCTTGGCGGCGACGTCGGCGAACTTCCACTCGTCCTGGAACCACGGCTCTTCCGGCTGCTTGACGATGAAACCGATCTTGACGTCGGCAGCGAACGCTGAGGTTGCCGTGAGCACGGCGACGGTACCAGCCAGAATGGCTGCCTTGATAAAGCGCATGATCTCTCTCCCTGGTGAACTGCCTCCTGCAGTGGGCATTTGTGTATGATGAATCATCATATTCGTCAATTGCCATTGTATGATGAATGAGCTAGTGGTGTATAACGATAGCAGCGTGCTTCTGTGCGTTGTCGCGTTAGGGCGTCTGCGCTAAGCAGCGGTTGGGAGACGCGAGCGGGAGGAGATGGCGGTGGCAGAGCAGCAACATGGAAGCGGCATGGAGGAGCGCGGCCAGCGCCGCCCACGCGTCCAGAAGAACGTGACACGCGCGATCGCTTCGGACATCTGCGCCGACGTCTTTCCTGTCGGCTCCTACCTGCCACGTGAGAACGACCTTTGCGAACGCTATGGCGTCAGCCGAACCGTCATTCGCGAAACGCTGAAGGTGCTTGAATCGAAGGGAATGGTGCGTGGTCGCTCGCGGGTCGGAACCGTCGTCTGCAACAAGGACGAATGGAACATCCTCGATTCGCAGGTTCTTGAATGGATCGGCGAGCGCATCTTCGAATTCGATCTCTTGAATTGCATTCTGGAGGCCCGCCGGGCGATCGAGCCGGCGGCGGCGGAGTTTGCCGCCGAGCGCGCTACCGTCCAGGAGATCGCCGATCTCGAGCGCGCCTGGCAGGCGATGCGCGACGGCGAACGCGATCTCGCCGGCTTCACCGATGCCGACGTCGCCTTTCATACCTGCCTGCTCAAGGCGAGCCACAACCAGGTTTTTCTGCAGCTCGTCGGCATCATCCAGGCGGCGCTGAAGTTCTCGCTGCACGCCTCCAACGAAGTCGCCGAGCGCCGTGACGAGGCGATCGACATCCATGGCGAACTGGTCGAGGCGCTGCGCCTGCGCGACAAGGTGCGGGCGCGCGACTGTTCCATGCGCATGCTCGACCTTGCGGCGCGGGACCTCAAGATTGCTGTCGAACGTCACCGGCCCGCCCTCTCGACGCGCTGAAATCTTCCCTCAGGCGGCCGTCGCCGTCTTGTTTCACCCAGCGGATATCGCACCATGAAAATCACCAAGCTCACAACCTATATCGTTCCGCCGCGCTGGCTGTTTCTGAAGATCGAAACCGACGAGGGGATCGTCGGCTGGGGCGAGCCGGTCGTCGAAGGGCGAGCCCTGACGGTGGAAGCCGCCGTCAACGAGCTCTCGGACTACCTGATCGGCAAGGATCCGCTGCTCATCGAAGACCATTGGCAGGTCATGTATCGCGGCGGCTTCTACCGCGGCGGCGCGGTTCACATGTCGGCACTTGCCGGGATCGACCAGGCGCTCTGGGACATCAAGGGCAAGGCCTATGGCCAGCCGATTCATGCGCTGCTCGGCGGACAGGTGCGTGACCGCATCAAGGTCTATTCCTGGATCGGCGGCGACCGTCCGTCCGACGTCGCCAACAATGCGCGCGATGTCGTTGCCCGCGGCTTCAAGGCGATAAAGCTCAATGGTTGCGAGGAGATGCAGATCGTCGACACCTGGGAGAAGGTGGAGAAGGCGGTCGAGACCATCGCGACGATCCGCGAGGCGATCGGTCCGCATATCGGCATCGGCGTTGACTTCCACGGCCGCGTGCACCGGCCGATGGCCAAGGTGCTGGCGAAGGAACTGCAGCCCTTCAACCTGATGTTCATCGAGGAGCCGGTGCTTTCGGAAAACCGAGAGGCGCTGAAGGAAATCGCCAACCATTGCTCGACGCCGATCGCGCTTGGTGAGCGGCTCTATTCACGCTGGGACTTCAAGTCGGTGCTTTCAGACGGCTATGTCGACATCCTGCAGCCCGACCTTTCGCATGCCGGCGGCATCACCGAGTGCCGCAAGATCGCGTCGATGGCGGAAGCCTACGACGTGGCACTGGCGCCGCATTGCCCGCTCGGACCGATCGCGCTCGCCGCCTGCCTCCAGGTCGACGCCGTCAGCTACAACGCCTTCATCCAGGAGCAGAGCCTGGGCATCCATTACAATACGGGCAATGACATCCTCGACTACATCTCCAACAAGGAGGTTTTCCATTACGCAGACGGCTTCGTGTCGATCCCGCAAGGACCGGGCCTCGGCATCGAGGTGGACGAGCAATATGTCATCGAACGAGCGAAGGAAGGCCATCGCTGGCGCAATCCGATCTGGCGCCACGCCGACGGCAGCGTCGCCGAGTGGTGAGGAGCGCGGAGATGGCGGGTCGTCTCGAAGGAAAGCGCGTCGTCATCACTGGGGCGGCTCAAGGCATCGGCCTTGCTATTGCCGAGACCTTCCTTGCGGAAGGCGCGAGCCTCTACCTCATCGATCGTGATGGGGATCTGCTGGCGAGAGAGGCTGAGCGGCTCCGTGCGACGGGCGGAAAGATCGGTTACACCACGGCCGACATCACGGATTCGGATGCCGTCGAACAGGCGGTTGCCACGGCGAACCGCGAGATCGGCCAGCCGAATGCGCTGGTCAACAATGCCGGCGTCAACGTGTTCTTCGAGCCGCTGAAACTCTCGGATGCCGACTGGCAGCGCTGCTTCGACATCAACCTCAAGGGCGCGTGGAACTGCAGCAAGGCCGTGCTGCCGGGCATGATCGCTGCGGGTGGCGGCGTCATCCTCAACATCGCCTCGACCCACGCCTTCACCATCATCCCGCACACCTTCCCCTATCCCGTCGCCAAACATGCGCTTCTCGGCATGACCAAGGCGCTGGGGCTGGAATATGCGAGGCAGGGCGTGCGTGTGAATGCGCTGGCGCCAGGCTACGTGCGCACGCAGAAGGCCGAGGAATACTGGAACTCATTTCCCGACCCGGCCGCGGCGGAAGCCGAAACGATGAAGCTTCATCCCGGCGGTCGCATCGCGACGCCGGAGGAAATCGCCAAGGCCGCCCTCTTCATGATTTCAGACGAGTGCCCCTTCATGAACGCCACCTGCCTGACGGTCGATGGCGGGGTGAGCGTGCTGCATCATCCCTAAACCGTCGGCTGATGTCCGCGCCTGAATGGCGGTCTCTGCTATAGCAGACGGGTAGAGCATCCTTTTCATCGGAACGGCGCTGGGCAGCAGGCGGTTCGGAGGCCGAAGCATCACGGCCGCGACCCCACCCTCACTTCCACATGGAACGCATGCGGGCGCCGACGTCGATGCGGATCTGCTTGGCGCTGCGTTCGCCGGCAGCCGCCGAAATCTTCGGCCAGTTCGTTGTCTCGAAGAACTGCAGCAGCGTCGCCGGAATGAAGCGGGTCCGCGATGCGTAAACATGCCGGTCGCCCTGGCTGTTCTGGCCGTAGGTGAAGAACCTTTGCGGCGTCACCAGTGCCAGGTGGTCGCGTGCCCGCGTCATCCCGACATAAAGCAGCCGCCGCTCCTCTTCGAGCTCGGCAGTCGTGCCGACACCAAGATCGGACGGGATGCAGCCGTCGACGACATTGAGCATGAAGACCGAGCGCCATTCCTGTCCCTTGGCCGAATGAATGGTCGAAAGGATCAGGTAGTCCTCGTCGAGCAGGGGCACGCCCGCCTGGTCGCTGGTGGCATCCGGCGGATCAAGCGTTAGTTCGGTCAGGAAACGCTCGCGGTTCTGGTAGCCGCCGGCGATCTGCTCGAGTTGCACGAGATCGGCCTTGCGCGTCTCGGCGTCTTCGTGGATGCGGTCAAGGTGGGGTTCGTACCAGGCACGCGCCGTCGCGATTTCCCCCGGCCATCCCGTGTCGGCTTTCCGTAGAGCGGAAACGAGATCGACGAAGCTCGCCCAATCCTCCCCGGTCTTGGGTGGCGCTGGGATTTCCGCGAGCGCTGCAAGCGGCTCCGGATCGGCGGCGATCGCGTCGAGGATCTTGCCTGCCGTCTGCGGGCCGATCCCGGGCAGCATCTGCAACAGCCGGAAGCCGGCGACGCGGTCACGCGGGTTCTGCGCGAAACGCAAGGTCGCCAGCAGATCCTTGACATGGGCACTGTCGAGGAATTTGAGGCCGCCGAATTTCACGAAGGGAATGTTGCGACGGGTGAGCTCGACTTCGAGCGTGCCGCTATGGTTTGCGGAACGAAACAGCACCGCCTGCTGCTTCAGCGCTATGCCGACCTCGCGGTTGGCGAGAACCTGCTCCACGATATAGGCGGCCTGGTCCGTCTCGTCCTTGACGGTGACAAGCTGCGGGCGCTGCTCCGACTGCCTGTCCGTCCAGAGGTTTTTGGTGAACCGTTCCCGCGCAAGCCCGATGACGCCGTTGGCGGCAGCGAGGATCGGCTGGGTCGAGCGATAGTTTTGATCGAGCGTGATGACGTCGGCGGGTTCCGGCGAAAACGCATTCGGGAAATCGAGGAT
Source organism: Sinorhizobium sp. NFACC03 (assembly GCF_900103435.1). NCBI lineage: Bacteria > Pseudomonadati > Pseudomonadota > Alphaproteobacteria > Hyphomicrobiales > Rhizobiaceae > Sinorhizobium > Sinorhizobium sp. NFACC03. The sequence goes on from NZ_FMXF01000003.1 coordinate 31,753, forward strand.
GTTGCGGACCGTCGCGGCCCGGAAGGAATAGATCGACTGGGCGTCATCTCCGACGACCGTCAGGCCATGGCCCTCGGGCTTGAGCGACAGCAGGATCGAGGCCTGAAGGCGGTTCGTGTCCTGATATTCGTCGACCAGGATATGATCGAAACGGCTGCTGATATCCTGCGCCAGTTCCGCGTCGGAAGCCATCTGCGCCCAGTAAAGCAGCAGATCATCGTAGTCGAGGACGTTCTGCGCCTGCTTGGCCTCGACGTAGCCTGCAAACAGTTCCTTGAGTTGCTCTTCCCAGTTCGCAGCCCAAGGATACGCCGTCTTCAACACGTCGATGATCGAGCTTTCCGAATTCACGACGCGCGAATAGATCGCCAGGCAGGTCCCCTTGGTCGGAAAGCGGCTTTCCATCTTCGAAAAACCGAGCTCGTGGCGAACGAGGTTCATCAGGTCGGCGCTGTCTTCGCGATCATGGATCGTGAAATCCTGGCCGAGGCCGATCTGTTCGGCATAAATCCTGAGGATACGCGCGCCGATGCCATGGAAAGTGCCCGCCCAGGAGAGCGCGTCTGTCATGACCGCAGCATTGTCGCCGATGACCTGGCGACAGATCCGCTCGACCCGACGCTTCATTTCCGAAGCCGCCCGTCGTGAAAAGGTCATAAGCAGGATGCGACGCGGATCGGCGCCGTTGACGATCAAATGTCCCACCCGGTGAGCGAGCGTATTCGTCTTGCCCGAACCGGCACCCGCAATAATCAGCAGAGGGCCGCCAACCTGGCCTTGCGGCAGTCCCACACCATGCACCACCGCCTCGCGCTGGCGGTCATTCAGTTTTTCGAGATAGGCGGCGCTCATACGTATCCAGGCGTTGTCAGCAAGATTGCCAAATTCTTCGTTCCGTTTCATCTCCTTGAAAGAATTCACGGATTCCGCTTCACGGCGTCAAACTCTTCGCCCGAAGCAGATGACTCGGAACAAAAATGGAACGTATCAGCTTCGATTGCTGCTGGAAACCCGGCAAGCCGGGCTTTCACCAGGCTGCGATACCGCAGAGTGTTCGACAGATTGTGAGCAGAGCCGTGGACGGTGGGAATTTCGATCTCAAGAAGGAGATGCGGGATTTGGTCACCGTGTTTCGGAAACCTTCGACCTGGCTTTCGGTGCGCCGAACAAGCCAACCCGTTGGTGTTTAGATTGCCCGGGCCACGACCTGCGCAGCGACCGACACCAACAAGGTTGCCAGAGCGAGGGCCGTACCAAATCGTGCGATCTTCAAGCGGCGCCCGCGTGCGCCATTCCAATCATAACCCATCGTGCTCTCCCATAGGCATCATGCCATGCGTCCGATGGTGAGCAAACTTCGTAACAGGGGAGTAAATTTAAGACTGCTACTTCTGCGGGCGGCTCTCGTGCCCTTGATGGGTGACACGCAGCATCTCCCGCGCGCCGGGCGCGCGCGGGAGATGATCGAGCGCGGTTACACGCTCTTGCGCGTGACGAAGCGGGTTTCCAGATAGGCTTCGATCGCCTCGGAGCCGCCTTCCGTTCCGTAGCCGGAATCCTTGATACCGCCGAAGGGCACCTCCGGCAGCGCCAGGCCGAGATGGTTGATCGAGATCATTCCGCTCTCGACTTCGCTTGCGAGGCGATAGGCGCTTCGCTCGGAGCCGGTGAAGGCGTAAGCCGCAAGCCCGAACGGCAGGCGGTTGGCCTCGTTGATCGCTTCGTCGAGCTCGTTGAAGCGGTTGATGATGGAGACGGGACCGAAGGGTTCGTCATTCATGATACGGGCGCTGACCGGAACGTCGGCAAGCACCGTCGGCTCGAAGAAATAGCCTCGGTTGCCGATGCGATGCCCGCCGGTTGCCAGCCGGCCGCCATGCTCCACGGCGTCGGCGACCAGGCTTTCGATCGCCGGGATGCGCCGCTCATTGGCCAGCGGCCCCATGTCTATGCCGGTCTCAAGGCCGTTGCCGACCTTGACCTTCCGCGATGCGGCGACGAAACCTTCAAGGAACTGATCTGCCACCCGCTCCTGCACCAGGAAGCGGGTCGGCGACACGCAGACCTGGCCGGCGTTGCGATACTTGCTGCCGGACATGATCGCGACGGCCTGCTCGATGTCGGCATCGTCTGTGACGATGACCGGGGCGTGGCCGCCGAGTTCCATCGTCGCGCGCTTCATATGCTGGCCGGCGAGTGCTGCCAGCATCTTGCCGACCGGGGTCGAGCCGGTGAAGGACATCTTGCGGATGACCGGATGCGAGATCAGATACTCCGAGATGACCGCCGGCACGCCATAGACGAGGTTGACGACGCCTGCGGGAATGCCAGCATCGACGAAGCACCGGATCAGTTCGGCCGGCGATGCTGGTGTTTCCTCCGGCGCCTTCACGATGATCGAGCATCCCGTGGTCAGCGCGGCAGACAGCTTGCGTACGACCTGGTTGATCGGGAAATTCCACGGCGTGAAAGCGGCGACCGGGCCGACGGGCAGCTTGACGGTCATCTGGGTGACGTCTGGCGTGCGCGGCGGAATGATCTGGCCATAGGCGCGCTTTCCTTCCTCGGCAAACCACTCGATGATTTCGGCGGCGCTGAGGATTTCGCCCTTGGACTGGGCCAGCGGCTTGCCCTGTTCCCGCGTCATCAGCCAGGCGATGTCGACGGCACGCTCGCGCAGCAGCGCCGCTGCCGTTCGCATGACCTTTGCCCGGTCGAAAGCCGAGGTCGCCCGCCAGACCTGGAAGCCTTTTTGGGCGGCGTTCAGCGCTTCATCCAGATCCGCCACTTCTGCCCGGGCCACCTGGCCAATCGTTTCCTCTGTGGCTGGGTCGATGACGGGAATGGTCTTGCCCGCTCGAGCCGGCCGCCAGGCGCCGTCGATATGAAGGAGGATATCGGGATACTGGGTCATGGGGGAACCTTTGAAGATTGACGTCTATCGCTTCGAGTGCAGGACGCGCCGGTGGGGAAGTGCGAAGGAGCGCGATGCCGATCAGTTGGGCGCTTCCGCCGGCAATATCAAGACGCGATTTGTCAGGAATAGGCGTGTCGGTTCCGAAGCCGGTGTCGAAAGGGGATGGGGGCTACCCGCGATGACGTGATCTGGCGATCGCGCCAGACCTCGCACCGATCCTTCTAAGAGGCGGACATCACGGCCGCGTCAGCAGCATCGAGATGCCCTGTCCGACGCCGATGCACATGGTGGCGAGTGCCCGCTTGGCACCTTGAAGCTCAAGCTCCAGGGCCGCCGTCAGCGCCAGCCGCGCGCCGGACATGCCAAGCGGATGGCCGAGCGCGATGGCGCCGCCATTGGGATTGACGTGGGGTGCATCGTCGGCCAGCCCGAGCTGCCGCATACAGGCGAGCGCTTGTGCCGCGAAGGCCTCGTTCAGTTCGACGATATCGATGTCGCCGAGACGGAGGTTCAGACGCTCCAGGAGCTTGCGGGTCGAAAACACCGGGCCGATGCCCATGATGCGTGGCGGAACACCCGCCGTCGTCATCCCGTCGACCCGAGCGAGCGGTTGGAGCCGGTAGCGTTCGACCGCTTGGCCGGAGGCAAGGACGAGGGCAGCCGCGCCGTCGTTGACGCCGGAGGCATTGCCGGCGGTAACCGAGCCATTGGCGCGGAATGGCGTCGGCAGACCGGCAAGCTTCTCGATGGTCGTTTCGCGCGGGTGTTCGTCGTGCTCGACGCGCGTCGTCTCGCCCTTGCGTGACTTGATCGCATAGGGGGCGATTTCGCGGGCGAAACGCCCGCTCTTTTGCGCAGTGGCCGCCCGGGCCTGACTGCGCAGTGCAAAGCCGTCCTGGTCTTCGCGCGAGATGGAAAACTCGGCCGCGACGTTTTCGGCAGTCTCCGGCATGGAGTCGATGCCGTATCGGTCTTTCATGACGGGATTGACAAAGCGCCAGCCGATCGTCGTGTCATGGATTTCGGTGCCGCGCTGGAACGGGCTTTCGGCCTTCGGCATGACGAAGGGCGCGCGCGACATGCTTTCGACGCCGCCGGCGACGATGATCTCGGCTTCGCCCAGACGGATCGCGCGGGCGGCATAGCCGACGGCGTCCAGCCCGGAACCGCACAGCCGGTTGATCGTCGTTCCGGCTACCGTTTCGGGCAACCCGGCGAGCAAGGCGGCCATGCGCGCGACGTTGCGGTTGTCTTCGCCCGCCTGGTTGGCGCAGCCAAGAACAACCTCATCGATCGCCTCGGTCGGAACGGACGAAACGCGCGCCAGCGCCTCGCGGATCACGTGGGCCGCAAGATCGTCCGGACGTGCGCTCGACAGAACGCCGCCATAGCGGCCGATGGGCGTGCGGACGCCGCCGACGATATAGGCTTCACCCATGGGATTTGTCCTTGCCTTGCTCGGCTGTGAACATCGGCCCGCCCTTGTGCGCGGGAAAGCCGTAGCCGTTGATCATCACCAGATCGATGTCGCTTGGACGTGCCGCGATCCCTTCGGCCAGCAGGGCCGTTCCCTCGTCGGCCATCGCTTTCAGAAGCCGGCTCACGATCTCGTCAGCGGTGAAATCGCGCGGCGTGATGTTCTTCACCGCTCTTGCGGCTTCGATGACCGCAGTGACCTCGGGATCGACGGCCCGTTTGCCATCGGAATAGGCGTACCAACCACGGCCGCTCTTGCGACCGAGACGCCCCGCTTCGCAAAGCCTGTCGGCGATTTCGACATAGCGTGCGGCAGGATCCCGCGTCGCCGCCTGTCGCTTGCGGCGCGCCCAGGCGATCTCGAGCCCGGCCATGTCGTTGACGGCGAAGATCCCCATCGGAAAGCCATAGGCCTCGAGCGCGGCGTCGATCTGCTCAGGCAGTGCCCCATCCTCCAGCATGAACTCTGCCTCGCGGCGATAGGCGGAGAAAATGCGGTTGCCGATGAAGCCTTCGGTGACGCCTGAAACGACGGGCAGCTTGCCGAGACGTTTGACGAAGGCAAGCGCACTTGCCAGCGCGTCCGGTGTGGTCTTGGCGCAATTGACGACTTCGACAAGCCGCATGACGTTGGCGGGCGAGAAGAAGTGCAAGCCTACGACCCGCGACGGATCGGCTGTCGCGGCGGCAATCGCATCGGGATCGAGGTAGCTCGTGTTGGTCGCGAGGATGGCGCCGGGTGCGACGATGCCGTCGAGCCTCTGAAACAGCTCTGTCTTAACCTGGAGATCGTCGAAGACCGCTTCGATGACGAGGTCGGCATTCGCGAGATCTCCGGCTTCGGCGGTCGTCTGCAGCCGCGCCAGGCAGTCGTCGCGGCCGGCCGCAGTCAGCCGTCCGGAGCGTACGGTCTTCTCAAGGGTCTCGGCGATGCGTGTCCGCCCGCTGGCGGCGGCTTCTTCCGTGTGCTCCAGCGCGACCACGCGGTAGCCGGAGGTCAGGGCGGAGACCGCGATGCCGGATCCCATCAACCCGGTACCGACGACACCGACGGTCTCGATCCTGCGCGGCGATACCTTATCGAGCCCCTCGACCTTGCCGGCGGCACGCTCGGCGAAGAACACGTGCCTGAGGGCAGCGGACTCGGTGGAATCGCGCAAACGCAGGAAGGTCGCGCGTTCCTCGGTCAGTCCTTGTTTCAGGTCGAGTTCGCCCGCTGCCTTGACGAGGCGAACGGCCTCGGCGGGGGCGGCTTGGCCGCGGGCTCTCGCCAGAACCTTTGCCTCTGTGGCGCTGACGGCGGCGGCGTCCGCCGGCGGAACGGCGATCATGCCCGTCCGGTGGAGCGGTTTGGCGGCGGGTTCCTGCACGAAAGCCAGTGCGGCACCTACGGGATCGGCGGCAACGCTGTCGGCAAGGCCAAGCGTCACGGCTTCGGCGGCCTTGGCGGCACGCCCGGTTCCGATGAGGTCGATCGCCGCGACGATACCGATCAGACGCGGAAGGCGCTGCGTCCCGCCCGCGCCCGGGACGAGGCCGAGTTTGACTTCGGGGAGGCCGAATGATGCCTTCTCGCCGGCGATACGGCCGTGGCAGGCGAGCGCCACTTCGCAGCCGCCGCCAAGCGCCGCGCCGTTGACGGCAGCGACGACCGGCTTCTCAAACGCCTCGATGCGCTCGATCACGTCGGGAAGCGTCGGTGCGACCGGCGGCTTGCCGAACTCCCTGATGTCGGCGCCACCGATAAAGGTGCTGCCGGCGCCCGTGATGACCACGCCCCTAATCGTGGGGAGACTGGCCGCATGTTCGAGCGCCGCCATCAGGCCGGACCTGACATGCGCAGAGAGGGCGTTGACGGGCGGATTGTCGATGTTGACGACGAGTACGTCGTCTTCAACAAGGGCGGAAACGCTCTCCGAAAATCGGACCTCGGACATGGTGGCAGCCTCAGTCGGGGATGACGGCCGTGGCCTGGATCTCGATCTTGGCGCGGTCCTCGACGAGCGCCACGACCTGCATCGCCGCCATGGCCGGGAAATGCCGGCCGATGATGTCGCGATAGGCCTGGCCGATGCCGCGCAGATTGCCGATATATTCCTGCTTGTCGGTGAAGTACCAGGTCATCGTGGTGATGTGTTGCGGCTCCGCGCCGCCGGCGGCGAGCACAGCGACGACGTTCTTCAGCGTCTGGCGCACTTGCTCGACGAAATCGTCGGTCTCGAACTCGGATTGCGCGTTCCAGCCGATCTGGCCGCCGACAAAAACAGTGCGGCCCGTTGCAGCCACGCCGTTGGCATAGCCGATGGGCTTTGCCCAGCCTTCAGGTTGCAGGATGGTGTGCATCGGTCGTCTCCAGATGTTGTGTCAGCGCAGCACGGATGTCATCCGGCCACGCGTGAGAAGCGTGATTGTCGAGCGAGGTGGCAACGACCCGCTGGTTCGCCGTCCAGAGCAAGGCATCTCTTGCCGAGACCGTATGCTCCATGTCGAGCGACGAGCGGCCGATACCTCTGACCACGAGGGTGAAATCAAGTTCGTCGCCCTGAAAGCCCGGGCGAATGAAGGTGAGATCGAGGCGCACTGTCGGCACGCCGATCCGCCGCTCGTCGTTCATCGTCTTCCAGGGAAAGCCGAGCGACGCGAAGAAGTCCTCTGTCACCCCGACAAGGATGTTGAGGTAGGACGGGAAGTAGGCGATCCCTGAGGGGTCGCAGTCTCCGAAGCGCAGCGGTCTCTTGGTCGTGAACATCGACGCCGGACCTCAGTTGGCGAAGGCGGCGATGCCGGTGATGGCACGGCCAAGGATCAGCGCGTGGATGTCATGCGTGCCCTCATAGGTGTTGACCACTTCGAGGTTGACGAGGTGACGTGCCACCGGAAACTCGTCGGAAATCCCGTTGCCGCCGAGCATGTCGCGGGCGGTTCTGGCGATCTCCAGCGCCTTGCCGCAGGAATTGCGCTTGAGGATCGAGGTCAGCTCGACCGGCGGGTTGCCTTCGTCCTTCATGCGGCCGAGGCGCAGGCAGCCCTGCAGGCCAAGGGCAATTTCCGTCGCCATGTCCGCGAGCTTCTTCTGGATCAACTGGTTGGCGGCAAGCGGTCGGCCGAACTGCTTGCGGTCGATCACGTATTGCCGCGCCGTCGCGTAGCAGGACTCAGCCGCACCAAGGGCGCCCCAGGCGATGCCGAAGCGCGCGGAGTTGAGGCAGGTGAAGGGACCTTTCAGCCCGGTCACATCGGGCAGCATGTTTTCTTCCGGCACGAAGACCTCGTCCATGACGATCTGGCCAGTAATCGATGCCCTCAAGCCCACCTTGCCGTGGATCGCCGGTGCGCTGAGCCCCTTCCATCCCTTTTCGAGAATGAAGCCGCGGATCAGACCATCGGCGGTCTTCGCCCAGACGACGAAGACATCTGCGATCGGCGCATTCGAGATCCAGGTCTTGGAGCCGGAAAGCAGATAGCCGCCATCGACCTTGGTGGCCTTGGTGATCATCGAGCCGGGATCGGAACCATGATCGGGCTCGGTGAGGCCGAAGCAGCCGATTTTCGTGCCGGCAATCAGTCCCGGCAGGTATTTGCGTTTCTGGTCCTCGCTGCCGAAGGTATAGATCGGCACGATCACCAGGGAAGACTGGACGCTCATCATCGAGCGGTAGCCGCTGTCGATGCGTTCTACTTCGCGGGCGATCAGACCGTAGGAGACGTAGTTGAGGCCCGCGCCGCCGTATTCCTCGGAGACCATCGGTCCGAGCAGGCCGAGTTCGCCCATCTCGGCGAAAATCGACGGATCGGTCTTCTCGTGGCGGAAGGCCTCCTGCACGCGCGGCGCCAGTCGGTCTTCGGCATAACCTTGCGCGGTGCGCCGCACCATGCGTTCTTCTTCGGTCAACTGCGCATCCAGGTTGAATGGATCCTGCCAGTCGAATGACGCCTTCGAACCATGCATGTTCGACATCCCCCTCGTTATCGTCCCGTACCTTTCATCAGCTCGCGGCCGATGATGAGCTTTTGAACCTCGGTTGCGCCCTCGTAGATCCGCAGTGCCCGGATCTCGCGATAGAGCCGTTCGGTGATTTCGCCGACGCGCACGCCGCGGCCGCCGAAGAGCTGCAGCGCCTGGTCGATGACCCATTGTGCATTCTCGGTCGCCGTCATCTTGGCCATGGCCGCTTCCCGCGTGGTCGGCCGCTTCTGCACGTCGCGCTGCCATGCCGTGCGGCAGGTCAGAAGGGCGGCGGCGTCGATCGCAGTCGCCATCTCGCCGAGCGTGCTTTGCGCCGTCGGCAAATCGGCAAGGGTTGCGCCGAACATCTTGCGGTTCTTTGCATGCGCCACTGCCTCGTCGAGCGCCCGGCGGGCAAAGCCTGTTGCGGCGGCCGCGACGGAGGGGCGGAAGATGTCGAGCGTGCGCATGGCGATCTTGAAGCCTTCGCCGGGGCTTCCGAGAAGCTGCGACGCCGGGATGCGGCAATTGTCGAAGCGAAGCCGGGCAAGCGGATGCGGCGCGATCGTCTCGATGCGCTCGGCGATCGTGAAACCCGGCGTGTCGGCGAAAACCACGAAGGCGGAAATGCCGCGTGTGCCGGGCGCTTCGCCGGTGCGGGCAAAGACCGTGTAGACGTCGGCGATGCCGCCGTTCGAGATCCAGGTTTTCTCGCCATCGAGCACGAAATGATCGCCCTCGCGTCGCGCACCACAGGCCATCGCTGCGACATCCGAGCCAGCCTCGGGTTCGGAAAGCGCAAAGGCGGAAATCCACTCGCCGCGGCTGACCTTGGGCAGGACGGCCTGCTTCAGTGCCTCTGAGCCAGAAAGGCTGATCGCGCCGGTGCCGAGCCCCTGCATGGCGAAGGCGAAATCGGCAAGACCGTCGGTATAGGCAAGCGTTTCGCGGATGAGGCAGAGCGAGCGGCTATCGATCTCCTCGCTTGCGCCGCCAAATGCTTTCGGCACGCAATGGCGAAGCACGCCTGCGGCGCCAAGGGCGCTGACGAGGTGTTTGCACGCGGCATCGGCATTTGCGTGATCGATCTCGCCGAGGCCGCCACGGGATACGAAGTCATCCAGCTCCGCAGCAAGCGCACGATGACCATCGTCGAAGAACGGCCAGTCGAGATGGTCGCGGGTTGGTGGGGGCAAAGCCGTGTCACGGGAACTCATGCTCAATTCCCTTTGAATTCCGGCTTCGTCTTGGCGGCAAAGGCCTCGAAGGCGCGGCGGAAATCGCCGGTCGCCATGCAGATCGCCTGGGTTTGGGCTTCCGATTCGATCAGCTGGTCGATGCCCATCGCCCATTCCTGGTCGAGCATCTTCTTTGTCATCGCATGGGCGAACCAGGGGCCATCGGCGATGGTGCGCGCGAATTTCTGCGCCTCGGCGAGCAGCGACGCACGCTCGTGCAGGGCGTTGTAGAAGCCCCAGGCATGACCCTCGGGCGCGGTCATGACCCGGCCGGTGAAGAGCAGTTCGGCGGCGCGGCCTTGGCCGATGATGCGGGGAAGAATGCCGCAGGCGCCCATGTCTGCACCCGCGAGCCCAACGCGCGTGAAGAGAAAGGCGGTCTTCGCTTCCGGCGTCGCGACGCGGAAATCGGAAGCCATCGCCAAGATAGCCCCGGCGCCGGCGCAAATTCCGTCCACGGCGGCGATGACGGGCTGCGGGCAGGCGCGGATCTGACGCACCAGTTCTCCGGTCATGCGGGTGAAATCCAAGAGGTCGGGCATCGACATGCGCGTCAGCGGTTCGATGATTTCGAAGACGTCGCCGCCGGAGGAGAAGTTGTCGCTGGCGCCGGTCAGCACCACGGCGCGCACGTCGCTGGCGCGGGCAAGCGACCGGAAGAGATCGCAAAGCTCCTCGTAGCTCTCGAAGGTCAGCGGGTTCTTCTTTTCCGGACGGTTGAGCGTGATCGTCGCGACCCGGCCGTCCGCGTCCGTTTCGAACAGGAAGTGCTTGGCCTTGTGGTCCCTAAAGGCGCGCTTCTTGGCCTGCATCGGGTTTGTCATCTCTATCCTCCGAGAACTTCGCCACCGGCAACGGCGATCGCCTGGCCGGTGATCGCGGTCGCCTTCTCCGACACCAGCCAGGAGACGGTGTCTGCCACCTCATCCGGCGTCACCAGGCGCCCTTGCGGATTGGAACGGGCAAGGCTGGCACGTGCCTCCTCGCGCGAACGACCGGTCTTCTCGCTGATCGTGTCGAGCGCGCCATCGATCAGCGGCGTGTCGGTGAAACCGGGGCAGACGGCATTGACGGTCACGTCGGTTCGCGCAAGCTCGAGCGCCAGAGCGCGTGTCAGCCCGACGACGCCGTGCTTCGATGCGCAATAGGCAGAAACATAGGCATAGCCGGTGAGGCCCGCCGTGCTCGCGACATTGACGATGCGGCCGTTGCCGGCCCGGCGCACGGAGGCAAGGGCTGCCTGCGTTACGAGAAAGACGCCGGTGAGGTTGATCGAGATTACCCGCTGCCAGAGCGCGAGATCGGTTTTCTCGAATGGCGCCGAGGGCGCCTCGCCGGCGCAGTTGACGAGAACGGCGATGTCTCCGCTCTTAGCAATCGCAGCCGCGATCCCTTGCTCGATGGCGGTCGGGTCGGTCACGTCAAACCCATAGTGGACGTGGGCTTCGCCGCCCGATGAGAGGATCTCTGCTCGCACAGCTTCGAGCGGTGCTGCGCGTCGTCCGGCAAGGCTGACGACATGGCCGTCGGCGGTAAGCGCAAGCGCAATCGCCTTGCCGATGCCGCTGCCCGCGCCTGTGACAAGGGCGTGCCTCTTGCTCATGGCTTGCCCGCCGTCGTTGCCGCACGCGCCAGATTGTTCACATATTGCGCGCGGGCGGAGTGGTACTGCTTGGGCCAGGGCTGATCGTCATAGCCGATCTTTGCCGCCTCATGCAGGACGAAGGATGGGTCGGCCAGGTGCGGGCGGGCAATCGCGCAGAGGTCGGCGCGACCGGCAGCGATGATGGAATTGGCGTGGTCGGCCTCTGATATCGCCCCAACGGCGATCGTCGCGACCTGGATCTCGTTGCGGATCTTGTCGGAAAACGGTGTCTGGAACAGGCGGCCGTAGACCGGCTTTTCCTCCTTCACCACCTGACCGGAGGAGCAGTCGATCATGTCGGCACCGGCCTCCTTGAACAGGCGGGCGAAGATCGCCGCGTCCTCGGGGGTGTTGCCACCCTCGTGCCAGTCATGGGTCGAAAGGCGCACCGACATCGGTCTGTCCGCGGGCCACGCATTGCGAACGGCATGGAACACTTCGAGGGGAAAGCGGGCGCGGGCCGCATGGTCGCCGCCATATTCGTCCGTGCGACGATTGGTGAGCGGCGACAGGAAACTCGACAGCAGGTAGCCGTGCGCCACGTGCAGTTCGAGGATGTCGAAGCCGAGGTCGCGGGCCCGTTCGGTGGCCTGCACGAAGTCCGCGACGACGCGGTCCATGTCGGCACGGGTCATTTCGCGCGGCGTGTCCGAATGCTTGAGATAGGGCAGGGCCGAGGCGGAAATGAGCGGCCAGCCGCCTTCGCTCAAGGGCTGGTCGATCCCCTCCCAGGCGAGCTTGGTCGCACCCTTGCGCCCGGCGTGCCCAAGCTGGATGCCGATCTTGGCCGGCGTCTGATGGTGCACGAAATCGACGATCCGCTTGAAGGCATGCGCCTGCTCGTCGTTCCAGAGACCAAGGCATCCGGGCGTGATGCGAGCATCGGCCGATACGCAGGTCATTTCCGGGAAAACGAGAGCGGCGCCCCCCATGGCGCGCGCGCCGAGATGCACCAAGTGAAAATCGTTCGGCACGCCATCGGTTGCCGAATACATCGCCATCGGCGAAACGACGATGCGGTTCTTCAGCGTCAGGCCGCGGAGCTTGAACGGCGTGAACATCGGCGGCGGGACCGTGCCGTTGGCGGCCGGCTCGACGCCGGCGCGTTCGGCAAACCAGCGCTCGAAGCCTTCGAGCCAGTCCTTGTCGCGCAGGCGGAGATTTTCGTGACTGATGCGCTGCGAGCGGGTCAGCATCGAATACATGAACTGCTCGGGCTCCAGCGTATCGGCATAGCGCGTGCCGACCACTTCGAACCACTCCATGGCATTGCGGGCCGCATTCTGTATGCGCGCGACGTCGACGCGACGCACCTCCTCATAGGCGCTGAGCACCGCGGGAATACTGGCCTTGTCATGGCCGAGGATGTCGAACTGGCGGGTGAGTTCGATGGCATCGTCGATCGCAAGCTTGGTGCCCGAGCCGATGGCGAAGTGCGCGGTATGGGCGCTATCGCCCATCAGTACGACATGGCTGCGGCCGTTGAAATGACTCCACTTCTCGCAGATCAGCCGGCCGAAATTCAGCCAGGCCGAGCCACGCAAATGGCGCGCATTGGTCATCAGCTTGTGGCCGTCGAGGGTCCCGGCAAAGAGCTTTTCGCAGAAATCGATCGATTGCTGCTGGTCCATCTGGTCGAGACCATGGGCCCGGAAGACGTCATCGGTGGTCTCGACAATGAAGGTCGAGGTGTTTTCGTCGAAGCGGTAGATGTGCGCCTGGAACCAACCGTGTTCGGTGCGCTGGAAATCGAAGGTGAAGGCGTCGAACTGCTTGTTCGTGCCGAGCCAGACATAGCGGTTCGGTCGAACGACCATATCGGGCCGGAATATGTCGGCGTATCTGTTGCGAATGCGCGAATTGACGCCGTCGGAGGCGATGATCAGATCCGCGTCGGCGAACTGCTCGTCGCTCTCGACATCCTGCTCGAACACCAGTTCGACGCCGAGTTCGAGGCAGCGCTCCTGAAGGATGTTGAGCATCTTCTTGCGGCCGATGCCGACGAAGCCGTGGCCGGTCGTCCTGATCTTGCGACCCTTGAAGACCAGCTCGATATCGTCCCAATGGTTGAAGGAGATCTCGATCGCCTCGGCCGTCTCCGGATCCCATTGGCGCATCGATTGCATGGTGGCATCCGAGAAGACGACGCCCCAGCCGAAGGTGTCGAAGGCGCGGTTCCGCTCGACCACGGTTACGTGGTGTTCCGGGTGCTGGCGCTTCATCAGCAGCGCGAAATAGAGCCCGGCTGGCCCGCCACCGATACAGACGATCCGCATGTCGTTCTCCTCCCGAGTTCCGGCTGCGTGTGTCGCCGTCGAGATGCCGTTGGCCGTCATCCCGGACTGCTGGGAACAAGGTGGACTCGTTCGGGAGAAATTTCAAGCTTAAAATTGTTTTGGGTGGACGTGATGCGTGTGCGCGCGTTCAGACGACGGCGCGGTGGTCATCACGCCGCTCTACGCTCTTGGGAAAAGGGAAGACGTGTTGCCCTCAGGAGTTGCGGGCCAGGGAAGCGATAACGGACCGCTTGAGCTTGGCAAGCTCGTCCATCAGCACACCACCGTCCTGCGGTGAAACACCCGCGAACAGGTCGGAGATCCAATCGGCATGGGTTGCTGCCATCTTCTCGAATTCGGCGCGGCCGTAGGGGGTCAACGCGATGACCTGCACGCGGCGATCCGTCGGGAGCGTCGTACGGCTGATGTGGCCGCTCTCGGTCAAGCGCTCCACCAGCACCGTAATGTTGCCGGGCGAAACCATCATGCGCTTCGAAACTTCGCCAAGCACCATGCCGTCAGGGGCGCGTTCGAGTTGGGCCATCAGGTCGAAGCGCGGCAAGGTCGAATCGAATTCTTCCCGAAGCCGGCGACGGATCTCGCTCTCGACCAGCGTCGAGCAGGTCAGCAGGCGCAGCCAGAGCCTCAGCTCGGCGCGGTGATCGCCTGGAGCTTCGAGCGCCTTGGTCTCGCCATCCACCCATTCCGGCGAAGTATCGAACTTGTCTTCACCCATCATTGCAAACGCCCGCTTCTTTTCCTGCGCCTTGGCAGGCACTTCCCTGTCTCTTTGCTTTTAGAGACGTTTCCGGCTCTTGGACAGGCTGTCACGTGCCGTCATTTGGACGCATGCCGCGGCAACGGCGGTGAACGGCCGCTATCTTCGGACTGGTCGTAGACATTGACCGTAAAGCCGATGTGGTCGGTCATCAGCTTTCGGGCGCGGTCGACGTCGCGGTCGAGTGCGGCCTCCATCAGTTCCGTATGATGCTCTATCGCCATCGCGTCCTGCAAGGCGACAACCGCTTCCTCGTAGCCCTCGCTCATCCCTGCGGCAGCGCGCAGTGTGGGGGCCAGGCTCAGGAAACGGTGGTGGCGGCGGAGCTGGTCGGAGATCGTCGCCTGGAAGCGGGAAAGCCAGCTCGATCTCGCCGCACCGATCAGGGCGGTGTGAAAGGCGGCATGCTTCTCGTCCCACTCGTCGATTTCGCTTTCGGAGACGTTTTCGACGGCAATCTTGCAGCGCGACAAGCGATAGTGGGCGGTGACGACGGCGGACTCCCATGCGCTGTCGCCATTTTCGATCGACTCGACGAGCAGCGGAATTTCAACGACCTGCCGCGCTCGGGTGAGGTCGTCGAGCGCCTCCCGCGAGACCGGCGCGACGGCAAAGCCGCGATTGCTGATCGCCGTGACCAGGCCCTCCGCTTCCAGCCGCGACAGTGCTTCCCGCAGCGGCGTCCAGCCGAGCCCGTAGCTTTCGCGCAGCGCGCTCAGCTTCATCGGCGCGCCGGGCTGCAGCCGCGTCGCCAGAATGTCGCGGCGGAGCAACCGGTAGGCCGATTCGGTTTTGGTCGACTGTTCGTGGTCTTGCATCAAGTTCCCTAACGCCCGCATCGGATCGACACAATTATATATAGTTCTGCGGTTAAGATGAAAATATATATATTTGTTTGACAAGACCTCCGACCGTCGCCATCATCCACGCACGCCGCCGAGGAGGGCGGTAACGCTCGTCAAATTCTGGGAGGGATGTATGAGCAGGCTTAAGAGCACTTGGCTTTCGGGATTGGTCGCCGCCGGCGCAATGGCGTGGGGACTGGGAACGGCTGCCGCTGATCCGATCCGCATCGGCATCGCCAACTTCGGCGAACATCCGCAATTGAGCGCGTCGATCGCCGGCTTCAAGAAGGCGCTGGCTGAAAACGGCTTCGTCGAAGGCACCGACGTCGTCTACACCGAGAGCCACACCAATTTCGACGCCTCGCTGGTTCCGCAGATGATTGCCAAGCTGCAGGCCGAGCAGCCGAAACTGATCTACACGATCACCACGCCGGTCTCGCAGATCGCCAAGAAAGCGCTCGCCGGCTCCGGCATCCCGGTTGTCTTTTCTGCCGTCACCGATCCGGTGGCCGCGAAGCTGGTTCCGTCCTGGGAGGCCGGTGAGGAGGGCATGACCGGTGCGACGGACCTTCAGGATGTGGCCGCCGTGATGGCCTTTACCCGCAAGCTGCTGCCGGAAGCCAAGCGCTTCGGCGTGCCCTACAATCCGGGCGAGGCGAACGACACGGCGCTGCTCGACAAGATTAAGGAAGCCGCACCTGCCGCCGGCTTCGAAGTCGTCGCCGTCGGCGTCGACAACGTCAACGACATTCAGCAGCGCATCGCCTCCTTCGCCGGCAAGGCCGACGTGATCTACACGCCCGCATCCAACCTGCTGCAGCCGGCCATCGGCGCAGTTTCTGCGGCGGCACGCCAGGCAGAGATCCCGATCGTCAATTCCGACGACGGTGCCGTCCGCGATGGCGTCGTGCCGGCAAGCTTTGCCGTCAACTACGAGCAGGTCGGCGTCAATGCCGGCAAGATCGCTGCGGAGATCCTCAAGGGCAAGGACCCGAAGACGATCGCGCCGTCGCGCCCGAGCTATGAAGACCACGCGCCGCTGATCTCGAAAAAGGCGACGGCCGCCTTCGGCATCGAAGTGCCGGCATCGCTCGCCACCGATTGCGGCTGCGTCGTCGACTGATCTCCAATTGGTCTCAACAGTGACGGCGCCGGGAGCGCCGTCACTCCACGGATAGGGGGAGCCAATGCTGGAAATCAGATCGGCCCGCAAGGTTTTCTACAAGGGGCAGGCAGACGAGAAGGTCGCGCTCGACGGCCTCAAACTCAGCCTCGCCACAGGCGAATTCGGTGTCGTCATCGGCTCGAACGGCGCCGGCAAGAGCAGCATGCTCAACGCCATCTCCGGCGCGCTCGTGCTCGATAGCGGCCAGGTCGTCATCAATGGCGACGACGTGACGGCCATGCCCGTGCACAAGCGTGCCATGCGGCTTGCCCGCGTTTTCCAGGACCCGATGCGCGGCACCGCCGCCAGCATGACGGTGGCGGAAAACATGTTGCTTGCCGAACTGCGCAGCAACAAGCGCACCTTGCGCCGCGGCCTCAATGCGGCGCGGCTTGCCACCTACAAGGAACGGCTATCGCTGCTGGGCCTTGGTCTCGAAAACCGTCTCGACACACGGGTGGAGCTTCTGTCCGGCGGACAGCGGCAGTCGCTGTCGCTGATCATGGCGGTCGGCGGTGAGCCGGAACTGCTGCTGCTCGACGAGCATACCGCAGCACTCGATCCCCGCACCGCCGATATCGTCATGCAGGCGACGATCCGCGCGGTCGAGGCGCTAAAGCTGACGACGCTGATGGTGACACACAACATGCAGCATGCGGTAGACTTCGGTCATAAGGTGATCATGCTCGATGCCGGGCGCGTCCGCCTCGAGATCGACGGCAAGGAAAAGGCTCAGACGACCGTGCCTGATCTGATCGGCCATTTCTCCGTCAAAACCGACCGCATGTTCCTGGCGAGCTGACGATCATGGATATTCTTCAAAACACCATCGCGAGCTTCGTCTCGCTCGTTCCCGTCACCCTGGCGCAGAGCCTGATCCTCGCCTTCGTGGTGCTCGGGATCATGATCCCGTTCCGCATGCTGAGTTTCCCGGATCTGACCAGCGAAGGCGCGTTTCCGCTCGGCGGCTGCGTCTGCGGCGTGCTGATGGCGGCGGGCATGTCACCGCTGGCCGCGATCGCCATCGCGCTCGTCGCCGGCTTCGTCGCCGGCTGCTGCACGGCGTTCATTCATCTCAGGTTCCGGATCCACACCCTGCTTGCCGGTATCCTGATGATGACGATGCTCTATTCGATCAACCTCAGGATTATGGGGCGGTCGAACCTCTCGGTCTTCGGCGCAACGACCGTGTTCGACTGGGCGCCGGGACTGCAGCCGGGCTTCCCGGCAAGCAAGATTGTGGTCGCGGGGCTGATCGCGCTCGTTGTCTTCTTCCTGCTCTATCATTTCTTCCGCACCGAGAAGGGCACCGCCGTCCGTGCCGTCGGCGCCAACCCCGATATGGCCGAAGCGCAAGGCATCAACGTCTGGCTGGCGACCATCGGCGGTGTCGGCCTTGCGGGAGCGTTTTCCGCAGGCAGCGGCGCGCTGATGGTGCAGTCGCAGGGCTTTGCCGACGTCAACATGGGCCTCGGCATCCTGATCAACGGCCTTGCGGCGCTCATGATCGGCGAGGCGATCGTCGGCAAGCAAAGCGTGCTGCGCCAGCTCGCTGCCCCCTTTGTCGGTGCGATCGTCTACTACCAACTCGTTTCCTTCTGCCTGGCGGCCGGTATGCCCCCGCCGGACCTGAAACTTGCGACCGGCCTGTTCGTTCTCGCCATGCTGGCTCTTCCGAGCCTCAAGCGAAGCCGCGGACCGGCACCCGCCCGCGAAACCGTTCGCGAATAAATGAGGACCACCTTCATGAATGCAGTTCCTGATTTTGCTGCGATCGAGGCGATGGATGCCGCCGATGTGCTGCGCCCGATGCGCGAACGTTTCATCCTGCCGCCGGACCTGATCTATCTCGACGGCAACTCGCTTGGCGTCGCCTCGACCGCTGCCTTCGACGAGCTTCGCAAGGCGGCTACCGAGGAATGGGGGCAGGATCTTATCCGCAGCTGGAACACGGCCGGGTGGTTCGAGATGCCGCTTGCGCTCGGCGACCGGGTCGGGCGGCTGATCGGTGCGGCCGCCGGCCAGACTGTCGTTTGCGATACGACGTCGATCAACATCTACAAGGCCCTGCACGCGGCCATGGCGCTGCGGCCCGATCGCTCTGTCATCGTCAGCGAAGGCGGCAGTTTCCCGACGGACCTCTACATGGCCGAGGGCGTGGTTTCGACGCGCCCCGGCGCTTCGCTGCGCCTGGAAGGGGTCGATGCGCCCGAGATCGAGGACCTGATCAACAGTGACGCTGCCGTGGTTCTGGTCAACCACGTGAACTACAAGTCCGGTGAACTGCGCGACATGGCAGCGCTGACACGCAAGGCGCATGAACATGGCGCGCTGGTCATCTGGGACCTCTGCCATACGGCCGGCGCCCTGCCTGTCGATCTCGACGGCGCCAATGTCGATTTTGCCGTCGGCTGCACCTACAAGTACCTGAACGGCGGCCCCGGCGCGCCTGCCTTCATCCATGCCGCGACCCGCCACCACGGCGATATCCGCCAGCCGCTCACCGGCTGGTGGGGCCATGCGCGCCCCTTCGCCTTCGAAAAGCGCTATGCGTCCGGCGAGGGCATCCGTCGTTTCCTCTGCGGCACGCAACCGATCCTGTCGCTGCGGGCGCTGAAGGGCGCGCTCGACATCTGGGACGAGGTCGACATGGCGCAACTGCGCGAGAAGAGCATCCGGCTCACGGATCTCTTCATCACGCTCGTCGAGGCGAAATGCGCTGCCTACGGCCTGGAACTCGAAAGCCCGCGCGACGGGACAAAACGCGGCAGCCAGGTTTCGTTCAGCCATCCAAACAGCTACGAGATCATGCAGGCCCTCATTGCCCGCGGCGTCATCGGCGATTTCCGCGCGCCCACCACGATGCGCTTCGGCTTCACGCCGCTCTACGTGAGCTATGCCGATGTGTGGCGGGCGGTCGAGATTCTGGAAGAAATCCTCGGCACCGGTGCGTGGCAGGATGCGCGCTTCGCCGTCCGTGCGGCCGTGACCTGATTGATGGCACCGAAGAACTGCGGGCGGCATTTCGCCCGCAGCGTCTTGTTCAGACGCAGACTGAAGTCGCCGCCCGCAACGGATTCGTTCCGAACCACTGTGCCCGAAGGTGGGAAGACGGCTAACGGGGGACTTAAGCAATGACTGCACCACGCCGTCCGACACGGGATGAAATCGCCGAGGCTCGCGCCCGCATCGCTCCCCACTTCGCGCGAACCCCGCTGGTGCGGCTCGACCACGGCTTTCCCGATCGGCAGATCTTCCTGAAGCTGGAGACCCTTTCACCGATCGGCGCCTTCAAGCTCCGTCCCGCCTTGAACGCCCTATTGTCACGCTATCCGGCCGATCTGCAAAACGGCGTGGCCGTCACCAGTTCCGGTAACATGGCTTACGGCATGGCCTGGGCCGCGCGCCTCATCGGCGTGCCGATGGTTGCCTATATGTATCGCGGCGCGCCGCAGACCAAGATCGACGGCGTACGCGCGCTCGGTGGCGAAGTGCGCTTCGTCAGCGTTGAGACCTGGTGGGACTACATTACCGATGCGGCCCGTCCGGATGCGCCGGAACTGCTGATCAATCCGGTGACCGACCAGGCGGTGCTCGCGGGCAACGGCTCGATCGGCATGGAAATCATCGAGGATCTGCCCGATGTCGACGTGGTGCTCACCCCCTATGGCGGCGGCAGCATGACGACCGGGGTCGCCAGCGCTGTCAAGGCCACTTCCGACCGTTGCCGTGTCTTCGCGGTCGAGGATGACAGCGCCGCTCCGGTTTCGGCGGCACTTGCGGCGGGACAGATCGTGACGATCGAGACCCGCCCGTCGTTCATCAAGAGCATCGGCGCGCCATCGCTTGTGCCGCAGCTTTGGCCAGTGGCACGGGAACTCATCGACGGGGCGATTACCGTCAGCCCGGCCCAGGTGACCGATGCCATGCGGCTCCTCTTCAAAAAGGGCAAGGTCGTCGCCGAGGGGGCAGGGGCCGCCTCGCTCGCCGCCGCGATCTCGCGGCCAGATCTCAAAGGAAACGTCGTCTGCGTCATCTCGGGCGGCAACATCGACGCATCCGCCTATTCCGTTGTGCTCGGTGGCGGTATCCCCTCGACCTGATTGGCAAGCTCAGACGCCGAGATAGCGGTCCTGAAGCGCCGGTGTCAGCGCTGCCGGCGACCCTTCGAACACCGTCGCACCCTTTTCCAAGACGAAGCAGCGGTCGGCCACGGGCAGCAGTTCCGAAAGCGTCTTGTCGACCACGAGGATCGATTGGCCGGCGGCCTTCAGCGTGCGGATCGCCGACCAGATGTCCTGCCGAATGACCGGCGCAAGGCCCTCGGTTGCCTCGTCGAGAATGATCAGGCTGGGATTGGTCATCAGCGCCCGGCCGATGGCAAGCATCTGCTGCTCGCCGCCCGAGAGCGTGTTGGCATATTGGTCGCGCCGTTCACCGAGGCGGGGAAAAAGGGAGACCACCTTCTCGAAGGTCCACTCGCTGCCGCGGGCCGTGGCAACCAGGTTCTCCATGACGGTGAGATTGGGGAAGCAGCGTCGCCCTTCGGGCACGAGGCCGAGGCCGAGTCTCGCTATCCGGTGCGGTCGCATGCCGAAGATCGCCTTGCCGGCGAAGCTGATCGCGCCGGAGCGCGGGCGCACGAGGCCGAGGATCGAACTGATCGTCGTCGTCTTGCCCATGCCGTTGCGGCCCATGAGCGCGACGACCTCGCCCTCCCGCACATCGAGAGTGACGCCGAAGAGCGCCTGCGATGCGCCATAGAAGGTTTCGAGACCTTTCAGTTCGAGCAGGCTCACGCGGCTTCTCCCAAATAGGCGCGGCGAACGTCCGGATCGCTGCGGATTTCATCGACCGTGCCTGTTGCGATGATGCGGCCATAAACGAGCACGGAAATGCGATCCGCAAGCGCAAAGACCGCGTCCATGTCGTGTTCCACCAGCAGCATCGGCGCTTCATGGCGCAAGCCGTCGAGGAACGTCGTCAGCCGCTTCGAGCCTTCCGGCCCCATGCCGGCCATCGGTTCATCGAAGAGAAACGTCCTCGGCGACAGCGCCAGCGCGATGGCGATTTCGAGCTGCCGGCGTTCGCCATGCGAAAGTTCCGCCGCCGGCACATGGGCGCGCGCGGCGAGGTCCACACGCTCGAGCATCGCCATTGCCGGCTCGGTCAGGTCCCTATCGCTCGTAACCTGGCGGAAGAAGCGGAAGCTGCTGCCCTGTCGCGCCTGCACCGCCAGCATGACGTTGCGAAGCGCTGAAAACTCCTGCGCCAGCGACGAAATCTGGAAGCTGCGCGCAAGGCCGAGCCTCGCGCGGGCTGCCATGTCGAGCCCGCCGATATCCTCGCCGAGAAAGCGGATGCTGCCGCTGTCGGCCTTGAGCGAACCGGCGATCTGGTGGATCAGCGTGCTTTTTCCGGCACCGTTCGGGCCGATCAGCGCATGGATTTGCCCTGGGCGAAGCTCAAGGCTGACCCCGTCGGTCGCCTTGAGCGCGCCGAAGGATTTGCGGAGATCGCGGATTTCGAGAACAGGCTCAGACATGGCGCGGCTTTCCGGAGAGGAGCCCCAGCAATCCGCCGCGGGCAAAGAGCACGATGCCGAGCAGGATGAGGCCGAGGAAGAACTGCCAGCGCTCGGTGATACCGCCGAGCACATATTCGAAGAAGACGAAGATCATCGCGCCGGCGACGGGGCCGAACAGCCGACCCTTGCCGCCGAGGATGATGAGCACGATCAGTTCACCCGACATGTGCCAGGAGAGCATAGAGGGCCCGACGAAGCGATTGAGATCGGCGTAGAGCGCGCCGGCAAATCCGGTGATCATCGCCGAGGCAGCAAAGGCGACGAGCCGGATATTGAAGGGTGCGATGCCGACGGCGGCAAGGCGGATTCCATTCTGTCTTGCCGCCTGCAGGGCGCTGCCGAAGCGCGAACCCTCGACCACGCGGAACAGGAGAAGTGCGGCCATGAGTGCCGCGTAGCAGATCAGGAAATAGGGCAGGGGCCTGGCGGTGTTGACGCCGGGAAAGGCGTTGCGCATCGACATCGACAGGCCATCTTCGCCGCCATAGGCGGGCCAGGAGACCGCGAAATAGTAGATCATCTGCGCGAAGGCGAGCGTGATCATGATGAAATAGACGCCTGATGTGCGCAGGCTGATCGCGCCGATCGGCAGCGCGATGAGGCCGGCAACCGCCACGGCCGCTATCCAGACGAGCGGCATCGACGTCGTTGCCGGAATTCCGGCAAACAGCGGCTCGCCATTGAAGGCGTGGGTGGCAAGGATGCCGGCGACATAGCCGCCGAGCCCGAAGAAGGCTGCGTGGCCGAAGGACAGCAGCCCGCCGAGCCCGAGCGCCAGATTGAGGCCGACGGCGGCAAGCGCCAGGACGACGACGCGGGTCGCGAGCGTCACATAGAAGGGTTCGCCCATGCCGGCGGCCAGAACCGGTGCGCCGAGAAGCAGAAGGGCAAGCAGCAGGTTGACGGTGGTTTCGCGACTCATCTTGACCTCACGACTGTGCCGCAAATAGGCCGCTCGGCCTGAAGGCGAGGATGAGGGCCATGACCACATAGATCAGCATCGAGGCGAGCGCCGCGCCAATCGTAGTCGCCTGCGATGCGGGCATGGTGAGCGCCAGAACCGAGGGGAGCAGGAAGCGGCCCATCGTGTCGACAACGCCGACAATCACCGCGCCGACGAGCGCGCCCTTGATCGAGCCGATGCCGCCGATGACGATGACGACGAAAGCGAGGATGAGGACCGGTTCGCCCATGCCGACCTGCACCGACTGCAGCGCACCGACGAGGGCGCCGGCAAGCCCGGCGAGTGCTGCGCCGAGCGCGAAGACGACCGTATAAAGCGTGCCGATGTCGACGCCGAGCGCGCCGATCATCTCGCGGTCGGATTCGCCCGCGCGGATACGCATGCCGAGCCGCGTCCTGGCGATCAGCAGATAGAGAGCGATGGCAACCGCGATGCCGACGCCGATGATCGCCAGGCGGTAGAGCTGGTATTGGCCGCCGCCGGGGAGGGGCACCGCGCCCTGCAGCAAGGGCGGTATGTCGAGGTAAAGCGGAAAGGAGCCAAAGAGCCAGCGTGCGCCTTCGGACAGGATCAGGATCAGCGCGAAGGTGGCGAGCACCTGGTCGAGATGGTCACGATCATAGAGCCTGCGGATGACGGCAACCTCGATGATTGCACCGACGCCCGCCGCAGCCGCAAGACTGGCGATCAATCCGATCCAGAAGGAGCCGGTCGCGGCAGCGACGGTCGCGCAGGCGAAGGCGCCGATCATGTAGAGCGAGCCGTGGGCAAGGTTGATCAGGCCCATGACCCCGAAAATCAGGGTCAGGCCGGCGGCCATCAGAAACAGCATCACACCGAGCTGGAGCCCGTTGAGGAGTTGTTCGATCAGGAGTGCGGTGAACAAGAGACCGGTCCAAGCTTCATATCAGGAGGACATGGATCATCGACCGGATGCCGGCATCAGGGCCGGGCACCCGGGCGATAACAGGTGCGAGGCACTACATGCCGCACTTATCGGCGTAGGCGTCCTTGTGGTCTTCGAAGGCGGTGGCGATGATCTTGTTGGTCAGGACGCCATCGTCTTCCTTCACCACCTCACGAACGAAGATGTTCTGGATCGGGTGGTTGTTGTTGTTGAAGGTGAACTTGCCGCGCACCGACTTGAAGTCCGCCGCCTTGAGCGCTGCGCGGAAGGCGTCCTTGTCCTTGACGCTCGCCTTCGACAGCGCGGCGAGGATCAGGTTTGCCGTATCCCAGCTTTGCGCGGCGTAGATCGAGGGCAGGCGCTTGTACTCGGCCTTGAACGCTTCCACGAACTTCTTGTTGGCTTCGTTGTCGAGGTCCTTGGACCAGGTCGCTGAGTTCTTGACGCCAAGGGCGGCGTCGCCGATCGCCGGCAGGACGTCCTGGCTGAAGGAGAAGCCCGGACCCATAACCGGGATGTTCACGCCCGACTGCGCATATTGCTTCATGAAAGCGATGCCCATGCCACCGGGCAGGAAGAAATAGACTGTGTCGGCGCCGGAGGCGCGGATCTGGGCGATTTCGGCGGCATAGTCCGTCTGGCCGACCTGCGTGTAGATCTCGCCGGCAAGAGCGCCCTTGTAGTAGCGCTTGAAGCCGGTCAGTGCGTCCTTGCCGGCCGGATAGTTCGGCGCCAGGATGAAGGCGTTCTTGTAGTCCTTGTTGGCGTATTGCCCCATCGCCTCATGGAAATTGTCGTTCTGGTAGGCGACGTTGAAATAGTTCGGGTTGCAGTTCGCACCGGCCAGTGCCGAAGGACCGGCATTCGGTGAGAGATAGATCACGTCCTGCGCGACCGCGTTCGGCACGACCGCCATGGCGAGGTTCGACCAGATGATGCCCGTCATCAGGTCGACCTTGTCGCCCTGGATCATCTTTTCGGCGATCTGCACCGCAAGTTCCGGCTTCTGGGCATCGTCCTCGATCACCAGCTCCACGTCCTTGTTGCCCGATTGCTTGATCGCAAGCGTGAATGCGTCGCGCATGTCGATGCCGAGGCCGGCGCCGCCGCCCGAAAGCGTGGTGATGACGCCGATCTTCACCGGCTCGGCATGGGCAAGGCTCGACGTCGCAAGCGAGAGGCCAAAAAGGCTCGCTGCCAGAATGCGGTTCATGCTGTTCTCCTCCTAATAGGTTCCCTTATGAGTTGTGTTCTATCAGAGACCCGTGCGCACGTGCCAGAGCTCGGGAAAGAGTTCCACTTCGAGCATCTTCTTCAGATAGGACGCGCCGGATGTGCCCCCGGTTCCGCGCTTCAGGCCGATGATGCGCTCGACCGTCGTGACGTGATTGAAGCGCCATCGGCGGAAATAGTCCTCGAAATCGACCAGCTTCTCGGCGAGTTCATAGAGCATCCAGTAACGTTCGGGATCGCGGTAGACCGTCTGCCACGCGGCAAAGACCTTGTCGCTTTCCGTGCGCGTTTCGCGCCAATCGGTCTTGCCCGCTTCGTCCCCGACATCGAAGCCGTTGCGCGAAAGCAGCCGGATCGCTTCGTCGTAGAGCGATGGCGCGGCCAGGATCGCCTCGAGCTTTTCCATGATGTCGGGACGGTGTGCGTGCGGGCCGAGCATGGCGACGTTGCGGTTGCCGGCGAGAAATTCGATCGCCCGGTATTGCCACGACTGGAAGCCGGAGGATTGGCCGAGCGATTCGCGGAACGTGGTGTATTCGCTGGGCGTCATCGTGCGCAGCACGTCCCAGGCGCTGTTCAACTGTTCGAAGATGCGCGCCACGCGCGACAGCATCTTGAAGGCGGGTTCCAGCCGGTCGTCGCGGATCGAGCGGACTGCGGCGTTGATCTCGTGCAGCGCGAGCTTCATCCAGAGCTCCGACGTCTGATGCTGGATGATAAACAACATCTCGTCGTGGGCCTTCGAGAGCGGCTCCTGCGCGTCGAGTACCTTCTCCAGCATGAGATAGTCGCTGTAGGACATGCGTCCCTTGAACGACATCTGGGCGCCTTCTTTCGAAGGATCGTATGATTTGCTCATGGTTTTAGTTCTCCGACCGCAATCGGAACCGCTGGATCTTGCCCGTGGCTGTCTTCGGCAGGTTCTCCAGGAATTTGACCGATCGCGGATATTTGTAAGGCGCGATCGTCGCCTTCACATGATCCTGCAGGCGCTTGATCGTCGCGTCGTCGGCCGAGACGCCTGAAATCAGTACGACATAGGCTTCGACGATCTGGCCGCGCTCCGCATCGGGCGCTCCGACGACGGCGCATTCCGCGACTTCCGGGTGCGAAATCAACGCCGCCTCGACCTCGGGGCCGGCGATGTTGTAGCCGGCCGTAACGATCATGTCGTCCGAGCGGGCGGCGAAATGGAAGAAGCCGTCTTCGTCCTGATAGAAAGCGTCGCCGGTCAGGTTCCAGCCGTCGCGGACATAATCGCGCTGGCGGGCGTCCGCCATATAGCGGCAGCCGGTCGGGCCGCGCACCGCGAGCTTGCCGACCGTACCGCGAGGGACCTCCCGCATCTCGTCATCGACGATCCGGGCTTCGTAGCCACCGACCGGCTTGCCGGTCGAGGCGGCCTTGCGGTCTTCGAAGCGGTTGGAAATGAAGATGTGCAGCATCTCTGTCGCGCCGATCCCGTCGAGGATTGGCTTGCCGGTTTTTTCCGTCCACTCCTCGAAGACGGGCCCCGGCAGCGTTTCGCCCGCCGAGATCGCTACCCGGAGCGACGAAAGGTCGGCACCGTTGTCCATCGCCTTCATCATCGCCCGATAGGCGGTCGGAGCGGTAAACGAGATCGTTGCTTTGTACTTCTCGATGATCTCCACCATGTTGGCGGGCGTCGCGTGCTCGAGCAGCGTTGCCGCCGCGCCGAAACGCAAGGGGAAGATGGCAAGGCCGCCGAGACCGAAGGTGAAGGCGAGCGGCGGTGAGCCGACGAAGACATCGTCGGGTGTCACCCCGAGCACCTCCCTGGCATAGCCGTCGGCAATAACAAGGAGATCGCGATGGAAGTGCATGGTTGCCTTCGGGACCCCTGTCGTGCCCGAGGTGAAACCGAGAAGGGCGACGTCGTCACGACCGGTGTGTACCGCTTCGAAGACCACAGACTTGTCGAGCGCAATGCGGTCGAGTTCGGCGTCGTGGTTTGCTGTCCCGTCGAAGCCGACGACCTGCTTCAGGTAGCGACTGTCCTTGGCGCAGGCGATCATCTCGTCCATCAGGCGGGTATCGCAAAGCGTCAGGCTGACCTCTGCCTTGTCGACGATCTTGGTCAGTTCGCCGGCTCTGAGCATCGGCATGGTGTTGACGACCACGGCGCCGGCCTTGGTGGCCGCCAGCCAACAGGCGACCATGGCCGGATTGTTGGCCGAGCGGATGAGCACACGGTGGCCAGGCTTCACGCCGTAGTTTTCAACGAGGGCATGGGCGAGCCTGTTCGTCCAGTCGGACAGCTCCTTGTAGGTTCGCCGGCGCCCGTTGCCGATCAGCGCGGTATGGTCGCCAAAACCCTTTGCGACCATGGCATCCGTCAATTCGACGGCGGCGTTGAGATGGTCCGGGTAGTCGAAGCCTTCGAGACGGAATTCCGGCCATTCTTCCGGTGGCGGCAGATGGTCGCGTGTGAACGTATCGACGTGCGAAGTCGGTCCAAGCATGTGGCGGCTGTTCCCTTGTTCAGTTTCTGCCCGTTGCCCAGGCATTTTCAAAGCCGGCTAAAGTTCTGGTCGTCGCGCGGAGCCCTGCCGTGCGAACAGACGCCAAGCCTCGCCGCATCGTCGTCGATGGGGGCATGCCGTCGCCAGGGCGGCTCCAGTGATCGTGATGGGCACAGCGAGACCTCCACTTCTCGGCTGAACATGGGGCAGCATCGCACCAGTCCAAAATTATTTCAAGCCTAAAGTTTTTTTGAATGACGCATTGCGTTTCTTGATGGGGCAGGCGATTTCTATGCGTGGGGAGACATCGAAGGGAGGATTGCATCGATGCTGGAACACCGTGTTTCCGATTGGAACGACGCCTATGCCAATGGCGTGAACATTGCGCGGGGCGACCGGTGGCCGCAGGCATGGGTTGGGCCGGCGGAGGCATTCCGCAATGCGCTTTCGGCATCAGGGCTGGCGAAACTCGACCTTGCCTATGGCGAGCGATCCAGAAATCGCATGGACCTTTTCTTCCCCGATGGCGCGGCCAAAGGCCTGGTCGTCTTCGTGCACGGTGGGTTCTGGCTGCAGCTCGACAAGAGCTTCTGGTCGCATCTCGCCGCGGGCGCTGTCGCCAGTGGTTACGCCGTCGCCATGCCGTCCTACACGCTCTGCCCGGAGATCCGTATCGCGGGGATCGTCGAGGAGGTCGCGGCCGCAATCGGTGAGGCGGCAAAGCTGGTCGAAGGGCCGCTGATGCTGACTGGGCATTCGGCTGGCGGCCATCTCGTCAGCCGGATGATCACGGCGACCGCGCCGCTCTCGCCGGATGTCCAGGGACGCGTCCGCAACGTCGTCTCGATCTCGGGCGTGCATGACCTGCGACCGATTATGTCGACCGGGATGAACGAGAAGCTTGCGATCGACGAGGCGGAGGCTCTTTCGCAAAGCCCGGCGCTGCTGCGGCCGATGCGGGATGCCCGCATCACCTGCTGGGTCGGCGGCGGAGAGCGCGCCGAATTCCTGCGCCAGAATGCCCTGCTTGCCAATATCTGGACGGGACTGGGTGCAACCACGGCCGCCATCGTCGAACCGGACAGGCACCACTTCAACGTCATCGACGGTCTTGCCGACGCCGGGCATCCGCTGACGCGAACTCTGCTTTCGGTGTGAGTGCGGCGCTGGTCCAAGGGCCGGGTGGTTGCGAAATCCGGGGCACCCTGCTCGCTCTCCCTCGCCATGTCACGGGGGAGCGCCATAACACCCTAGGGTTATTGGCATAGCCCTCGGTTTCCCCGACGCTTCCAGTCTGTTCGTTGGAGGAGGGGAACATGACACAAAACATTAAACTCGATCGAACCCTTGGTCTGTGGTCAGTGGTGCTGTTCGGGCTTGCCTACATGACGCCGATGATCGTGTTCGGCACGTTCGGGGCGCTGGCCTCGGCAAGCCAGGGTACGACGGCGATGGCCTATTTCATCGCAGCGCTTGCAATTTTCCTGACGGCGGCGAGCTACGGGATCATGGCGAAGGTCTATCCGGTCGCCGGATCCGCCTACACCTACGCCCGCAAGTCGCTGAATTCCGGTGCGGGCTTCCTGGTCGGCTGGGCCGTCCTGCTCGACTATTTCTTCCTGCCGATGGTTATCTGGCTGATCGGTGCCGCCTATCTGGGCTCCGCCTTCCCGGCCGTTCCGGCCTGGCTGTGGATCGTCGGCTTCATTGTGCTGACGACAGCCGTAAACGTCATCGGCATCGCTTTCGCCAACCGGGTGAACGTCGTGCTGATGCTGGTGCAGCTCACCGTGCTGATCGCCTTCGTCGCGCTGGCAGCGCGCTATGTCGTTGCCATCAATGGTGTCGGTGGGCTTGCGTCGGTACGGCCATTCTTCGAAGCGAATGTGCCGTTCAGTGCTTCCGTCGCCGGTGCGGCAATCGCAGCCTATTCTTTCCTGGGCTTCGATGCCGTCTCAACCCTGACGGAAGAGACGCGTGACCCAACCCGCACGATGCCGAAGGCGATTATGATCATCGCGGTGATCGGCGGGATCATCTTCACCGGTTCGGCCTATGTGACACAGCTCGCCCATCCCGGCGGCGAATTTACCTCTGTCGATTCCGCTGCGTCGGAAATCGCTCTGATGATCGGCGGCGATATCTTCGTGACCCTGTTCCTCGCCACGCTCGTGGTTGCCCAGTTCACCTCGGGGCTTGCGGCACAGGCGAGCGTCGGTCGGCTGCTTTTCGCCATGGGCCGCGACGGCGTGTTGCCGATGGGGATCTTCGGCAAGCTGCATGAGAAATGGCGCACGCCGGTGTTCAACCTCGCGCTCGTCGGTATCGTCGGCCTGCTTGCGCTCACACTCGACGTGACGACCTCGACGTCCTTTATCAATTTCGGCGCGTTCCTCGCCTTCACCGCCGTCAATGTCTCGGTGATCGCGCTCTATCTGCAGGGCAATGCAATCGTGCGGCCGCTGGGCGCGCTGCTCGGGCTTGTCGTGCCGGCCGTCGGTGCAGTTTGCGACCTGTTCCTGCTGTGGAATCTCGATGGCCACGCCAAGCTTCTGGGTATCATCTGGCTGGCCATTGGGGTGTGTTATCTCGCCTACCTCACCCGGTTCTTCCAGTCAGCACCGCCGGAAGTCGAGTTCGTCGAATGATCAGCGGCGGCTGAGGAAGAGATGGAAGAGTTCCGCCTGGCTGGAAATGGAGAGCTTGGCATAGGCCTGGCGACGATGGACCTTGACCGTATTCGGCGAGAGGCCGAGCGTCGCGGCGATGGAATAGGTCGAGTGACCCTTGAGGATCAGGGTCACGATCTCCAGCTCCCGTTTCGAAAGCAACGGGTGGCTGATCGTCGCTGCGGCATCCTCCTCCTCCTCGCGGGGCGGGTCGAACCGCGCACGCCAGTGCCGTTCGGCGAGCGCCCGCACGATTGGTGCAGCACTTTCCAGCCGGGCGATGTCACGGCGGGAGAAGCCGGGCACGTCGCCGATGCGCGAGAGCGACAGCACCGCATCGACGTGCGGAAGCTTCAGAATGAAGCCGATCTCGTCGACGATGCCGGTCGCCTGGTAGTGGCGGCGGAAATATTCCGTCTCGGTGAAGCGGTCCGGCGCCAACCGTCGCATCACCAGGACGCCGCCGTCGAATTTTGCGTTGCGGACGGCATCGTAGAACGGGTCGAGGATATAGGCGCCGTCAAGGTAGTGATCGACGATGGTGACGCGGTCGCCGATAATGCGCTCGTTATGGAGATCGAAGGCCTTGCCGCCTGGCGAATAGGCAAAGCCGTTCATCATCTCGAAGGCGACGAGTTGCCGAAGCGTGCGCTCCAGGGTTTCCGGGAAACCGGGCTCGCCGAGGTTTTCCACGGCCTCTGCGAGCCCGGCGTTCCAGGCATCGATATAGGCGCTCGCCCCACCGGATCTTGCTGCCACGTCCATTCCCCACCTGTCGAAGACAAGACCTAGCACGGAGTCCGCAGTCATGCAGACGGTTTCTCGCATCCTTGCGCCCATGCATCCGCTCGACCTGCCCGCAACGGAGATCGCTGCCGGGATCCGCGCCCGCCATTTTTCGGCTGAAGCGGTCGTTGCCGAATCGCTCCGCCGCGCGAAAGTCGTCAACCAGGCGCTGAACGTATTCACGCTATTGCGAGAGGAGCCCGCGCTTGCATCCGCCCGGGCGGCTGACGCGCTCATCGCAACCGGCGGTGACACGCCCGCTCTTCTCGGCGTCCCCTTCGCCGCCAAGGACTTGACACCGACCAAGGGCGATCTCACCACGCTCGGCTCGTGGACGCGTGGGAATTGGATTCCAACGGAGACGGCGCTGTGCATCGAGCGGCTGGAGGCAGCCGGCGCGATCCTGATCGGCAAGACGACGACGCCGGAATTCGCCCATTCCAGTTTCACGTCGAGCCCACGCTGGGGCGTGACCCGCAACCCCTGGAATCCGGGGCGCACCTCCGGCGGCTCCTCGGGCGGATCGGCCGTCGCTGTCGCGACCGGCGTGGTTCCCTTCGCCGAAGGCACGGACATGGGCGGGTCGGTGCGCATTCCTGCCGCTCTCTCGGGCGTCGTCGGCCTCAAGCCCAGCCTTGGGCGAATTCCCATGACGATCCTACCGAGCGTCTTCGACAACATATCCCATTTCGGCCCGCTGGCGCGCACCGTCAGCGACGCCATCGCCTTCATGGCCGCGGCTGCCGGCCCGGATGATGCGGATATCGCCTCGTTGCCGCTCTCCTTCGCGGCCGACCGGGCAAGAGCAGGCTCACTTGCGGGCCGACGCTTCGCCCTTTCGCTGGATCTTGGCTACTACAGCGTCGATGCCTCCGTGCAAGCCGCGATCCTTGCGGCGGTCGACCAGCTTCGTGCAGCCGGCGCCACGGTGGAACCGATGGACATCGGCTGGTCCCGCGCCGTCAACGACCAATGGTACGATCTCTGGTGCGTGTTCATGGCGGCATTTTTCGGCAACGCGATCGATCGCTACCGCGAGCGCATGGATCCGATCGTGGTCGAGCTCATTGAACGCGGGCTTGGTATGAATGCTACAGTCTACAAACGAGTGGAACTGCTCCGGACTGCGATGTGGCGTGATCTCGCCACGATCCTCGCCCGCTACGATGCGCTGCTCTGCCCGACTTGCGCGGTCACGGCCCCCTCGGCTGACGCGGACGACAACGACTACATTGCCGATACGCCGGACGGGCGCTTTCGCGGGCTGGACATGACCTGCCCGTTCAACCTGCTGCCGCAGTGTCCAGCCCTGTCGGTGCCTGTCGGTCTCGCCAATGATGGCCTGCCAGTCGGCCTGCAGATCGTCGGCCGCCGCTATGCCGATGAAGAGGTGCTGTCGCTTGGCGGCGCCATCGAGAGCGTGTTGCAGGCTTCGGGTTTTGCGGTCGGCCGGGCGGAGCGGTGGCGCTGGTAACGTGGGCGGCGCCTACGATCGGCAAGCTCCGCCCCTCAAAGCAGCAGGAGCTTCTTCAGCACCGAAACGACTTCCACGGCTTGCTTTTCGGCAATGTCTCATCGGGCGTTGAACTGGAAATAATCTAATAAAATCAATTGCGTGATTGTTGTTGCGTCGGTGTACTCCACGAATGCGAAGCTCGGTATCGAAGAGTCCGCCGATCGCCCGAGAGGTGCTCACCTCGCACTGCCCGGCCAATGAGGCGCACCATGAGCGTGTCAGCGAATGAAGATCAGCGCCATGCCGAGGACGACGAGGGCAGCACCGGCCCAGGCGCCGGCGGCAGGCCGTTCGCCCGTCCTCAGCCACAGCATCGGCAGGATCATGACCGGCGAGGTCGCGGACAATGTCGATACGATGCCCACCTTGCCGCCCGAGAGCGCGAAGAGCAGCAGCGTCATCCCCATGCCAAGAGCGAGGACTCCGGTCAGCGCGGTCATTGCGGCAACCTTCAAGGTTAGCGGCGCCCTCGGCTTGACCGATGGAATGGGCAGCTGGATCAAGGTGCTCAGGCACAACGCCGCAATGCCGACGCGCAGCATGGAGGCGACAAAAGGATCGATGCCGGCGGCCATGACCGGTCGCACGATGATCGAGCCGATCGCCTGGCCGGTGGCGGCGCCGAGCCCAAGCAAGACGCCGACCCAAAGCGGCCCCTTGACCTTTTCCCATTCGTGCATCTGCGCTCGGCGCTTGCCGAAGAGAATGGCGAGGAACACGCCGGTGGCCGTCAGCGCGATGCCTCCAACCGCGGTTGGTGACAGCGCTTCGCCAAGCACCAGCCAGCCGAGCAAGGCGGCGATCGGCGCGTTGAGGGCGAAGAGGATGCCGGAGCGGCGCGGACCGAGCCGGTTGAGCGCGGCAAAGAGCAGCGTGTCGCCGATGAAAATGCCGATCAAGCCGGACAAAAGCAGCGGCGTGACGCTTGTCGCATCCAGCTCACGCCACGCCCCGGTGGCGAGCACATAGATTGCCAGAAGTCCCGTGACGAAGATCTGCCGAAGGCGGTTGAAGGCGGGTGCGCCGAGATGGCCGGCCGGTCCGGCCGAGATCAACCCCGTCAGGGCCCAGCACGTCGCGGCCCCCAGCGCAGCGAGTTCATGAATTGGCATGATATTCCGATCGGTAGACTGCGGCCCCGAAGGAGCTCTCCTCGGCCTTCGTTAAAGCTTGAGCGAGCGGCATTCGTCCAGCGCTTTTTCAGCCGCATCAACAGGGCGCTTCGCGCCGGGCGGCGGATAGTGCAGCAGCGCTCATCATGGTCGTCTTGTGCCCACAGGCGATATGTCCATGGGGCCACGCGCCGACCTTGATTCCGAACGAATTTTTCAGCACTTTTCCCCAGGCGATTGGAACGCCTGAAGGCGGCTGCCGTTAGGTTGGACATTAAAGGAATCCGCCATGAAAAAGGTCCTGATTGCCCTTCTGGTCTTCGGCGCGCTCGCGGCCGCTGGCGGCCTGAGCCTCGGCTATCTGTCGCGACGGGAGGCAACGGTGCCGATTGAAAAGACCTACGGTCCCGATCCGGTTCTGGTCGAACCAAGGGTGGAGCTCGTGCCATCCGTCAGTGTCGCGGAAGCCACGCCCTGGCCTGCAGGCATGATGCCATCGGCCGCGCCAGGCCTTGCCGCTAAGGAATTTGCGGGCGGCTTCGATCATCCCCGCTGGCTGCACGTGCTGCCGAATGGCGATGTGCTGGTCGCAGAAAGCAATGCACCACCCCAACCCGACCCCGGCTTTTCGGTGCGGGCCTTTGCTGCTCAGCTCATCCAGGGCAGGGCCGGCGCCCGAAGTGAGAGCGCCAATCGCATATCGTTGTTGCGCGACGCGGACGGTGACGGCGTGGCGGAAACGAAAACGCCCTTCATCACCGGGCTCAATTCGCCGTTCGGCATGACATTGGTTGGCGGCAAGCTCTACGTTGCCAATGCCGACGCGATCGTGGCCTTACCCTACCAGGAAGGTGCAACCGAGATTACGGAGCCGGCGGACAAGATTGTCGACCTGCCGGCAGGCCGCAACCACCACTGGACGAAGGACGTCATCGCCAGCCCGGACGGGACCAAGCTTTACGTCACGGTCGGCTCCAATTCCAACGTCGGCGAAAACGGCATGGAGGAGGAAAGGGGACGCGCCGCCGTGCACGAGATCGACCTTTCCACCCGGCAGATGCGGCCGTTCGCATCCGGACTTCGCAATCCCAACGGCCTCTCATGGCAGCCGGATAGCGGTGAGCTATGGGTTGCCGTCAACGAGCGCGACGAACTCGGGCCCGATCTCGTTCCCGATTACATGACCTCGGTCAAGGACGGCGCCTTCTACGGCTGGCCCTATAGCTGGTACGGGCAGCATGTCGACGAGCGGGTGAAGCCGCAGAAACCCGAACTGGTGGCGCGCGCGATCAAGCCGGACTATGCGCTCGGCCCCCACACCGCCTCGCTCGGCCTGACCTTCAACACCGGCGACCTGTTCGGCCCGGAGATGAAGAACGGCGCCTTCGTAGGCCAGCATGGCTCGTGGAACCGGATTCCGCGCAGCGGCTACAAGGTCATCTTCGTGCCTTTCAGCAACGGCAAGCCGTCCGGCCCGCCGCGGGATATCCTGACGGGTTTCCTGACCGACGACGGCAAGGCGCTCGGCCGTCCGGTCGGCGTCGCCATCGCTCGTGATGGCGCGCTGCTTGTTGCCGACGATGTCGGCAACAAGGTGTGGCGGGTCGTGCCCGTACCGTGAGCGATCCAGCGGCGCTGGGCCAGTGGGCATAATGTGCAACTATTTGGTTGCGCATCCGTCTGCGATCCCTATACTTGCAACCAAGTCGTTGCACGAAAGGAAAGCGTCATGAGCTCATTCGATCGTATCGAGAAGGCAATCCTGCTGCGCGCGCCCATTGAGCGCGTCTGGCGGGCGATAACCGATGTCTCGGAATTCGGGCAGTGGTTCGGCGTAAAGCTGAACGAGCCTTTTGCTCCCGGGCGGGCGATAACCGGCTCTTTTAAGGGAGAGTTCAAAGCGGAGGACATTGCGAAATATCAGGCTTCGATCGGGATCGAGCCGGCACCGATCCGCCAGCCCGAGCCGAATGCAGTTTTTTGCACCGTCGAGGAAATGGATGCGCCGCGGCTTTTCAGTTTTCGCTGGATACCCTATGGCCTCGATGCCGAATGCGATCCCGCGCGGGAACCGACGACACTCGTGGAATTCCGGCTGGAAGCGGTTGCCGGTGACACACGGCTGACCGTCACCGAATCCGGCTTCGAAGGCGTGCCGGCGCATCGGCGCAAGCGCGCATTTCTCATGAATGACGGTGGCTGGAGCGCCCAGATTGAAAACATCAAGCGCCATGTCGAACACGCCTGAGCGGGAACTGGCGGGCGTCTTCGCCGCCCTGGGCGATACGACCCGCCTTGCGCTGATCACGCGGCTTTTGGCTGCCGGTGCCCTGACGGCAACCGCGCTGTCCGAGGGGCAGGCGATCACCCGGCAGGCGATCGTGAAGCACCTGCAGGTGTTGGTATCAGCTAGGCTGGTGGTGCACGAGCGTCACGGCAAGGAGGTCCTCTACGCGGTCGATCCGCGCCGTCTCGAAGAGGCGCGCGCGTTCCTGACGGCAATCGCTGAGGGTTGGGACAAGGCGCTTGGCCGGCTCAAGTCGCTTGTCGAGGCGCCGTGACGCGAGACACCCAACCGCGCTGGGCCGCTCGGAGCAAAGTGCGTGCCCGCCGGCAACCTGGATGACCTGGCCGTGATCCAATCGGACGCGCGTCGCTGAGAAGAAACAGCACTGCGGCTGCAATTCGATGGTTGCCGACGGCCTTAGCCGTGGCTACTTTTTCCCGGACGGCCGCCTGCCGACACGCGCGGCGAGCGCCGTGCCTCGGTGCACGAGGCCTATGTCGCGCCGATCAAGGTCGAGAGCCCCCACTCGGTCGCTCCCCGCACTTGCCCGTGATCGGTCCAATCGACCGCTCCAGCAGGCTTGAAATCGAAACGCCCCGCTACAGTTGTTTCCTTTTGGTCACCAGGCGTGGGACCAATTTCACAAGCGGATTCGTGATCGCAGTCTTTAGCGGTGGTCCCCGTAGATCGCTGGCCGGGACCCGGAGTGCAGACATGAGGCAGAGTTCGTCCGGCGTCGATAGCTCCTGGATCAAGAAGGCGGATGAACTGGCGGCTCTGTTTCAGTTCACGGATGCGCTCTATCGTGCCAATTCGCTGGCCGACATTTTCGATGCCACGTTCGATGCGATCGAGCGAGCCTTGCGCTGCCGCCGCGCCTCCATCCTACTTTTCGACTCTGCGGGGGTGATGCGTTTCGTCGCTTCACGCGGGCTCTCCGAAGGCTATCGCCGGGCGGTCGACGGTCACTCACCGTGGAGGCCCGGTGACCGCGAAGCCACCCCGATTTTCGTCAGCGACATAGATCTTGCCGAAGAGCCTCAGGCGCTCAAGGACACCATAAGGGGCGAGGGGATTCGCGCGCTCGCCTTCATTCCCTTGACCGCCAACGGCGTGGTCATTGGAAAATTCATGACCTATCGCGAAGTCGTGCATGTCTTCACGGAGGAGGAGGCCGTCCTCTCCCTGACGATCGCTCGGCAACTGGGCTTCAGCATCGAGCGCAGACGGACCGAGGAGGCGCACCAGCGTGCTGAGGAGGGACTTCGCCGCAGCAACGAGCGGCTGCGGATCATCCTCGACAGCGCCAGCGAGTATGCGATCATCACGCTCGACGGTGCCGGACGGATCGCAAGCTGGAACAGTGGCGCCGAACGGCTGCTCGGCTATCGCGACACCGAGATCCTCGGTCAGCCGGGTGACATTTTCTTCAGCCCGCAGGACCGTGCATCGGATGTCCCCGAGCAGGAGATGCGAACGGCGCGCGAGGAGGGGCGCGCGACCAACGAACGCTGGCACTATCGCGAGGATGGATCCCGTTTCTGGGGCTCCGGCGTCATGCTTCCCGTCGAGGAGAGCGGACCGGATCGCTATCTCAAGATCTTCAGGGATCGAACCGAGGAGCGCAGAGCACAAAAGCGCCAGAAGCTGCTGATCGGTGAGCTCAACCATCGTGTGAAGAACACGCTTGCAACCGTGCAGTCCCTTGCCGAACAGACGTTGAAGAGTGCCGATAAGCCGGAAGCCTTTGCCGAAGCGTTCAACGGCCGACTGCTTGCTCTTGCCGAGGCACACGACCTGCTGACCCGCGAGGCATGGCAGGCGGTGTACCTGAACGATATCGCCCAGGCGGTTCTCGCAGCCTGGATCGAAGACGGGCGCGTGGCTCTCCACGGGCCTGCGATCCGCATCAGCCCGAAACAGGCCCTGCCGCTTTCGATGGCGTTCAACGAATTGCTGACCAATGCGATCAAATACGGTTCTCTATCGAGCCCCGGTGGCCGTGTTGCGCTGTCATGGCAATGTAGAGACGTGTGCACGGTCCGGTGGGAAGAGCGCGGAGGACCACTGGCATCGCCCCCTCAGCGGCAGGGTTTCGGGCTGCGCGTTCTCAACCGCGGCCTCGCCAACGAACTGGGACACCCCGTCGATCTCCGGTTCGAGCCGGAAGGTGTCACCTGCACGATCGCGATGGACTTCGTCGACGGTGAGCGTGCCGGCATGGACGACAAGGGGGAATGACCATGTCTGGGATATTGACGGGACGCCGGATACTTGTCGTCGAAGACGAGATGCTGGTGGCCATGTCGATCGAGGACACCTTGGTCGATGCCGGCGGCGAAGTGATTGGTCCTGCGCCAACCGTCGGGCGGGCATTGGGGTTGCTGCAGGAGGAGACGAAAATCGACGCCGTCGTGCTGGACATGAATCTCCAGGGGCACAGCGGGCTCCCGGTCGCCGACGCATGCGATGAAAGATCGATCCCGTTTCTCATATTGAGCGGCTATGGCGACACGGCCCTGAACGGCACGCACCATGCGGCCCCGATCCTTTCCAAGCCCTTCGCGAGTGCGGTGCTGGTGGAGACGCTCAAGACGCTTTTCGGAGGCAACCGCGCGTGACGGGTCCGGGTCGTACCCGGTTGGTGACACCTGCACCGATTGCGTACAGCCGGGATAAGGAACCGCATTTCATCTCGCAGAGTTTGTTCGTTTGACCCAAATGCATCGGGTGGCCCATGTGTCGGGTGGATTGTGATCATGAACGCGGAACGCTGGATTCATATTTGCGTCGACATGCAGCGAATGTTCAACGAGGAGACGCCGTGGCAGGTGGATTGGATGGCGACGATCTCCGACCACGTGGTGGAGGTCGCTAGCCGCTTTCCGGATCGCACCATCTTCACTCGGTTCGTCCCGCCACATTCGCCGGCGGAAATGCCGGGCATGTGGCGGCCCTACTACGAAAAATGGCCGATGATGACCGCGACGCGGCTCGATCCGGGCCTGATCAATCTCCTTCCTCCCTTGCAGCGTCTGGTGCCGCCCGCCCGTGTTCTCGACAAGCGCACCTATTCCCCCTGGTTAAGCGGCAAGCTGGAAAGCCTGCTCGCTCATCAGGATATCGGAACGGTCGTTGTGACCGGCGGCGAAACGGATGTCTGCGTCTTGGCGACCGCGCTCGGAGCGATCGATCTTGGCTACAGGGTGATCCTGTTGAAGGACGCCGTCTGCAGCTCGGTCGATCAGACGCACAATGCCGCGCTCGAGCTTCTCGGCAATCGCTTTTCGGTTCAACTGGAGATCGCGACGACCGCGGAGTGGCTTGCGCAGGCGCGGGATTAGGCGCGGCCCATTCGGGAAACTTTGCGCGCCACCCTGTTCGCCGCCCTTCAAGCCATGCTTGGTTCCCTCT
The DNA here is from genome assembly GCF_900103435.1 of Sinorhizobium sp. NFACC03. NCBI lineage: Bacteria > Pseudomonadati > Pseudomonadota > Alphaproteobacteria > Hyphomicrobiales > Rhizobiaceae > Sinorhizobium > Sinorhizobium sp. NFACC03. Next base: position 70,997 of record NZ_FMXF01000003.1, read on the forward strand.
CCGGCGATGCGCGGCTGGCCATCAGACCCATGAGACCGATGCCGATGATCGCTGCCGCATAGATGTCGGTCGTGAGCTGGTAGCCCACCGCCTTCGCCAGAAAGCCGGCCAGAATCGCCGGCAGACTGAACGCCAGATAGCTCTGGATGTAGATGGCGGACAGCAGCCCGGCGCGCTCTTCGGTTTTTGCCAGCGGCATGACCGAGCCGAGCGTGGCGAGGAAGCTCGTGCCGAAACCCATGCCGGTGAGAAGCGTGCCGACGATCAGGACGGGCACATAGGCGAGATGCGTTCCGGCGACCACGGTCAGCATGCCGAAGGTCGTGCTCAAGACGCCGAAGGTCAGGTTTGCCTGAGGGTTGCGCGCACGGCGAAGGAAGACGCCGAACGCGCCGGCGGCCATCAGCGCCGCGACCACGGCGCCTCCGGTGAGCGGGTTCTTGCTTCCCGTGGTGGCGGCGACAAGCGAGGGGACGAGCGAGAGGTAAAAACCCCCAAGCGCCCAGTTCGCGATATTTACGGGGGTGACGAGCGCCAGCGGCCGCTTGGCGCGCTGCGGAATGGCGATCCGCGGCATGAGCGAGGACAGCGCTCCGGGACGACGCGCGCCGGTTTCAGGGATCAGCCAGATCGCCGCTGCCTGGACTATGAAGCCGACGAACAGCAGCACATAGATGAGATGCAGCGGAAGGGGGCCGTACTGTATCAGCGCGCTGGTGCCGAGCGCCCCGACCGCCAGGCCGATCAAAGGTGCGAGCGAGTTGACCAGCTGTCCCCTGACGTGATCGACATCGACGAGCGCCGCGCCGAGCGAAGCGCCGGCAACGCCGGTCGCAAGACCCTGCACGATGCGTGCTGCGATCAGCCAGCCGGTTCCGTCGGCAAGGACGAACAGAGCCATCGCTGCCATCTCGACGAGCAGCGCTGCGAAAATCACCGGCTTGCGCCCGAGATGATCTGAGATCGAACCGGCGATCAGCAATGCCACGAGAAGTGCGAAGGCATAGACCGCGAAAATAACGGTCATCTCCACCGGGCTGGCGGCGAAGTTCTCCTGGTAGAAGCGGTAAAGCGGGGTTGGGGCCGAGGAGGCGCCGAAGAATGTCGCGAGCGTGACGGCGTAGAAGGCAATGGGATTTGCCGCGCGAGTGCTCTCTCTGGATTCGGAGGATGAAGACATCTATATAACCCTTAAAGCTAAATCGTTGCGTTTGGCAGATTTAGGTATGCTTCGCGCTAAAAGCAAATAATTTGCTTTTATGTTGTTGTGAGAATTTCTGAAGCATCGGCCGCACGGCCGAAGAAAGACGGGGTTGGAGCGAATGGCGACAAAGGAAAGCCCGCGGCCGGGCGGACGAAGCGCCCGGGTTCAGGCATCGGTTCACAAGGCCGTGCAGACCTTGCTGGCGACGCTCGAGCGCACCGAGGTCACAGTTCCGCTGATCGCAGCGGAAGCGGGCGTCACGCCTTCGACCATCTATCGCCGCTGGGGCGACCTGCAGGAACTGCTCGCAGACGTCGCGGTCGAGCGGCTGCGTCCCGACATGGTTCCGGTCGACACTGGAAGTTTTGGCAGTGACCTGATGGCCTGGGCCGAGCAATATGCCGAGGAAATGTCCTCCGGGCCGGGTCGCGAAATGATCCGTGACGTGCTTGCGGCGCAGGATGGAAGCGGTGCCTACCAGTGCTGCAACTTCACCAGGCAGCAGATCGAAGTGATCGCCGAACGCGCCGAGGAGCGTGGTGAAGTCTTTCCGGATGTCGAGGCCGTCATGGACGGCGTCGTCGCGCCGATCATGTATCGGATCCTCTTTGGCGGTGCGCCTGACGCGGCGCACGTCGAGCGTCTGGTGACGGCATCGCTGGCATCAAACCCGGCGCCTTGAGGCGTAGTTGCTTCCAAGAAGCATAACACCCGCATCCCGCGTAGGTCTTGTGAGGATCCCGCAACCGGAACCTAAACCCGTTCCCGGGGTTGGAACACCTGCTGAACACCTGTTCTGGAGGATGCGAGATGAGACCGTTCCACAAGAGTTCCCTTCTGGCTGGCCTTGCGACTATTGTGATCTTGGCCGCCGGCGGCGTTTCGGCCGAAACCCTGAAGTTCAAGGCGGACATGACGGGACCGGGTGAGGTGCCGCCGAACGAAAGCGAGGGCAAGGGCACAGGCGAGATCACCCTCGATACGACGACGAAGAAGGTGACCTGGACGGTGACCGCCGATGGCCTGTCGGGGGATGCGACCGCCGCCCATTTCCACGGTCCGGCAGCCGCAGGCGAAAATGCCGATCCGGTCGTCGACATCTCGACCTCGATGAAATCTGGTTCTGCCGAGCTTACCGATCAGCAGCTCGCAGATCTGCAAGGCGGAAAGTGGTACCTCAACATCCACACGGCGAAATTCCCCGACGGCGAGATTCGCGGCCAGGTGGAGAAGGCACAGTAGACGCTGGCGGTCTTCTACTTCACTGCGCCATGGGCCAGTCCGCTGACCAGATAGCGCTGCATGAACAGCGCGATCAGGTAGACCGGGGCGATGCCCGCGAGCGAGGCTGCGGCCATCTGGCCGAAATTCACCAGCCTGTCGCCCTGGAAAAGAGAAATGCCGACCGGCAGCGTTCGCGTGGCATCGGAGAAGGTGAAGGCCGAGGCGAAGAGGAACTCGTTGTAGGCGAGCACCGTGACGATGATGAAGGTCGCCACGATGCCGGGCGCAATGATCGGCACCACGATCTGCAGCAGAATGCGTAGCGGCCCCGCCCCGTCGATGGCGGCCGCCTGCTCGATCTCGAGCGGCATCCGGCGCAGGAACGGTGTCAGCAGCCAGAAGGCGACGGGCACGTTGGCAAGCCCGTAGATCAGAACCAGGCCGGCGCGCGTGTCGAGCAGGCCGCTCGTCTTCAGCAGGAAGAACAGCGGGATCAGTGCGACGATCGGCGGCGCCATGTAGCTCGAGAGCGTCACGTCCGAAAGCCATTGGCCACCGATCTTCAACCGCAGGACCGCGTAGGCCGACGGCAGCGTGAGCGCGATGGTGAGCAGCCCCGCCAGCAGCGACACGGTCACGGAATTCACGATGAACCCGATGACATTGGCCGCCTCGAAGGCCGCCGGCCAGTTGGCAAGGGTTGGCGCCGTCGGCCAGAACGAGCCGTTCAGCACGTCGTCCTTCGTCTTCAGGGAAACGGCGATGAGATAGAGGATGGGCAGGGCGAAAAAGCCGACGATCGGCGCCGTTGCCAGACCCAGCCAGAGATGGCGTCCGACGCGCCTCATAGTTCGCGCCTTTCGAAACGCTGGTGCAGGCGCACCACCGGCAGCGTCGCCAGACCGATGATCAACGCATAGACGATTGTCTCGGCGGCCGCCCGACCGACATCGAACTGCTCGATCGCCCGGCGATAGATGGAAAATCCTGCCGAGGTCGTCGCAAACCCAGGCCCGCCGAAAGTGAGGATGTAGACGAGGTCGAACAGCTTGAACGAGAGGATCAGCTTCAGGAGGTAGATGGACGAGAGCGGTGCGGCGACAAGCGGCAGCGTGATATGCCAGAAGCGCTGCCAGCCATTCGCGCCATCGACGAGTGCCGCTTCCCGCACACCCTCCGGGATCGTCGAAAGGGCTGCAAAGCAGAGGATGACGATGAAGGGCGTCCATTGCCAGAGGTCGGCAACGGCGATCGCCAGCCAGGCCAATAGGGGGTGGCCGAGGAAAGAGATCGGCTGGGAGATCATGCCGTAGTTGATCAATGTGCCGTTCAAAAGTCCGCCCGCGGGCGCGAAGATCAGCTTCCAGGCGATGCCGACCATGACGGGCGGCGTCATCAACGGCAGCAGCACAAGGCTCATCAGCAAGCGACCGCCTTTCAGCAGAGACGTGAACAGCAGCGCGATCAGGAAACCCAGTGCGAGTTGCAGCAGCGACGTCGACAGCGCATAGGCGACACTTCTGCCCATTGCCGAAAGGAAGATCGGATCCTGAAGCGCCGTTGCGAAGTGCTTGACGCCGACGAAGCCGCGAAACGGTTTTCCAAGCGTGCTCTTGCTGAAGGCAAGCCCCAGCAGGAAGACCGTCGGGTAGAGCGTGGTGACGGCCAGTGCGAACACGACGGGAGCGATCCACAACGCGCGGCCGAGACGCGCTGCAAGGACGCCTCGTCGCGCGAAATGGCGATCGGTGTCCGGCCCAAGAGCGTCGAGGGTGAAGGCGGTCATGCCGCCTCTGCCAGAGCCGGCCGCGTCGGCCCACTGCCAGCCCGCGTGGCAACCAGCATGTCCTCGATGTCATCGAGGTCGCCAGGGGTGAGCGCCACGGTCGCCGCTTCGATCCAGCCGTCGATATGCGTTGGCTGACGTGCCCCTATGATCGCCCCGGTGACACCGGGCCAGGAGAGCGCCCAGGCGGCAGCGATCGCGGCAATGGTCGTCTCGTGCCGCGCGGCGATGTGCCTCAGTCCCTCGGCGAAAGCGAGATTGCGGTGGAGCGCCTCGCCGGAAAATTCCTCGTCGCGCGACCGCCAGTCGTTCGTCGGAAGCGCCCGGGCGCGGGCCGGCGTGAAAGCGCCAGTAAGCAGGCCCGACTGCAGCGGACTATAGGCGATGACGCCGCTGCCATGCGCGCGCACCCAGGGCAGGTCGTTCTCGGCGAACGTGCGTTTGATCGCGGAAAAAGGTGGCTGCACCACGTCGACGGGAGCGACCGTGGCAGCGCGCTCCAGCAGTTCCCGGTCGTGGTTCGAAAGACCGATTGCCCCGACCTTGCCCTCTTTCTTGAGGTCGGCAAAGGTTGCCCAATAGTCTTCGACCGGTGTGCCGTCGTTGGTGGGCCAATGCATCTGGTAAAGGTCGATCACCTCGACGCCGAGCCGCTTCAGCGAAGCCTCCACCTCGCGGCGCAGCGATTTGGCATTGCCGATGCGGGCCGGAAGGGCGTTGCGATTGTCCGGATCCCAGACCAGTCCGGCCTTGGTGAAGATCAGCGGGCGCTCGGATTTCGGGATTGTCGAGAGCGCTTCACGAACGATCTCCTCGGAATGACCGAGACCGTAGACCGGTGCCGTGTCGATCCAGTTGATGCCGCGCTGCACCGCATGACGGATAGCTGCAATAGACTGGGAATCGTCCTGGCTTCCCCAGCCCCATCCCCAATCGGGGCCGCCGATCGCCCAGGCGCCGAAGCCGACGGGAGTGATGTCGAAGCCGGTACGGCCGAGTCTGCGCTTCGGCAAGATTTCCGTGGTCATGATCTTTCACCTCTAAAGAGAAGAGGGGCGCTGCCGGGAGGAAGCGAGCGCCCCCAGGGAGCAATCAGCCGTTGGTCTCGATGATCTCGGTCCAGGTCTGGTGGGCATCGGCGATCGCCTGTTCTGCGCTCTTGGTGCCGGCCAGCGCCAGCGCCAGCTCGTCGGTCAGCGCGTTTTCGAGCTTCGGCGCATAGACGGCGGTCGGCCAGGCAAGGCTGTTTTCCAAGGCGCCGTCGTCGAGCAGCGGCTGCACGAGCGGCTGGAACGCCCTAAACTTCTCCGACTTCAGGCCCGACTGGCGGTCCGGGTCGATGCCGGAGCCGGTCAGCGCCAGCAGCTGCTCGTGATAGTCCTTACTGGTGGCGAGCTTGATCAGGTCCCAGGCGACATTCTTGTTCTTGGATCCGCTGGTGATCGCAAAGCCGAAGCCCGCGTTGAAGGCGAGGCGCGGCGTCTTGTTGCTGCCGCCGGTCGGAATACGGGCCACGCCCCATTTGTCGACGATCTTCGAGCCCTTGGGATCCTGGGCGTAGCCGCCAAGATCGGTCCAGAAATCGATCTGCGCCGCCTTGCCGTTGAGAAAGGCGGGCAGGCCTTCCTCAAAGCGCGTTTCGAGCGGGGTCGGCAGCGCGTGGGGTGCGGAGGCGAGCAGCGACTTCAAGGCCTTGACGGCCTCGGTGCTGTCAAGCGCGGAGGTGCCGTCCGGCTTCAGGAAGTTGCCGCCGAAGCCGGTCAGGCGGTTGGCATAGGTCGAGAGGATGATGACCGGGATCTTGGCGCCCAGGACGGCCGCGCCATAGATGCCGTTCTTCGATTCGGCCTCGGTGATCACCTTGGCGTTCTCGTTGTATTCGTCCCAGGTGGAGGGCGCCTTCAGGCCGTAACGGTCGAAGAGTTCGCGGTTGTAGAACAACAGGTGGCTGTCGCCGTCATAGGGCAGGCCATAGCGGCGGCCGTTGTGCAGCGTGTACTGGTCGTAGATGGTCTGGATGAAATCTTCCGGCTGGATCTCGACCTTGTCGCGCTCGATAAGGTCGGTCACGTCCTCGATCACGCCGTCCTCGGCAAGCTGACCCTTGTAGGTGTAGAAATAGTCGATGACATCGAACTGGTTGGCGCCCGATTGCACGTCCAGCGTCGCCTTGACGCTGACCTGGTCATAAGGCACCGCCGTGACGTTGACCTTGGCGCCGGTCAGCTTCTCGAAGTCCTCGGCGATCTTCTTGCCGGTGACGACATGCGGCTGGATGATCAGCAGATTGATCGTGCGCCCGGCGTACTTGTTGCCGGAAGCAAGGGCCGTCGACGAGGCAAGTGGGGCGATGAAGGGCAGGGTGCCCGCGGCGGCAAGCGATTTCAGCACGCTGCGGCGGCGATAGGCCTGGCCGAAAATGGAACTGGACATGGAATCCTCCGTCGAGATCTGAGTTCTGGCGGTCGGCGATGGCGTGCGCCAATCCGTTGGCCGGCGGTCTGCGCCGTGCGACTTTGCTTCAGCATCATGGGGGAGAAGAGGATTCTGATATACAGATAATACATATATTTTATGGACTATCTGAGAACGATTTTCCTGCGGCGAGCCGCCGGTCGGGGTAGGAATTTCTCAGGCGACCCGATCGCCGCATCAATGCCGTTGGAGGCGGAAGACGCTCCCGTCGGCGCTGTTGCGGGAACGAGCCGCGCCAGACCGTAGAGACGGCAGAGGAAGCCGATTGGGTCCCGGCGCTCAGACGCTCAGGGCCCAATCGCTGCGGTCATACCTCGAAGACGTCCTCGAACGATTCCGGGAAGCTCTGGCGGGCAACCTTCTCGTTGATGATGAGCAACGCTTCATAGGACACGGGATCGAAATCCTTGTCGACCGGCAGCACCTCGCGTCCGAACAGGAGGTTCAGCCGGGCGGCATCGAGATTGCCGCGCTCGAAAGGTTCCGCACCGAAATGATGCCAGAGGGCGTGGAGGAAGGCCGCATCGATGCGGTGCGCCCCAGATCCCGGCCGGGCATGGCGAGGCAGCGCCTTGATCGGCGTTGCCCCCTTGGGATTGGCCCGACGGATGACGAACTGGATGCCCGTGCCCGGCATGGCGTAGGGAAAACCCCGATGTTTCGTCATATCAGCCAGCTTGGCCATTCTGTTCTCCTTACGCGGTCTGCTTCTCGACGATCTTGTCCTCAGTCTTCGTGTCGAAGTCGGAGGCGTCGTGACGCTCATGCAATTGCTCAGCCGGATCGCCGCTCAGCCGGTTGACCATGCGGCCGCGCTTGACCGCCGGGCGAGCGGCAATTTCGGCCGTCCAGCGCTGGACGTGCTCGTAGCTCTGAACCTCGAGGAAGGTGCCAGCGTCGCCATAGACCTGGCCAAGTGCCAGGTTGCCATACCAGGGCCAGGTCGCCATGTCGGCGATGGTGTATTCGGAGCCGGCGAGGAACCGGTGGTTGGCAAGATGGCGGTCGAGCACATCGAGCTGGCGCTTCACTTCCATGGCGTAGCGGTCGATGGCGTATTTGATCTGCATCGGCGCATAGGCGTAGAAATGACCGAAGCCGCCGCCCAGGAACGGTGCCGAGCCCATCTGCCAGAACAGCCAGTTCAAGGTGTCGGTGCGGGCGCGAAGCTCGCTCGGCAGGAAGGCGCCGAATTTCTCGGCGAGATAGGTGAGGATGGAGGCCGACTCGAAGACGCGGACCGGCTCGCCGCCGCCCTTCGGCTGATGGTCCGTCAGCGCCGGGATCTTGGAGTTGGGGTTGACGTCGACGAAGCCGGAACCGAACTGGTCGCCATCGCCGATCCGGATCGGCCAGGCGTCATATTCGGCGCCCGAATGGCCCGCCGCCAGAAGCTCTTCGAGCATGATCGTGACTTTCACGCCATTCGGAGTCGCGAGCGAATAAAGCTGCAGCGGGTGCTTGCCGACCGGCAGGTCCTTGTCGTGTGTCGGTCCGGCGATCGGGCGGTTGATGCTGGCAAACGCGCCGCCGTTGCCTTTGTCCCAGGTCCAGACCTTGGGAACTTGGTAGCCGGCAGGGAAATTGTCAGCGGGGGATTTTTCGGTCATGAAATCTGTCCTTGTCGTCTAAAGGCATATCCAACGGGCAAGCAACGTCACAAAACATGCGATGTCGGCCAGCTGCTTCGCGCAGTTCTATACCGTCCTTTCGGTACCTGCCAGAAAAACGGTTTCTCTTCCTGCCCGCGCTAGCAAGCAAGTTTCGGAGACGTGCGACTTTTTCGACATGCGCATGTCCGCTTTGGCCAGCGGGAACACCAGCGGCAGATCGCCCGCCGCGGTGCAGCATCAACCGCGCCGTGCCGCCTCGATCGCGGCCACGTCGATTTTGCGCATGTCCATCATGGCCTCGAATGCGCGCTTCGCCTCGCCGCCGCCGGCCGCCAGCGCTTCCATCAGGACCCGGGGCGTGATCTGCCAGGAGATCCCCCATTTGTCCTTGCACCAGCCGCACGCGCTTTCCTCGCCGCCATTGTTGACGATGGCGTTCCAGTAGCGGTCGGTCTCTTCCTGATCGTCGGTGGCGATCTGGAACGAGAAGGCCTCGTTGTGCTTGAACATCGGCCCCCCGTTGAGGCCGAGACAGGCGACGCCCGCAACGGTGAACTCGACCGTCAACACATCGCCCTCCTTGCCGGACGGATAGTCGCCGGGCGCCCGGTGCACTGCGGTCAGACGGCTGTCCGGGAAGACCTCGGCGTAGAACCGCGCAGCGGCTTCGGCGTCCTTGTCATACCAGAGGCAGATCGTGTTCTTTGCCATAGCCTTGTTCCTTTCGCGTTGAAGGCTTGCGGCCCTCTCCATGGGGTCTCATACGAAATAGGTAGCAGCCCGGTTATCTCCAGCCCGAAAGTGCTAGTGCGCTTTGCTGAGCGCAGATGATGACGACGCCACCGCTTGCGGCTTCTACGCGTCGGTTCGATCGCGTACGATCTGATTTCCGTTCGTCGCAAGATCAATCGTCTACATATGTGAACGATAAGTCTATTTTCGGCAGTCTACAGAGGTAGCGTCCACGCGAATATATCCATGGCATCAACCATGGAGAAACCGACATGCACACTATCGCTGAACCGATCTTCACCGCGGGCTTTCCGCTCGGCAGTTCCGCCGGACTGGTCACCGCGTTTGAATGGCTCGGCCAACCCTACCGCCTCACCCGCGTCGACATGCTCGGTGAAATGCGCACCGAGGCCTATCAGCGGCTGAACGGCCGGGTCGAAACGCCCGTGTTGGTCACCGACGAAGGGCGTGTCCATACGGAAACGATGGCGATCGCGCTGTGGCTCGAGGGGCGGGACCATGAGCGCCGCATCAGCTTCGCGCCCGGAACCTACGAAGCCGACCGGATGCATCAGTTCATCGCTTTCCTCAACACCGGCTTCACCGGTGCCTTCTTCCCGATGTGGGTGGCGCTGGAGGCGGAAGAGGCTACGGAAGAATATCGCCAAACGCTCCGCGTCTTCGGCCGTGAGTTTGTCGCTAAGCGCCATGCGCAGCTCGAGGCGATGATGGGCGACAGCGACTACCTGCTGGGCGGCCGGCCGACACTGGCCGATGCGGTTTTCATCGGCGTCGCCCGCTGGGTGGATTTTCACGAGGCGATCGAGCCCGAGGACTATGAGCGGAACTACCCGCGCATCCATGCGCTGCGCAAACGCATCGAGGCTGATCCCGCATTCCGCTTCGCATTGGCGATCGAAGACGGCGAACCTGCCGCCGGCAACGGTTCGATGAAAGGTCTCGTTCCGCTTGAGGACGTATTGCGTTTGACGGGCGCGATTGCGGTCTGAGCCGCCGGAGTGTTGCGCGCCGATGGTCGCGGCGCGCGACCTGCCACTCTGTCAGAGGCGCCGCGCGAAATCGATGATCGCGTCGCTCACGAGGTCCGGACGCTCCTGCGGGAGCCAATGTCCGCTGCCGGGCATGACGATCTTGCCCTTGAGTTGGGGGACGAGGCCGGGCATTGCATCGATGATATCGAGCATCCCCGGTATGCTGAGCCCCGTGTCCCGCTCGCCGATCATGAACAGGGCCGGTACATCGACCATGACGCCGGCGAGCGCCGCTTGCAGTTGCCAGTTGCGATCCAGGTTGCGGTAGTAGTTCAGGCCACCGCGAAAGCCGGAGCGAGTGAAAGCGGCCGCATAGGCGCCGAGGTCGGCAGCGGTCAGCCAGTCCGGCATTTGCTGCGGATCGGGAAGGGCTGCGAGCAGCCCGTCGCGCCGCGAGACCATTCCGAACGGATTTGGCGTCTGGTCTCCGGCTTGCCGCGGGCCGGCCTCTCCCGAAGCCGCGAAGAGGATTTTCCGCAGCGTCTGTCGAATGTCCCGCTCCAGTTCTGCCTCGGCGATCCCGGGTTCCTGGAAGTAGAGTGTGTAGAGTTGTGCCTCATCGGTCTGCGGGAAGATGCGGGTTGGCGGCACGGGTGGTTGGGCCATCATCGGAACGCTGATCGCGACCACGCCGCGGAAGCGGTCGGGCCGCATCTGCGCCGCCTGCCACGCGACCGTCGCGCCCCAGTCGTTGCCGACGATGAAGGCGGTCTCTGCGCCGAGGGCGTCCAAGAGCGCGACCATATCCCCGACAAGGTGAAACAGAGTGTATTCGTCGATCGCCGAGGGGCATTCCGTATGCCCATATCCGCGCATGTCCGGCGCCACCGCACGAAATCCGGCCTTGGCCAGCGCCGCGATTTGATGACGCCAGGCGTGGGCCGTTTCCGGAAAGCCGTGGCAGAAGAGGACAAGTGGCCCTTCTCCCTGTTCGACGACATTCATCCGGATCGTTCTCGTCTCGATGGTGCGAGCAGGCATTTTCGGTCCTTCCGTTCTTGATGTCGTACCGCAGATGGCGCTCGGCGCGGCGCTACACGGCCATGCGGCCGCCAACAGACCGGCCAACATCGTTCGTCTTCGCATCCCTGGGCCCTTGATTCCGTAATTATCTAAGTTACAGAATTGGGTGAGGTCAAGTATGCGTAACAATAATAGTTACGCTTTGGGGGTGGCATATGAAACGAGACAGCCGGCTGGCGCGCATGATCCACGTGCTCATCCATATGGGGCTTTTGGGCGGGCGCGAGACCTCGGAAACCATCGCGAAGATGCTGAACACCAATCCCGTGGTCGTGCGCCGCACGATGGCAGCTTTGAAGCGCAAGGGGGTGGTGGGTTCCGAGGGAGGGCGAGGTGGCGGATGGGTGCTGCTGCGGTCTCTGGACGACTTGACGGTCCTGGACATCCAGAAAGCGCTCGACGAAGGCGAGGTTTTGTCCGCCGGCCTTTCGGAAGATCATCCAACCTGTCCGGTGGAGCGGGCGGCGAACGCCGCCCTGGTGCAGGCCTTCGATAAGGCGGAGAGCACTCTGCTGGACGAGTTCGCAAAGCTCAGGCTATCGATCATCGCGGAGCATGCCCTGTCGGCGGACAGGCAGCTGACATGGCACCAAGACGGAAGAAATGATGGCTGACAACAGCGCTGACCATCCGCGTTTCGTATGGCGCGGCGACTTCGCGAATGCCGAGTTGAATGGCCTGCATGCCGAGTGTTTCGAGCACGCGCTTGCCGGTGACGATTGGTGGAAACAGGTGAACACCTTCAGCCTCGGCTGGGTTTGCTTGCGTCTCTCGGGCAAGCTTGCCGGTTTCGTCAATGTCGCCTGGGATGGCGGTGTGCACGCTTTTCTGCTCGACACCATGGTCCCCGCACCCTGGCGGCGAAAGGGTTACGCGCGCCGGCTCGTCGACGAGGCGGTGGTAAATGCAAGGCTGTCGGGTTGCGAGTGGCTGCATGTCGACTTTGATGCGCATCTTCGCGACTTTTACCTTCAAGCCTGCGGGTTCGTTCCCACGGATGCCGGCCTGATCCGTCTTCGCCAGGATTAGCGAATGCGAGTCCGATCGGGGCTTCCGTTGCGAATTAAAGATGAGTAAAGAAGGAAGGAATTAGTTCGAGGCGCGGCCTCTGATTTCCCCGAGCATTGGGCAATTGATGACGTTCCAGCCACGGATGCAGAACAAGATCTCCGGCTTCAAGGTCCTCGGCGGTTTGCGCCGCCGGGAATGGAACGGGATCATCGCCGACGTCTGGGATGTCGAATGCGAGGCGCGGGCGGGCGGTCACTACGTGTCCGATGATCCGCGCATGTTCATCGTGCTCGATGCGCAGGGTGGGAGCCGCTGCAACGTCAAGCTTTCGCCCGGCGGCCCCGGGACCGTGCAGAACTATCGCGAACAAGGGCTTTCCTACATCCCGGCGGGCATGGAGATCTGGGCCGATGTCGTTGACGTGCAATACATCCGCCATCTCGATCTGCACTTCAATCTCGATGTCCTCAGCCGACGGCTGATGGAGGATCTTAACGCCAGCCGTTGCGACGCACCCAGGCTGATGTTTCATGATGAGCGTTTCCTGCAGCTCGCGCGGCTCATCGCTGCGGAGTGCCTCAATCCGCAGCCCCTGCATGATCTCTACGGGGACGGCCTTACCGTCGCGCTGTTCATCAACCTGATGAAGCTCAGCCGCGCCGATCCGCGCAAGCGCAGTCCGCTTGCTGCCTGGCAGATGCGCCGCGTGGCCGACTACATCGAGGAGAACTTCGGTCGCAACATTCGGCTCGAGGAATTGGCAGCGCTTGCCGGGTTGTCGCAGTCGCATTTCAGCCATGCCTTCAAGGCCTCCACCGGCATGGCGCCGCATCAGTGGCAGACGAATGCGCGCGTCGAACGGGCCAAGCAACTCCTGCTCGGGAACGACGCGTCGCTGACGGCGATTGCCGTCGAGACCGGGTTTTCCGACCAGGCGCATTTCACCCGGGTCTTCCGCAAGGTCGTCGGCACAACGCCGGCGCAATGGCGGCGGAGCCGGTTGGCCTGAGCAAATCCCCGCAGGTGTGGGCGGTTGTTCGCTGTAAATAGCCCAGGATCGTTCAATTGTCGCGGATCGCTCCAAGCGCCGGCATAATAGTTGATATAGACACTCATCTTATAGGGATTACTTTCTAACGCTGCATATCGCCCCGGGGATTGGCGCGATGGGCGGCTCAGGGCGATGACGAGATGATGGTGAGTGGCAGGGCGGCACGTTTCGCCGAATGGCTGGCAGGTGGGGTAGCCGGTATTGCAATTCTGGCGGCGGGCGCCGCGATGGCGCAGGACGCGCCGGCGACCTGGCTGGAAAAGATCGAGGTCCAGGCTGGAGCGACCGCAGACGACGCAACCGGTCCGGTCGAAGGCTATGTCGCCAAGGCGACCACCACCGGCTCGAAGTCGGCAACGCCGATCAACGAAATTCCCCAGTCCGTATCGGTCATCGGCCGCGATGAGCTGGACGATCGCGGCGTCGTCAACAAGATCGACGAGGCGCTTCGCTATACGCCCGGCGTGATGGCCGAGCCCTTCGGCGTCGATCCGGATACCGACTGGTTCTACATCCGCGGCTTCGATGCCACGCAGACCGGCGTCTTCCTCGACGGCCTCAACCTCTTCTCCTATGGTTTCGGCGGTTTCCAGATCGATCCCTTCATGCTGGAGCGCGTCGAGGTGCTGAAAGGGCCGGCTTCGGTGCTCTATGGCGGCGCCAATCCCGGCGGCATCGTCAGCCTCATCAGCAAGCGGCCGAGTGACGAGACCTCGACCTACGTGGAAACCGGCATCAACAACAACGGCAATGCCTTCCTTGGCATCGACGTGAACCGCTCATTGGATGATGCGATCAACTACCGCGTCATCGGCAAGGTCTCCGGCGGCAACAACTACACCGACCATTCGGAAGACCTGCGCGGCTTCATCCTGCCGCAGATCACCTATCAGCCCGACGATGCGACCAGCCTGACCGTTTACGGCCTGCTGCAGGGCCTTGATCAGGTCCATACCGGTGGCGGCTTCCTGCCCTATGTCGGTACGGTCGTCGATGCGCCGTTCGGCAAGATCGATCGCAAGGCCTTCTTCGGCGAACCGGCTATCGATACCGGCACCTATGTGCAGCAGATGCTCGGCTACAAGTTCAAGCACGAGTTCGATAGCGGTTGGCAGTTCAGCCAGAACCTGCGCTACGGCCACCTCTACAAGCATGAGAACGGCCCGTACACCTACGGCTACTACGATCCAAGCCTGCCGTTCCCGGTTTCGCCGACGCCTGCCACCCCGGACAATCTGCTTTATCGCCTGGGCTTCGAGGCGACCTCCAAGGTCGATACGTTCAGCGTCGACAATCGTCTCGAGGGCGAATTCGAGACTGGCGCGCTCGATCATACGCTGCTGGTCGGGCTGGACTACAAGCTCTTCCGCCTGGACCACGTTCAGGCGTCGTCCGCGGGAACGCCGATCAGCGCCACGGATCCGGACTATGGCGCACCGCAACCGGCCAACGCCATCTATATCAACCAGGTGATCACCCAGCAGCAGCTTGGCGTCTACGCGCAGGATCAGATTCGCTTCGGCGACGGTTGGCTTGTCACGCTCAATGGCCGATACGACTACGTCGACACGAAGACCGATAACGGCCCCACCTTCTGGGCTCCGACGCAGAATTCGAGCTTCGATTACAGCGAAGGCGCCGTCAGCGGCCGCGCCGGACTTGCCTATGAATTCGACAATGGGCTGACCCCCTATGTCAGCGTCGCGACCTTCTTCAATCCGATCGTGGCGGTAACGGCGACCGGCAACACCAAACCCGAGGAGGGCGAACAGTTCGAAGCCGGGGTCAAGTACGAACCGACCTTCTTCGATGGTGTGCTGACGGCGTCGATCTACCAGCTGACCAAACGCAATGCTCTCGTCACCGACCCGCTGACGAGCATTTCCACCCAAACCGGCGAAGTGCGCTCCCGTGGCATCGAGTTCGAAGGCAAGGTCAATCTCAACGAGAGCTGGAAGGTGATCGCCGGCCTCGATTTCATGGATATCGAGGTGACCGAGGACGCGAACCGGGTGCTGGTCGGCAAGGCGCCCTATCTCGTCCCCGATGCGCAGGCTTCGCTGTGGATCGACTACACCGTGCAGCAGGGTGCGCTTGAGGGCGTCAGCCTCGGTGCTGGTGTTCGCTACCGCGGCGAAAGCTGGGCGGACAAGGAGAATACGGCGAAGGTACCCTCCTCGACGGTGTTCGATGCCGGGCTGCGCTATGAAAAGGATGGCTGGGGTGCCGCTCTCAACGTCACCAACCTTTTCGACAAGGAATATGTGAGCGGTTGCAGCGGCGTGCTCGTCTGCGGTTACGGCGACGCCCGGACCGTCACGCTCAAGCTCAGCAAGACATGGTAGTTTGAACCATCGGGCGGGGCCGGAGCGCACCGGCCCTGTGCCACTTCGGGGACGGCCTCAACCACGGTCCGGGGAGCCCCGCCCGGCTGCCTCAAGAGGCGCCATTGTTTTCCAGCTGAACCAGCCATTCCGAACCGATCCGGTAGCGGCGCAAGACCGTGGCCGGGTCCTCCGCATCGAGCCGCGAGCAGATGCGGTAGACTTCAAGCGTCTCGGCATCCATCAAACCGCGCTGGTAGAAGAGCATGGCGGCCGGCACGACGAGCCCGACAAGCTTCGCAGGTCCGGCGTGGAACTCTTCGAGATGCCGGAATATGACCTGCCCTTCGTTGCCGGTTGTTCCGCCTGGCTGGTCTGCCGAACGATCTCCGAGCCATCCATTCAGGGCCGCTATGAGCTCTTCATCGGCGAGGTCATCGCGGTCTGGGCGGATGATCGCGTGTTTCGCGATGGGCACTGGATGTTCGAGACGGCTGACCCGGCCTTGCGCAGCCTGCACTATGTCGCGGGCGGGCATTTCCACGCGATCGGCGAGGCGACCGACGTCTCCCCGAAGTAGTTGGTCTCTCGCCTATCTGCTCCAATTCCGCGGACGGACCGACCTGGAAAACGGGTTTCCGCAAAGCATTTGACAAACGCATAGTCAATTGGCTATATGTCATCCCATAGCCAATTGGGTATGAGACATGTCGCAGTTACAGGATGCGGTATTTCGGGCGCTTGCAGATCCCACACGTCGCGGGCTCTTCGAACACCTCTGCCGCCAAGGAGATACGACGGTCGTCGGATTGCTGGCCGATGCCGGGGTTTCGCAGCCGGTCGTGTCCAAACATCTGAAGATCCTGAAGGCGGCAGGGCTCGTGCACGATCGGCATGAAGGCCGTTACACCTATTACAGCGCCAAGCGCGAAGCTCTTGCCACCCTGGTCGATTGGACGACCGAGATGGCCAGCTTCTGGCAGGAGCGTTTCGATGATCTCGATGATTTACTAAAGAGAATGGACCAATGAACGAAACAACCGAAACAACACGCTCTGTCGTGGTCGAACGCGAATTTTCTCATGCGCCGGAAAAGATCTGGCGCGCGCTGACCCAGCCCCATCTGATTGCCGAATGGCTGATGCGGAACGATTTCGTGCCCGAAGTGGGCCGTCGCTTCACGCTTTCGGCCGACTGGGGACAGGTCGATTGCGAAGTCGAAACGATCGAGAAGGACCGCTCGCTCGCCTATCGCTGGGACACAAAAGATCTCACCAGCGTCGTCACCTGGACACTCGTTCCCACCAACGGCGGCACCAACTTGCGTATGGAACAGCGCGGCTTCAAGGCGGATCAGAAGTCTTACTACCAGGGCGCAACCGTCGGGTGGGGACGCTTCATCGACCAGCTGGCCGAAGTTGTCGCAAAGCTCGACTGACCATCTCCCGGCTTCAGGACCCTTTCTCAAACAACGAGGTGCCAGAAATGACCGCTCTCATCCGAACAATCCATCGCTGGACGTCGGTGCTTTTCTCCCTGGCCGTTGCGGCGATCTTTGCCGGCATGGCTCTGACGACGCTTCCCGAATGGGTCTATCTCATGCCACTGCCGCCGCTTGCCGTGCTTGTGCCGACCGGCCTCTATCTCTTCGCGCTTCCCTATATGGGCACACAGCGGGGCAGGGTTCAGGCGGCCGAGTAGGGGCGGCAGCCTGCCAGTTTATCCGGCCGGAAGAGCCGGGCTGGCGAAGCGCTTTCGGTACTCTGCCGGCGTCACGCCGACATGGCGCATGAAGGCACGGCGCAGCGTATCGGCATCGGAAAAGCCGCATTGAGCGGCGACCTGCTTGGGCGCTTCGTGTCCCTGCTCGAGAAGGCGGCGGGCAGCGTTGACCCGCGCCTCCTCGACCCAGGTTGCCGGGGTGATGCCGACTTCGCTGCGGAAGAGCCGGGAGAAATGGCGCGGGCTGAGATCCATCCGGCTGGCGAGGCTTGCAACGCTGTGATCGTGCGCGGGATTGGCCGCGATCCAGCGCTGCAATTCCTGAAGCGCGGACCGGCCCGCTGGCATGGCCTCGCCCTTGCGGCTGAACTGCATCTGCCCGCCGGGCCTTTTGAAGAACATCACCAGCTGGCTCGCCACGCGTTTGGCGATCTCATGCCCGAGGTCCTCCTCGACCAGTGCCAGCGCCAGGTCGAGCCCCGCCGTCACGCCGGCCGCCGTGCGCACCGGCCCGTCGCTGACATGGATCGCGTCCTCGTCGACGGTGACGTCAGGAAAGCGCCGCGCGAGTTCTTCGGCGACGGCCCAGTGCGTCGTCACGCGTCGCCCCGTAAGCAAGCCAGCTGCCGCGAGGAAAAAGGCGCCGCTGCAGACCGAGCCATAGCGCCGGACCGTGGGAGCCCGCTGCCGCAGCCAATCCAGAACGACCCCATCTGCCGGCACTTCCGCCGCATTCGGGCATCCGGCGACAAGAAGCGTGTCGATCGTGTCATCGAAGTCGCGGCCGATGACGCGGTCCGGCATCAGCCGCACGCCCGACGAGCTGCGGAGCGGTCCTGGCTCGGCTGCTGCGACGAGAGGGCTATAGGCCTCGCGGCCGACTTGCGCATTCGCTTCTGCAAAGACATCCAACGGGCCGGAGACGTCGAGAAGTTGAACGCCGGGTAGCGCCACCATCACGATCGTTCTCGTCTTCGCCTGCATGTGCGTCCGCCTCCATCTGGATTTGTCCTGATATCACGTATCACGCCGATTGCAGACAAAATAGGCGATTTCTATCCTGCTGGCGAGTAGAAAGCGCAGGAGAAAGCAATGTCGCTCATCGTCAAAGACGCCGCCATTCCCGATAGCAAACTTGCAAAAGCCATTACCGAGTACATCCGCGACACCGAGACGGAACTGCTCTTCAACCATTCGAGCCGCGTCTATCATTTCGGTGCACTCGCGGGCATTCATAGCGCGCTGACCTTCGACCGCGAACTGCTCTATGCCGGTGCGATGTTTCATGACATCGGCCTGATGCCGAGCCACAGCAGCAAGCATGAGCGCTTCGAAGTCGACGGCGCCCATGCGGCGCGCGACTTTTTGCGCGGTCACGGCATTTCGGAAGCAGAAGCCTACACGGTCTGGACGGCAATTGCGCTGCACACCACGCCGGGCGTGCCCGAGCACATGCATCCGGTCGTGGCGCTCGTGACCGCCGGTGTCGAAATGGACGTGCTCGGTCTCACCTACAAGCAATATTCCGACGCCGAGCGCGAAGCAGTCGTCAATGCCTTCCCGCGCACGCCTGATTTCAAGGAGGATATCATCCAGGCCTTCTACGATGGCATCAAGCACAAGCCCGAAACGACCTTCGGCAACGTCAAGGCCGATGTCATCGCCGACAAGGATCCGTACTTCCACCGCGGTAATTTCTGCAGCGTGATCCGCTGCTCGCACTGGCACGGCTGAGGCGTCCTATGCGCGGGCTGCCGCATGTCCTGCGGCAGCCTTTGCCTGTTCAGCTTACTCCAAGAGGCAATCGATCAGCGCTCGCGTTGCGGCCGAGAGGTGGCGATGCGGCGAATAGATGAGGGAGAAGGGACGCGACCGGCCGCCGGAATCCGGCAGCAGTTCAGCCAGGCTTCCCCGCGCCAGGCGATCGCGCACGACGAAGTCGTAGGTCTGGCATATGCCAAGGCCTGCTTCCGCCAGCGACACGGTGCCGAGGACATCATTCTCGATATGGACAGGACCCTGCGGCACCCACTCGATGTCATTCCCATCGACCCGGAACAGCCACGGCCCGGGACGGCCGGTTCTCGGCATGATGAACGGCAAGCACGTATGCGTCACGAGATCGTCGATCGAGCGCGGCAGTCCGCGCCGCGCCACATAGGTGGGAGATGCCACCAACCTTAGCGGTGCGTCCTCGAGTTTTCGCCCGATCATGCCGCTATCGGGAAGCTGACCAAGTCGTATGGCGAGGTCGTAGCCTTCGGCGACCAGATCGACGTTGCGGTTGGCAACCGACAATTCGACGATGACGGACGGGTGCTTCAGCGCGAAGCGTGTCAGCTTTTCCGGCAGGCGGAAATGACCGTAGGTGGTGGAAACGCTGAGGCGGACCCGCCCGGCCAGAACGCCCTCGCCCTGAACGGCCCGCTCGGCCTGGTCGATCGTCTCGAACGCCGAGCGGACCTGTTCCAGATAGGTGCGTCCCGCTTCCGTAAGGCTGATGCGCCGCGTCGTTCGCCGCATCAGTTGGGTCCCGAGCTTCGTTTCCAGCCGGGTGATCGCCCGGCTTAGCACCGAAGGCGTCGTACCAAGCGCCACGGCGCCGGCCGTCATCGAACCCCTGTCCATGACCGTGATGAAAGCCTCGACATCGGCGAGGTGATCGAAGCGACGCATTTTTGCCTTTCAAGACCAAATCATTTCCCTAAAGGCGAATTTATCGCCGATATCGAAGCTAATAAATAGACGCCATCAGCAACGCCCGCGACGTCGGGCCCATTCCAAAAAGGGAAGTGATGATGACGGAGACAGCCCCGTTAGCCGGAAAACCCGTGCTTTTCGTTCTCACCAGCCACGGCACCAAGGGCGACGGCGGCCAGCCGACCGGCTTCTATCTCGGTGAGGTCACGCACCCGCTGGCCGTGCTCGAAGCGGCTGGGATCTCCGTCGAATTCGCGTCGATCAAAGGGGGTGAACCGCCGATCGACGGTCTCGATCTCGAAGACACGATCAACCAGCGCTATTGGAACGACGAGGCGTTTCGCGCCGCGATCCGCACGACCGCCAAGCTCGATGAGGTCGACCCCTCGCGCTACGCTGCGATCTTTTTCGCCGGCGGCCACGGCGCCATGTGGGACCTGCCGCAAAGCGGCGCGGTCGACCGGGTGACCCGTTCGATCTTCGAGGCCGGCGGTGCTGTCGCGGCGGTGTGCCATGGCCCGGCGGCGCTCGTAAACGTCAAGCTTTCCGGCGGCAGCTACCTGGTGTCCGGTCGCGATGTCAGCGCCTTCACCGATTCAGAAGAACGCGCCGTCGGTCTCGACAAGACCGTGCCCTTCCTGCTCGCCACCATGCTCGTCGAGCGCGGCGCGCGGCATCACCCGGCGCCGGACTGGACGTCGAAGGTGGTCGTCGATGGCCGATTGATCACCGGCCAGAATCCGCAGTCCGCCACAGGCGTCGGTGAGGCCCTGCGCGACGTTCTCGTCGCCTGAAGCACCCCAGTTGCAGGAGGCCGTGAGACCTCCATTCGGAGACTTAGAGATGAAAATGCTGATGAACCTGGCAGCCACGATGGCAATCGTCCTCGGCGCCACGCACGCGTATGCCGCCAATATCCTGGTAGTGCTTTCGGATGAAAACAGCCTGGACCTCAAGGATGGCAAGGTTTTCGAGACCGGCTTCTACCTCAACGAATTGATGCAGCCGGTAAAGGCGTTCATGGACGCCGGTCATGAGGTGACCTTTGCGACGCCGAAGGGCATGGCCCCCAGCGTCGACCGTACGTCGATCGACAGGATGTATTTCGGCGGCGATGAAACGGCGATGCGGGAAAGCGAAGCGCTGCTCGGCAAGCTCAAGATCACCTCGCCGGCCGAGACACCGGTTGTCAGTCTGTCGCGGGTGGAACAGATCGGCTACGACCATTTCGATGCCGTCTATGTTCCGGGCGGGCATGCGCCGATGCAGGATTTGCTTGTCGACGCGGACCTCGGCGAGTTGCTTCGGCATTTTCACGCGAGCGGCAAGACGACCGCCCTGATGTGCCACGGGCCGATCGCGCTTCTGTCGACATTGTCCGAGCCAGTTGCGTTTACCGGCGAACTGGCAGCGGGCCGTCAGGCTGCCGCCGATGCCGGCTGGATCTATGCCGGCTATCGGATGACGGTCTTCAGCAATGGCGAGGAAGAAATGGCCAAGCCGCTGCTGAAGGGCGGCGAGATGAAGTTCTATCCGCAGGATGCGCTAGCCTTGGCGGGCGGCGCAATCGCCAACGGTGATACGCCCTTCCAGCCGAACATGATCGTCGACCGCGAACTGATCACCGGCCAGAATCCGGCGAGCGCCACGGAAGTCGCGGCAGAGATCCTGAAGCGCGTGCAATAGTCTTTTATTGTTGGGGTGGCGCTCGGGGTCGCTTAGATTTCGTTTGCGAATTAAGTCTATGCAATGCATAGGTTTTTGATCGCCTTCACGAGGTTGCTCCGAGGTCGCTCATGCCCATCGCAAGTCTTGCCATGTATGTCAGTCCGGCGCCGCTGAAGGACGCGATGCGGCAGTTCTGGGAGGCGCTGGCGGACCGCCTTCGCGCCGTGGGGGTCGATGCGCCCACGGCTCTGCAAGAGGATATGCGCTATGACGAGGCGTGGCTTCGTCCCGACCTCCTGTTCGGCCAGACCTGCGGCTATCCCTATGTCCAGCGCCTGCGCGGTCAGCTGCAACTGGTGGCGACGCCGGTCTACGGACTGCCGGGCTGCGATGGTCCGCTCAAATGCAGCTTCATCATCGTCAACGCCAAGTCCGCCGCGCGCTCGATCGAAGATCTGCGGGGGGCACGCGCGGCGATCAACGATCCCGGCAGCAATTCCGGCTACAACCTGTTCCGCGCCTCTGTGGCGCCCCATGCGATCGACGGCCGGTTCTTCTCGTCGGTGCTTCAGACCGGCGGCCATGTGGCGAGCATCGACGCGGTTTCGAGCGGGGTCGCCGATATCGCGGCGATCGACTGCGTGACCTTCGGCAACACCTTGCGCTTCGACCCCGATCGCGTCGCTGGCGTGCGCATCCTGGCGGAGACAAAAAAGGGTCCGGGTCTGCCTTTCATCACCGCGGCATCGACGCCGGCAAAGGATCTCGTGCTGCTGCGCCGCGTGCTTGCGGAAACCATTGCCGATCCGGCGCTTGCGGAGATCTGCGATACGCTTTCGCTGCGCGGTATCAGCCTGCTCGGAGACAGCGACTACGAGGCCCTGGCAGCGCTTGATCGCGATGCCGCCGGTCAGGGGTACCCGACGATCGCCTGACGGTTCATCGGTAGCGTTTCATGGCGACCCGTTGCGAAAATAACGGTCGAGAAATAGAATATAAATTACATAGAATAAATATTTTACCTGTGTGACGTTTGGCGCAAGCAGTATTCCAGTTTGCGCCGCTTCGCCGCAAAGCCATGCGGCGCGTTCCCATTGGCCGGCTTTTTATATTGGCGATTGAAATCTATCGCTTTTCCGGCCGGAGACCGCATGTCGACTGATGCGCTGCCCCCACAATCGAACCTAACTGCCATCGCCCACGTGGAATGGCAGACCGTTGCTCTGGCCCTCGTCATCTATGGTGGCTTTCTCGCTCTGACCTGGTTCTGGCAGTCGCTTCCGATTGTCCTCGTGATCGGTCTTGGCGGTTGGCTCATTGCCTGGCACGGGTCGCTGCAGCACGAAGTCATTCACGGGCACCCTACGCGCAATCAGCGCATTAACGATGCGATCGGATGGCCGCCGCTGTCTCTCTGGCTGCCCTATGCGATCTATCTGGAAGGCCACCTCGTCCACCATCGCGACGAACATCTGACGGATCCGATCGAGGATCCGGAGTCCTCCTATTTCACCCGGGCCGCCTGGGAAGGCATGGGCAAGGTGGGGCGGAAGCTTGCAGAGTGGAATACGACATTGCTCGGCCGGCTGACGCTCGGGCCGCTGGTCATGATCCTGAGCTTCCTCGCACAGGAACTGGTGCTGATCGTGCGGGGTGACAGGGAGCGGGCAAGGATCTGGCTCTCGCACGGGGCAGGCGTCGCCATCGTGCTCGCCTGGGTCGTCGCGGTCTGCGGCATGCCGCTCTGGCTCTACCTTTTCGGCTTCGTCTATGTCGGTGCGGCGCTGACCAGGCTTCGCTCCTATGCGGAACATCGTTATGCCGGCCATCAGGAGGAACGGACGGCGATCGTCGAAGACACGCCGCTTTTCGGTCTCTTGTTTCTCTACAACAACCTGC
This sequence comes from Sinorhizobium sp. NFACC03, assembly GCF_900103435.1. Lineage (NCBI taxonomy): Bacteria > Pseudomonadati > Pseudomonadota > Alphaproteobacteria > Hyphomicrobiales > Rhizobiaceae > Sinorhizobium > Sinorhizobium sp. NFACC03. The sequence continues at coordinate 94,481 of NZ_FMXF01000003.1, forward strand.
ATGTGCTGCATCACCAGCGGCCGGGTATTCCCTGGTACCAGATCCCGGCGCTCTATCGCCGGCACAGACGTGCGCTGCTGGCGATCAACGGCGGCCTCGTCTATTGCGGCTATCGCGACGTGGCCCGTCGCTTCCTTCTGAAGCCGCATGATGATCCGCGCCATCCGCAGCATCTCTGACGTTACCGACGCGCGCCGCGATCCGCGAAGGTCTGCGCGAAGCCCTAGGCGCCTCGCCGGTGGTGGGCGACGAAGGCGCGCACGGCCGCCGAGCCTTCGACCTTGCGATAGGCGACGGCGAGGTCCGACGTGACGCGGTTTCGCGCCAGTGAAACATAGCGCACGCCGGGAAGCTGCAGGCAATGTAGCGACTGCGGCACAAGCGCGATGCCGAGCCCCACGGCGACCATGCTCATGATGGTGGTGAAATCACGGCCCGTCGCGCTGACCTTTGGCGTGAGCCCAGCGTCCTTGCAGGCGTCGAGTGTATTGGAGTGGAAGCCGACATCGGCGGGTTGGCGCGGCGTTATGAAGGTCTGGTCCGAGAGCGCTGCGAGATCGATCGCATGCTGGGCGGCGAGGGGATGCGCCTCCGGCAGCGCCACGACCAGCGGCTCGCGCAACACGGTGGTCGTCGTCAGGCCGGCCGGGATCGGCGCCGGCGGGCGGATGTAGCCGAAGTCGAGTTCGCCTTCCGAAATCATCGTGAGCTGCTGGCGCATTTCGATCTCGACAAGCTGAAGCTCGATGTCGGGAAATTCCTGTCGGAAAGCAGTCAGAGATTCCGTCAGCACGCCCGAATAGGCGGCCGAAGCGACATAGCCGATCGATATTCTGCCCGTCTGGCCGCGGCCGACCCGTTGCAGTTCCGACAGGGCGAGGTCGGCCTGGGCGACAATCTTTCGGGCTTCGTCAAACAGCAATTGCCCCGACAGTGTCAGCTGCACGGAACGTTTCGCGCGGTTCAGCAGCGGAATGCCGACCAGGCTTTCCAGGTTGAGCATCTGCTGGCTGAGGCCGGGCTGGGCAATGCCGAGCCGGGCGGCCGCCCGCTCGAAGTTCTTTTCCTCCACGAGAGCGATGAAATAGCGCAGGTGGCGAAGTTCGAAGGTCGCGGCGCGTGGCGATTTTGGAGCCGACATGAGGCCTCGAGTGCGATAACTGAAAACGATGCTGTGCACATGTACCATAACTGATAGTTCTGAAAAATCCTGTGCCGAGTTATTGGAATGCCGGAAAATTTGGCTATAGAAAGATGACAAAATTACTCCAGATTGAGCGCGCAGATGCCACGCGCGCAGAGGCTTTCGTCATCCCATGTCACGCGTTCATTGGCTGCTGTTAACGTCCGTCGCTTTCATGGGGTCCGTCGGACAGACCGCCATGGCACAGCAGCAAGCCGAGACCAAGCTTGAGGCGATCGTCGCGAAAGGCGACGGCGAGGCCGGCGGCCCGGTCGAGGGTTATGTGGCGAAGTCGAGCCGCACCGCTTCGAAGTCCGGCGCGCCTCTGCTTGAGACGCAGCAGTCGGTGTCCGTCATCACCCATGACCAGATCGAGGCGCAGGGTGCCCAGACCGTGGGGCAGGCGCTGAATTACACGCCCGGCGTTTTCGCACAGCCCTTCGGTGCCGACCCGCGTTTCGACACGCCGATCATCCGCGGTTTCGACGGTCGCCAGGTCCAGTTCCTGAACGGGCTCAGGATGATGCGCACCGCCGGCGCACCGGCCGTTGAAATCTACGGGCTTGAAAACATCGACGTCCTTCGCGGACCCGCTTCGGTCATGTACGGCCAGGGCAATCCGGGCGGTATCATCAGCATGATCAGCAAACGGCCGGTCTTCGAGAATTTCGGCGAAGTCGGCGTGCAGGGTGGAAGCTACGAGACTTTTGGTGGGTTCTTCGATTTCGGCGGCACGCTTGGCGAGGAGGCGGATTATGCATACCGGCTGACCGGTCTTGGCAAGAACGCCGCTGCGCAGGTCCACGAACTGGACAACGATCGCTATTTTATCGCGCCGGCGCTCACCTGGCAGCCGGACGAGGATACGAAACTGACGATCCTTGCGAGCGTCCAGCACGACAACCCCGGCACGCCCTCGGGCCTGCCGCCGCAATATACACTGAACGCCACCGACTTTCGCCTGCCGCGTGATTTTTATGTCGGCGACGAATCCTTCGACCGCTCCAGCCGCACGCTTACAAACCTCGGATACGAACTCGAGCAGCACCTGAGCGAGAGCTGGATCTTCCGGCAGAACTTCCGTTACACCGACCTCGACTGGGACTACCAATCGCTTGGCATGTCGACGCTTGGTCTTGCGGCCGACGGGCGCACACTCCGCCGAAACGCGACTTTCCAGGACGAGGCGCTCAACACCGTCAATATCGACAACAATCTGCAAGGCGAATTCTCGACCGGCGAGGTCGACCATACGCTGCTTGTGGGCCTCGATTATCGCTACTTCGATAACAATGTGCGGACCCGCTTCTTCCAGGCGACACCGCTCGACGTGCGTTCGCCAAGCTATGGCGGACCGATCCGGCTGATCGCGCCGACGCTCGATACGACTGTCGATAGCGAGCTTTCGCAGCTTGGCGTCTACGTGCAGGACGAACTGGCACTCGGAGGCTGGCGCGCAGCGTTGGGCCTCAGGCAGGATTGGACCAGCAGTTCGGGAACGTCGCTCAATGGGCTCTCGCGCGTTTCCCGTCCGCTCGACCAGGACGATCATGAGCTGACCGGCAGGGCCGGCCTCAGTTACGTCTTCGACAACGGCATTGCGCCCTATGTCAGCTACTCGACGTCCTTCGAGCCGGTGATCGGCGCGGGTCCGGACGGCAGGCCATTCGAGCCGACTTCGGGCGAGCAGGTCGAGCTCGGCGTGAAATACGAACCAGCGGATTGGAACGGCTTCTTCACGGCGGCCGTCTACGACCTCAAGCAGAAGAATGTGCTGCGCACCATCGCCGGCATTTCGTCGCAGATCGGCGAGGTCAATGTCCGCGGCCTGGAACTCGAAGGTGTCGCGAGCATAACACAAGGGCTCGATTTGCGGGCGGCCTACACCTACACGGATGCCCACATCGCAGCAGGCGCCGACGACGGCAATCGCGTCGAAAACGTGCCGGAGCATATGGCGAGCCTCTGGGCGAACTACACCTTCCAGGAAGACACGGCGCTCGAAGGTCTCGGCGTCGGGGCGGGCGTGCGCTATGTCGGTCAGCGCTATGGCAACAGTGCCAACACCTTCAACCTGGACTCGGTCGTACTCGCCGATTTCGCGCTCTCCTATAAGAAGAATGGTTACAAGGCGTCGCTCAACGTTCAAAATCTCTTCGACAAGGACTATGTCGCAAGCTGCAGTTCCTTCGGCTGCTACTACGGCGACGGCCGCACGTTCATGGGGAAGCTGACCTATAGCTGGTAGCGAATTGAGAGAGCGGGCATTGGGTCCTTTTGTCAGTCGCCGGGAGCTGCTTCTCGGCGCGGCGCTTTTCTTCGCCGCGCCTGAGGTCAGGGCCGGCGCGCCCTTGCGCATTGCCGCGATCGACTGGGCGATGCTGGAGACGCTGTGCGCGCTCGGCCTTACTCCGGTTGCCGCGACGGAGCTCATTCAGTTTCGAAGCGGTGCCGTCGAGCCCCTATTGCCAGCAGATGTCGTCGATCTCGGTCTGCGTGGTTCGCCCAACTTCGAGCTGCTCCACCTGCTCAGGCCGGACCTGATCCTGATCTCGCCGTTCTATGTACGCCACGAGGCGGCGCTCGGCCGGATCGCGCCGCTTTTCTCCCTGCCATTCTATGTGCGGGGCGAGCCGCCTTTCGAAAAGGCGCTCGCAGCGGTGAAGGCGCTCGGCGAGCGTCTCGGACGCTCCGACAAAGCGGAGGCGCTGCTGAAGGAAATAGCCGGCGAAATCGAAGCTCCCAGGCAGACGGTCGCCCCCTTCGCGAACAGGTCCACCTATATCGTCAATATCGGCGACGCGCGGCATGTCCGCGTCTTTGGTTTCGACAGCATGTTCGGCGACATGCTCGCCCGGCTCGGGCTGCCGAATGCCTGGACGGATCGTTCGCGCTTCACCTTTGCGGCACCCGTCCCGATCGAAAACCTTGCGGCCGATCCCGACGCGCGCATCGTCATTGTCTCCGAGGTGCCCGTCGAGGCGCGCAGTGGCCTTCGAAACAGCATCATCTGGAATTCGTTGGAGCCGGTCCGCAAGGGGCGGGTCATCCAGCTCGCCAACGTCAATCCCTACGGCGGTGTTACTGCGGGCCTGCGGTTTGCGCGCCTCTTTGCCGAGGCGATGCTTGCAGGAGACCGGCGCGGATGACGATGCGGGCATGGTCCTTCCTGTCGGCCAGCCTGCTCGCCGGCCTCATGCTCTTCGCGCTGGCCGCATCGAGCCAGGTCCCGTTTTCGCAATGGGGAGACCTGTTGGCCCCTCCCGCCGAGCTCACGCTCGACAAGATCATCCTGGCCTATAGCCTGTTCCCGAGGGCAGCGGTCGCTCTGGTCGCGGGCGCCGCACTCGGCCTATCCGGGGCGCTTCTCCAGCAATTGCTGCGCAATCCGCTTGCCGATCCCTCGACCCTCGGCATCTCGGCGGGCGCCCAGTTCGCGATCGTCGCAGCGACGCTCTATGTTCCCGAGATCGTCGATGGCCACCGAACTTTGGTCGCGCTCGCCGGCGCCGCCGGCGCAGCGGCGATCGTCTTCGCGCTCGGTTGGCGTCGCGCTTTCGAGCCGGTGACGATGGTGGTCTCCGGCCTGCTTGTGGGGGTGACAGCCGCAGCCTTGTCCGCAGCGATGACGCTCGCGCGGGGCGAGTACCTCATGTCGCTCGTGACCTGGAACGGCGGATCGCTCAGCCAGCAGGACTGGTCAGTGTTCCAAAGCCTTGGCCTGGAGTTGGTGCTCCTTGGCCTGCTTGCCGGGTGTCTGTTGATCCGCCCGTTGCTGCTGTTGGGGCTTGGCGATACGAGCGCGCGCAGCCTGGGGGTCAATCTCGGCGGCATCCGATTTGCGGTTGCCGCGATCGCCACGGCGCTTGCCGGCTTCGTCGCTTCAGCGGTTGGCCTGGTGAGCTTCGTCGGCCTTGCCGCCCCAGCCTTCGTGCGCGCCTGCGGCGCCCGCCGACCGGCGGCGATCGTTGCGCTGTCGCCGCTCGCCGGCGCACTCTTCCTATGGCTCTGCGACGGCATCGTGCAGACACTCGCGCGCGCCTCGAGCGAGAATTTTCCGACGGGCGCGGTCACCCCACTCGTTGGTGGTCCTTTGCTGCTCTGGCTTCTGCCCAAGGTGCGAAGCATGGAAGTGCCGCACGAGGTGCGCGAAAGCGTTCATCGCGGCAATCTAAAAACAGCATTCGCCGCCTTTCTGGTTCTCGTGCCGTTCCTTGTCGCGATCGCATTCTTCGTCGGGCCGTCCGGGCATGGCTGGAAGATCCTGAGCTGGGCGGAAACGCTCGATCTGGCACCGCTCAGATGGCCTCGGCTCCTGGCGTCTGCCGCGGCCGGCGGCCTGCTGGCCGTGACCGGCGCGATCCTGCAGCGCATGACCGGCAATGCGATGGCCAGCCCCGAGGTCGTCGGCGTCAGCGGTGGTGCCGGCCTTGGGTTTGCCGCAGCGCTCACCTTCGCGCCCGATGGCGGCACAGTCGTGGTTTTCACTGGCGCCGGGCTCGGTGCGCTCATTGCCATGCTGGCGGTGCTCCTCTTCGCCAGCCGCCGGCATCTGCCGCCGGAAAAGCTGCTGCTTGCGGGCGTGGCGGTCGGTTCCTTCAGCTCGGCCGTCCTGTCGGCGCTGCTGGCGATCGGTGATCAGCGGTCTTGGCAAATTCTCTCCTGGCTCGGCGGTTCGGCATCCACGGCAACGCCGGCGACCGCAATATTCCTCGCTATTCTCTCTTTGCTCGTCCTTGCCGCCGCACTGCTGTTGAGCCGCTGGCTGACGATCCTGCCGTTCGGGCCGTCGATCGCCCTGTCGCTCGGCCTGTCGGTGCGGTTGAGCCGCGTGCTTCTCCTGCTTCTTTCAGGTGCTGCGACCGGCGCGGCGTCCCTGCTTGTCGGGCCCTTGAGCTTTGTCGGGCTCGTCGCGCCGCATATCGTCCTGCGCGCCGGTCTCGTCACGACGCCGCAGCACCTGGCGGGCTCGTTCCTGCTCGGCTCGATCCTGATGACCCTTGCCGATTTCGGCGCCCGCACGGCGACCTTCCCCTACGAACTGCCGCTCGGCCTTTTTGCTGCCCTCGTCGGCGCGCCCTACCTCATCTGGCTTCTGGGGCGGCAGAGATGATGGTGAACCAGCTTCCGGCGCTTCCGATTCCGTTCGCGGATGCAGCCCTGAGCCACGCGGTGCCGGCTGAAGACGATGATCTCCTCAGCCTGGACAGCATTCTCGAGCCAGGGCCGGTTGCGAACGCACTGGATGGACTGTTGCGGCGGTGGGGGCCGGGCGATCGCCGGGCCGCGGCGTCGCTATGGACGCAGGGTTACTTCGGCCGGCTGCTCAGACCCGTTATCGCCTATGGCCTCGTTCACGACATCTGGTTTTCGATGACGTTGCCGGACGTTCAGGTCGGCCTATCCGATATGGCGACGCCCGTCCGGTTCGCTCTGAAACGCGCGGCTCCCGCTCCGTTGAGCGCGCGCCTGCGGGGGATTGTCGAAGACAATGTGCGACCTTTGATCGTCCGGATGGCGAACGTGACGGCCACGTCCGAACGGGTGCACTGGAGCAATGCGTCCTTCGCGTTTTGCCGCGCCCGCCGTCATGTCCATGATCTCTGGCCACAGGAGGCCATGCCGGCCGATGTTGCGGCGCGCTTGCGTGAGATGGAGACGCTGATGGCTGCGGACCATCCCCTTTTTCGGCTGACGCAGACGGTCCCGGATGCCGCGGGCGGTGCCTGTCTCCAGCGAAAGATCTGCTGCATCCGCTATAAGCTCGACGGCCTGAAGAAATGCGGCACAGCCTGCCCGATCAATGCCTCGACCTTTTGCCGTCAATGATATCTATCGATGAGACCAACAGCAGGTCCAGCGATCCTGCCCGGAACGAAAAGATGCAGAACCACGCGACTGAAACTCCACCCATCGCCCGCGACCAGGCCGTACTGTCGCTTCATGATGTGAGCTTTGCGATCGATGGGCGCAACCTGCTGCACCCGCTGACGCTGGAGATCCCGGCAGGACATTCCATCGCGCTGATCGGCCATAATGGTTCCGGCAAATCGACGCTGCTCAAGCTGATCGGGCGACAGCTCGCGCCGACCACGGGGCGTATCGATTTCGAGGGAAAGCCGCTTGCTGGCTGGGGAACGCGGGCCTTCGCCCGGCGGCTCGGCTATCTGCCGCAGAATACGCCGCCGGCACCCGGTATGCTTACCCGGGAGCTGGTCGCACTCGGCCGCTATCCCTGGCACGGCGCGCTCGGCCGCTTCGGGGCGGCCGACAAGGCGAAGGTCGAAGAGGCGATCGAGGTCACCGGTATCGACCCGTTCGTCAACCGGGAGGTCGACAGTCTTTCAGGTGGGGAACGCCAGCGCGTTTGGCTCGCCATGCTCGTCGCCCAGGATGCCACCTGCCTGCTGCTCGACGAGCCGATCTCCGCCCTCGACATCGGCCACCAGCTCGAGGTGCTGGCACTGACCCGCGATCTCTGCCGGGACAAGGGCATCACCATCATCTCGGTACTGCACGAGATCAATATGGCGGCCCGCTTCTGCGACCGTATCGTGGCGCTCCATTCCGGCCGCCTCATTGCCGAGGGCACGCCTTCCGACATCATGACGCCGGAAGAACTGGCGCGGATTTACGACGTGCAGATGGATGTATTGGAACAGCCCGTCAGCGGACGTCGCGTGGCGCTGGCGCGGTAGGCCACACGGCCACGGATCTGGCCGATAGTCCGACCGAGCGCGTACTGAACAGAGGTCCCGTTTGCTCGAACGGCGAGGACGGGCTTCGCCGTCCCAAGCGATCAAGAGCCACAGATCCCAATAACAACCCGGCATTTGGCACCAAGGCGCCTGACCCGCAATTGACATGAGTCAATGCGGCAGCCTCGTCCTTCGGGCCTATTCCCGGTTGTGTTTGAGTGGTCGCGGGCTATTCTCGTGGTCCGTTTTGATGGTGGGACGCTGAAATGGAAAAAGCCCGGAAGAATTGGCTCCTGGTTGGTCTGGTCATTCTGGCGCTCGCGGGCGGCTACTATGCCTGGCAGAACATGGATCGCAATGCGCTACCCGCCGGGATCGCGAGCGGCAACGGACGCATCGAAGCAGTTGAGATCGACATCTCGACCAAGACGGCAGGCCGGATAAGGGAAATCCTGGTGGATGAGGGCGATTTCGTCACTGCCGGCCAGGTGCTCGCCCAGATGGATACCGTGCAATTGGAAGCGCACAAGCGGCAGGCCGAAGCGCAGCAGCAGCGTGCGATCATCAGCGTCGAAGCGGCGAAGAACCTGGTCACGCAGCGCGAAGCGGAAAAGGCGGCGGCGGAGGCTGTCCTCGCGCAGCGGCGCGCACAACTGGACGCTGCCGAACGGCGGCTCGCCCGGTCCGAACAACTCGTGAAGACGAGCACCGTTTCGCAACAGGTGCTCGACGACGACAGGGCCACCGCCGAGGGCGCGCGCGCTGCCGCCAGCGCCGCGGAAGCATCGCTCGCCGCGTCAAATGCGGCGATCAATTCGGCGAAGTCCCAGGTCGTCGATGCCGAAGCCTCGGTCGAGGCGGCCAAGGCGTCGGTCGAAAGCATCATCGCCGACATCAACGACAGTACCCTGGTCTCGCCGCGCGACGGCCGTATTCAGTATCGTGTGGTCCAGCCGGGCGAAGTGCTGGCGGCCGGCGGCCGCGTGCTTAATCTCGTCGATCTCGGCGATGTCTACATGACGTTCTTCCTGCCGACGGATCAGGCCGGACGCCTGTCGATCGGCAGCGAAGTCCGGCTCGTACTGGACGCCGCACCGCAATACATCATTCCCGCCAAGGTTTCCTATGTCGCCGACGTCGCGCAGTTCACGCCGAAGACGGTCGAGACGGCAGAGGAGCGGCAGAAGCTGACCTTCCGCATCAAGGCGCAAATTCCGAAGGAACTGCTGAAGAAGTACATCCGCATGGTGAAAACCGGTCTTCCGGGCGTCGCCTATGTGAAAGTCGATCCGAATGCAGAGTGGCCGGCAAGCCAGACCGGCACGCTGGTGCAGTGATGGCAGCCCCTGATCGGGCCGGCCTGCCGCCGGCAGAGCCCGTGGTTCGTCTGGGCGCCGTCACGCTTTCCTATGGCAAGGCCGAGGCGCTGGATGACGTGACGCTCGACATACCCTCGGGCTGCATGGCCGGGCTGATCGGGCCCGACGGCGTTGGGAAATCGAGCCTGCTGTCACTCGTCGCCGGCGCACGCGCCGTACAGGCGGGGCGCGTCGAGGTGCTTGGCGGTGACATTGCCGATGCCGGCCATCGGCGCCGGACCTGCCCGCGTATTGCCTACATGCCGCAGGGTCTTGGGAAGAACCTCTATCCAACCCTTTCCGTCTTCGAGAACGTCGATTTCTTCGGCCGGCTCTTCGGCCACGATCGCGAGGAGCGCGAGAGGCGGATTGCCAGCCTGCTCGAAAGCACCGGGCTTGCCCCTTTCGCCGACCGTCCGGCGGGCAAGCTCTCCGGCGGCATGAAACAGAAGCTCGGGCTTTGCTGCGCGCTGATCCACGATCCCGATCTCCTGATCCTCGACGAGCCGACGACCGGCGTGGACCCTTTGTCACGACGGCAGTTCTGGGAACTGATCGATGAGATCCGCACTGAGCGGCCGGGCATGAGCGTCATCGTGGCAACCGCCTATATGGAGGAAGCGGCCCGTTTCGATTGGCTGGTCGCGATTGATGCGGGCCGGGTGCTGGCCACGGGCACGCCCGAACAACTGCTTGAAAAGACCGGCGTCGACACGCTTGACGCCGCCTTCATCGCGCTGCTTCCCGAGGAACTCAGGCGCGAGCACCACGACGTCGTCATCCCGCCGCGTCCGGAAGGGGTGGGCGGCGACATCGCCATCGAGGCCAACAACCTCACCATGCGCTTCGGCGATTTCGTCGCCGTCGACAATGTCAGCTTCCGCATCGGCCGCGGTGAGATCTTCGGCTTCCTCGGCTCCAATGGCTGCGGCAAGACGACGACGATGAAGATGCTGACGGGCCTGCTGGCTGCCAGCGAAGGGACGGCAAAGCTCTTTGGACGCGAGGTCGACCCGCGCGACATGGAGGTACGCCATCGCGTCGGTTACATGTCGCAGGCCTTCTCGCTCTATACCGAGCTTACGGTCCTGCAGAACCTGGAACTGCATGCCAAGCTCTTCGGCATGGCGGCGGACAGCATTCCCAAGCGGATCGAGGAACTGGCGAAGCGCTTCGATCTTTCTGATGTGATGGAGGTCTTGCCGGACGCCTTGCCGCTCGGCGTGCGCCAACGACTCTCGCTTGCGGTTGCGCTGATCCATTCACCCGATATCCTCATCCTCGATGAACCGACATCCGGCGTCGATCCCGTGGCGCGCGACAGTTTCTGGCAGATCCTCGTCGATCTCTCCCGCAACGATCAGGTGACGATCTTCATCTCCACCCACTTCATGAACGAGGCGATGCGCTGCGATCGCATGTCGTTGATGCATGCGGGCAAGGTGCTCGTCAGCGATACCCCGGCTGGTATCATGAAAAGCCGTTCCGCCTCGACGCTGGAGGAAGCCTTCATCGCTTATCTGGAAGAGGCGATCGCCGGGGCAAAGCAGCCGGCGCCCGCAGTGGTCAGGGCCAAAGCGCCGCTGGAGCCGATTGCCGAACGGCACGCCGAGACGATGCGGTCCTCGACGCCAGGGTTCTTCGACGTCGGGCGGATGTTCAGTTATACCCGCCGCGAGGCGCTGGAACTGGTGCGCGATCCCATTCGCGCGACGCTTGCCACGATCGGCACCGTGATCCTGATGTTCGTCATCGGCTACGGCATCAACATGGATGTCGAGGACCTGACTTTCGCGGTGCTCGACCGCGACCAGACAACGACCAGCCGCGACTACATCCTCGAGATTGCCGGTTCGCGCTACTTCATCGAGAAGGATCCGATCACCGACTATGCCGATCTCGACCGGCGCATGCGCAACGGCGAACTGAGCCTGGCGATCGAGATCCCGCCGGGCTTTGCCCGCGATGCGGCGCGCGGCGATACGGTGGAGATCGCCGCCTGGATCGACGGCGCGATGGCGAGCCGTGCCGAAACGGTCAAGGGCTATGTGCAGGGGCTGCACGCCCATTGGCTGACCGGCAAGATCCGCGAACGCTATGGGGCGGCCGCGACCACCGGCAGCTTCAAGATCGAAACGCGTTTCCGCTACAATCCTGATGTCAAGAGCATCGTTGCCATGGTGCCGGCGGTCATCCCGCTCCTACTGATGCTGATCCCAGCCATGCTCTCGGCGCTCAGCGTCGTGCGCGAGAAGGAGCTGGGGTCGATCGTCAATCTCTATGTCTCGCCGGTGACGCGGCTCGAATTCCTGATCGGCAAACAGATTCCCTATGTTGCTCTGGCGATGCTCAATTTCGTGTTGCTAACCGCATTCGCGATCTTCGTCTTCCGGGTGCCGTTCACCGGCAGTCTGCTCGCCTGGACGGCCGCGGGCCTGATCTATGTTTCGGCGGCAACGGCCATGGGGCTCGTCATCTCGACCTTCATGTCAAGCCAGATCGCCGCGATCTTCGGCACGGCGATCCTGACGCTCATCCCAGCAATCCAGTACTCCGGGATGATCGATCCGGTCTCCTCGCTCGAAGGGGCGGGCGCCTTCATCGGCCAGATCTACCCGACCACACATTTCATGACGATCGCCCGCGGCACCTTTTCCAAGGCTCTAGGCTTCGGTGATCTCGGCGGCGCGTTCGTGCCGATGCTGATCGCGGTGCCCGTACTGCTCACGATCGGCACGCTATCCCTCAAGAAACAGGCGAGGTGACGATGCGCCTGTCCCATATCTACCATCTCGGCATCAAGGAACTCTGGGGCCTCTGGCGCGATCCCATCCTGTTGATCCTGATCGTCTATTCCTTCACGCTGTCGGTCTATACGGGCTCGACCGCAATGCCGGAAACCTTGAACCGTGCGGCAATCGCCATCGTCGACGAGGACCGCTCGCCGGTTTCGACGCGGATCTCGACGGCTTTCTATCCGCCCTATTTCGTGCCGCCGCAGATGATCACGCCGGCGGAAATGGACCGCCGCATGGACCAGGGGCTCGATACCTTCGCGCTCGACATTCCGCCGAATTTCCAGACGGATCTGCTGGCCGGCCGCTCCCCGACGATCCAGCTCAATGTCGACGCGACGCGCATGAGCCAGGCCTTTTCCGGCAACGGCTACATCCAGCAGATCCTCACCGGCGAGGTCTCGGGCTTCCTTGACCGACACCGCAGCGAGACGCCACTGCCGGTCGATCTGGTTTTACGCGCTCGCTTCAATGCCGAACTCAACAAGGGCTGGTTCGGCGCGGTGATGAACGTCATCACCAACATCACCATCCTGTCGATCGTGCTCACGGGTGCCGCCCTCATCCGCGAGCGCGAGCACGGGACGGTGGAGCACCTCCTGGTCATGCCCGTGACCCCGTTCGAAATCATGGTCAGCAAGGTCTGGTCGATGGGGCTCGTGGTGCTGCTCGCCTCGGCGGTCTCGCTGATCTTCGTGGTCAAGGGCGCGCTCGCGGTTCCCGTGCAGGGCTCGTTCGCCCTGTTCCTGCTGGCAACGGCCCTGCAGCTCTTTGCGACCACGTCAATGGGCATCCTGCTTGCCACGATTGCCGGCTCCATGCCGCAGTTCGGCCTGCTGCTGATGCTTGTGCTCTTGCCGCTACAGGCCCTCTCCGGGGGCATGACGCCGCGCGAAAGCATGCCCGAGATCATCCAGAACATCATGCTGGCGGCGCCGAACACACACTTCGTCATTCTGGCGCAGGCGGTTCTCTTTCGCGATGCCGGTCTGGACGTGGTCTGGCCTCAGCTTCTTGCCTTGCTGCTGATCGGCGCCATCCTCTTCGCCTTTGCCATGCGGCGCTTCCGGGTTTTCCTGAAGTAGGCATCCCATACATGGCTGATCGGTTGACGTGACGTGCCGACCGACGAGCGCTTTGTCGGAAAAACGCTATTGTCGGCACCGTGCGCGAGGCGTCAGGCGGGAATAAACTTTCCGTCGTAGCGCACGCGAAAATTCCGGCGTTGGGCGTCTTCCTGGAAGCAGACAAACACCAGTTCGAGATCGTGCGTGCTGCTGCGTCTGCCAAGCAGGCTCAACGTGATCACGATGACGCCGCCATAGGTGCGCGTCAGATTGATGGCGGCGCGCCGGATTTCATTGGTTCCGGCATCGTCCCGGTCTTCGCGCCGCTCGTATACCTGCCAGAAACGCGCGCTTTCCCAGGCCGATCGCAATGCTTCGGTTATCTCAGCCTTGAACTCGTCCACCGACCTGCCCTTGCTCCATGAAACGGTCCGCTCGGTGTGATCGCCAAAGATATCGAGATAGCCGTCATAGTCGTCCGGATCGGAAAAACACCGCTCGATCATTCCGAATGCTACGTCGTCGGAAATTGCTGCCTTAAAGAAAATCGTCATCGAATCGCAATCCTGCCTTGAGCGCCTATGTTGTCAAAGCGTCGACGGTGTATCCAGCCCCTCGGCGTCTGATCGCCGCCGCGCGAACAACTATCGTCTCGCTGAATGGCTTAGGTGGGTCGATCGCATCGCGCCGGCGGCCGATACCGCGTCCATGATCGTTGCCTTATGTTCGGGCTCCATGCTATCGTTGGCTTCATTATTCACTGACGCAACTTTCATTTCTCTTTCGCCATCCCGCGCACGATCGCAGCAATGGATGCGAAAGAACTATTTGTTTTGATAGTCATATTTCCAGAATGAAATTTGCGGGGGGCCGCGCACCACGCTGATGCGAAAAGGGATCGGGCGAGATCCCTGGACCGCCGGCGCAGGGACAGTCGGGAGAGGGACAGTTTTTTGATCGGCATGGCATTTCCACGAGAAGTTTTCTCGCGTTCAGTGGTCATTGTCTGTCTGTTGGTTGGGCTCCTGGCCTCGGCCGCGACGGTTCGAGCGGCGCCGGCTGGCGGCGCTGACATGCAGTTCTTCGTGGTTCGCAGCGGTCAGCCAGGGTGCGAGCCAACCTGTCCGGAGTGGATATCGGCTGAGGGGACGCTCGTTCGCGAAAGCCCGGCGCAGTTCAAGAAGCTGCTCAAAACCATCGGCAAGCGCCGCCTGCCCGTCGTGGTGACGTCACCCGGGGGAGACGTCGATGCTGCGCTGGCGCTAGGGCGGCTCATCAGAGCGCGAAAGCTTGAAGTGGCGGTCGGCAAAACGCGCTTCATCGGTTGCCAGCCGCAGCAGAAGGATTGCCGCGAAAACGACGGCAAGGGCGCCCGCTATATCGGTATCGCCTATTCGGGCGGAGCCTACTGCAATTCGGCCTGTCCGCTGATGTTCGCCGGCGGAACCCGCCGAGTGGCTGGGGAATGGGCCTATCTCGGCGTTCACCAGATCACCACTGTCTTCGTTCAGACCCAGACGCGGTATCGGGAGGAGTACCGTATCGTCAACGGCAAGAAGAAGGTGACCAGCAAGAAGGTCGTCAGCCGCAGGAATGTCGGCAGCCGCAAGATCTACGAGATGACCAAGGCGCAGGAGCGCGAGTTGACCGCCTACCTCGCGGAAATGGGCATCGGCCGCACGGTTATCGATCTGATGAAGATCACGCCCGCCTCCGATATGCGCAAGATCGAACCCGTCGCGATGACCGAGATGAAATTGATCACGCAGCTGGGCGGGGTCGAATTGCTGACCTCGGTCGAGACCTGCAGAACGGTACCGGCGTCCGCCAATTGTCGGGTTTTCGTCATGTCGGACCTGAAGCGTTAGACCAGGGGATTTGGGTTGGAGACCGGAATGCGAATATGGAGTTCTCCCGTCGGCGCAGCCACGCCCCGCCTGCTACGGGTTGCGCTGGTAATCTGTCTGCTGGCCGCAAGCCTGTTGATGGAGCGGCCGGCAATGGCGGCTGAGCAGGAGATGCGGTTTGTCGTCGTGCGCTCCAACCAGGCCGGGTGCGAGCCGACATGTCCGGAGTGGATTTCCGCCGCGGGCACCATCGGGCCGGAGACACCGGTCCTGCTGAAGGCAACCTTGAAGACGCTCGCAGGCCGCAAGCTGCCATTGGTCCTGCGATCGCCCGGTGGCGACATGGCGGCTGCGATGGCACTCGGCCGCCTCATCCGCAAAAGCAAACTGAGCGTGGCGGTGGGCGCGACCGTTTTCTTCGGGTGTCAGCGCGATCAGAAGAACTGTACCGCAAACGACCAAAAGGGGGCCGCCTATATCGGCAAGGCCGTTTCGCTCGGAGCCTGCTCACAGGCATGTACGCTCGTCCTTGCGTCAGGCAGTCGACGGCTCGCGGGAGAAGGGACGATCGTCGAAGAGATTCCGATGGTGACTGGAAACGAAGCCAGCAGCAAAAAGCTGGCGGCCTACTATGATGAAATGGGCGTGCGCTACCAGATGCTGGCCGAGGGCCCGCGCGATGCGGCTGGCAATCCCGGTCTCTGGCAATTGTTCAAGGCCCTTCTGCTGACGAACACGCTGGCAGTGGACCAACTGGTCGATGCGCAGATTTGCAAAAGCACGCCTGCGCCCGACAATTGCCGCGTCTTCACCACGATGGATCTGGAGTAGCTGCGCCCAAATAATTGTCGGCCAGTCTCGGCCGTCGATCCGTCTCCCGCCAAGATCTCCGGGCGACGCACGCGGGTCTCCAGGCGGGCAACGAGCGATGGTGGGTTGAGGTGGCAGCAAGCAATGGCTATGTGGTGCGTTCCGTACTCAACGAACCATAAGGCCAATCGGGATGATCCCAGCGTTTCTCGTTACCCATTCCGGTGGCTTCCATGCCGACGAGCTGTTGTCCACCGTCATTCTCACGCGGCTTTTCCCGCAGGCTCGTCTGATCCGCAGTCGGGCTCCGGAATGGATCAGGCCCGGTGCAGACCGTATCGTCTACGATGTGGGTGGCCAGTATGACGCCGCGGCCGGTATCTTCGATCATCACCAGCGCGGCGCGCCGCTGAGAGAGGACGGCCAGCCCTACAGTTCGTTCGGGCTGATCTGGAAGCACTACGGCCGCGACTATCTCGCCGCTTCAGGCGTTCCTGAACCATATCGAGGCGGTCCATGCGGCCTTTGATGCACGCTTCGTGCTTCCGGTCGACCTGGTGGATAATGGTGCGCTCGACCCTTCCGTTGCCGGGCCGCTCGCAGGGCTCACCCTGCCGGCGCTTTTGGAAACCTTGAAGCCGGTTTTCGACGAGGCCGGCCAGGAGGCTGACGATCGCGGCTTTCAGGCGGCCCTGGCGGTTGCCCGTGCGCTCGTCGAGGCCAGCGTCGCCCAGCGCGCCTCCAAGCTCAGAGCCGAGGCACTCGTTCTTCAGCAAATCGCCCGTGCCGGGGATGGTCGCGTCCTCGAGCTGCCGATGGGCATGCCCTTCCGTCCGGCCGTCGTGAAGTCCGGTGCCGATCACCTGTTGTTCGTCGTTCACCCGCGTGACAAAGACTGGTGCCTGACGGGCATCCGCAAGGCCGATGAGGGCTTTGAGCTTCGCGCAGACCTGCCCGCAGCCTGGGCCGGCCTGACCAACGGAGAACTGGAAGCGGCCTGCGGGGTCGCGGGCGCAAGCTTCTGCCACAATGGCCGCTTCATCGCGGCTGCCGCAACGCGCGAAGCTGCCCTTGCCATGGCCGAGCTGGCCGTCGCGGAGGCTGCTACGTCCGCAATGGAAACCAAGGCGTAAGTCAGGGGATGGCCCGCGTCGGGGCGCCTTCGCCTGTTCCGGCCTTAGCCGGAAGCGGCGGCGTCATGGTCCGACCGTGGCGCGGTCGGTCGCTGAAGCAGCTTCGCGTTAACTCTTGGTGAGGCCGGTGCCCGCAGTCCTGATGAAATCGACGAAGGCGCGTAGCGCCGCCGGCATTTGCCGCCGGCTGGGGTAGTATAGATAGAGACCACCGTAGTAGGGGCACCAGTCCTCGAGCACCCGAACAAGTTTCCCTTCGTCTATCAGCGAAAGCACCTGATCCTCGAAGGTGAAGGTTACGCCGGCGCCCGCAAGGGCAGCGTCCACCATCATGTCCTGGTCGTCGACGATCAGGGGGGCGCTCACTTCGACCTGAAGTTCCACGCCGCCGCGCTCGAACTCCCATGCGTAAAGTCGGCCGCTGCCGAAGCGCAGTCCAACACAGGGGAGTTCCCTCAGGTGATCGGGAGCGGTCGGTTTTGGAAAGCGCTCGAAGAAGGAAGGTGTTGCCACAATCGCGGTGCGCTGGCGCGGCCCGATCGGGACGGCAATCATATCCTGCGCGATGACCTCGCCGAAACGAACGCCGGCGTCGAAACCCTCCGATACCATGTCGACGAGGTCGTTGTCGGTGACGATCTCGATGCTGATTTTCGGGTAGGCTTCGAGAAAGCGTGCGACCAAAGGCAGAAGCACCATCTTCGCGGAGGCGCGCGCCGCATTGAATTTCAAGCGCCCGACAGGTGTGCCTCGGAAATTATTCAGGTCGTCAAGCGCATCCTCGATGTCGCGGAAGGCGGGTGCGACGCGCGCGAGCAGAAGTTCGCCGGCTTCCGTCAGCGCGACGCTGCGGGTCGTTCGGTTGAAGAGGCGAAGATCGAGCCGTTCTTCAAGAGCCTTCAGGGCATGGCTGAGTGCGGATGGCGTGCAGCCGACCTCGTCAGCGGCGCGGCGAAAGCTTCGGTGCCGGGCCAAGGCCAGGAAGGAGGACAGGTCGGAAGGCGATACGGTTCTCATTCATGAATCTTACTCATCAGCTCAAGGAGAATCCAGTCGATTATCTCAGCAGATGGAGCGCGGTAAAACCTTCTCAGCCGCCGACGATGGAGCGGCGAAACAAAACAGGAGGTTCACATGCATACATGGTTCGTTACCGGGGCATCCCGTGGATTTGGCGCCCTCATTGTCGAAAAGGCGCTCGCCAAGGGCGATCAGGTCGTCGCGACGGCGCGCAATCCGAAGGCGATCGCCGAGCGTTTCGGCGAGCAACCCAACCTTCTGGCCGTGGCGCTCGATGTTACCGACGAGTCCCAGGCGCATCAGGCGGTCGGGCAGGCGATCGCCCGCTTTGGACGGATCGATGTTCTGGTCAACAATGCCGGCTACGGACTGCTGGGCGCGGTCGAAGAGGCAAGCGGTACCGAGATCGAGGCTCTCTATCGCACCAACGTCTTCGGACTGCTGGCCGTCACCCGTGCCGTGCTGCCGCATATGCGCCGCCAGCGTTCGGGACGCATCCTGAACTTCTCGTCGATCGGCGGCTATCGCAGCGGCCCTGGCTTCGGGGTCTATTGCTCGACGAAGTTTGCGGTCGAAGGCCTGACCGAAGCGCTTGCGGCAGAGCTTGCCCCGCTCGGTATCCATGCGACGGCGATCGAACCCGGCTACTTCCGCACCGACTTCCTCGACTCGACCTCACTCGGCATCAGCCCGGTCGAGATCGAGGACTATGCGGAATCGGCGGGCGTCGTTCGCAGCAAGGCGAGAGAGATCAGCCACAACCAGCCCGGCAATCCCGACAGGCTGGCAGAGGTCTTGATCTCGTTCGTTGACGCTGAAAATCCGCCGGTGCGGTTGCCGCTCGGCAGCGACACGTTGGCCGCGATCGAAGCCAAGCACGCATCAGACGTAGAAATCCTTGCCCAATGGCGTGCCGTGTCCCTCTCGACCGACTTTGAACCGGCCGCATAAACGACGAGGAGCGGCGGTTGCCGTTCCCTCAGAAGCCCCGCCATAGCGCGGGGCTGCTCGTTGGCTGAGCCAACTTCGGTCAGTGCTTCGGAGCTCACTCAACCGTTCAACGCTGCGCGTCTTCTGCATGCTTGGATCCCGTAGGTCTTGTCGCCAGCCAGAAGAGCAGCGAGGTAAGGCTGATCGCCGCGCCCATCTGGCAGACGCCGTTCCATCCCGCATGCGTATAGGCGACCGTGGAGAGAGAAGATCCGATCGCGCTGCCGAGCGAATAGAAGAGCATGTAGGCTGCCGTCAGTCGGTTCTGCGCTTCCGGACGGACGCGATAGATCAGGGCCTGGTTGGTCACGTGGACCGCCTGGAGCCCGAAGTCGAGGACGAGCACACCGGCGATCAGCCACAGGATCGAGTGATCCAGCAAGGAGATCGGCAGCCATGCGATGAGCATGAGCGCGAGTGCAATGCCCGTCGTCGCCTGGCCAAATCCGCGATCGGCCCAATGGCCCGCACGAGAAGCGGCCAAAGCCCCGGCGATCCCTGCCAAGCCGAAGAGGCCGACCTCGGTATGCGACATGGAGAAGGGCGGCGCACTCAGCGGCAGGACAAGCGGCGTGAGCAGCGTCGTCACGTTCGCGAAGATCAGCATGGCGATCACGCCGCGGGTGCGGAGCACCGGCTCTTCCCAGATCAATTTGAAGGTGGAGCCGACAAGGCGGGGGTAGCTGAGCTTGCTCGTTTCCCGTCTCTGGTGCGGCAGCAACCTGTACAGTAGTCCGGCGATCAAGAGTGTCGCGACGCAGGATGCCAGATAGACCGATCGCCAGCCGGAGAGATCCGTCAGAAGGCCTGCGACGGTGCGTGCGGAGAGGATGCCGATCACGATGCCGCTGGTGACAAACCCCACCACCCGGCCACGTTCCGATGGTTGGGCCAGGCTGGCCGCATAGGCGACCAGGGCCTGTGTCAGGACGGCAAGCATGCCGACGGCTGCGATCGAAGCCATCAGCATTTTGGCGTTGGCCGAAAGGGCGACGAAGCTGAGCGCGACCACGGAAAGCAGGGATTGAATGATGATGACCTTGCGGCGATCGAAAAGGTCGCCAAGAGGAACAAGCAGGACCAGGCCGAGCGCGTAGCCGATTTGCGTCGCGCCGACGATCAAGCCGGCGCTGGTCTGCGAAAGGCCGAGATCCGCGGCCATCACATCCAGCAGCGGATGGGCAAAGTAGGCATTGGCGACCGCAAGGCCAGAGGCAAAGGCGAAGAGGGTCATCATCGGGCGCGTCAACGGTGATGCCGTGGCATCTCCGGCATTTGGGCGCGCAGCGTCGTTTGCGGCGTCGATCGACGCCGCAGCAGCTCTACCATCCATTGGACTTCTTCCTTATTTCGGTTTAATAATGAAACCAAATTAATCGATACCGATTTGGTTTCATAATGCAACCAAAATCTCGTGGCCGCGAGAGAGGAGAGTTCGTATGGTGGCGCGCAGAAGCCTCAAGGGAGACTACTGCCCCAGTGCGCGATCTCTGGACGCGATCGGCGACTGGTGGTCGCTGCTGATCGTGCGCGATGCGTTCGACGGATTGAGACGCTTCAGCGACTTTCAGAAAAGCCTCGGCATTGCCAAGAACATCCTGACGGAGCGCCTGCGCACGCTCGTCGATCGCGGCATTCTGGAGACGGTTCCCGTCGGCGAGGCGAAAGCGCGGGTCGAGTATCAATTGACGGCGATGGGCCGGGACCTCTTTCCTGTGATGGTCGCCTTGCGCCAGTTCGGCGAAAGGCACCTCTTTCAGCCCGGCGAAGAGCATTCCCTGCTGGTCGAAAAGGAAACCGGACTACCGGTGAAACTCGACATCCGCACACAGGACGGCAGGCCGATCAAGGCCGCCGAGACGGTCCTGATCAAGGTGCCCGAAGACAGCGGCGAACCGATCTAACTTTAGACGAATATTCAGTTTTCTCTGCTAGTTTGCTGGAGTCCTTCCGCAGCCGGGGAAATTGGTAATGGGCGTTGTCACGCTAGACCAGGTAGAGAACCAGATCGCGCGCGGCTTTCGTTATCTGCAATTCTCGCCGGAGATCGAGGCGCTGTTCCGCAAGGAATATGCGGCCGAACGTGTGCGGCTCGCGGTGATCTGGGGCGTGATCGGCGTTTTTATCTACGATCTGGTCTATTTCGGCGATCGTACGATGCTGCCCGACGTGTTCAACGAGCTGCTCGTTGCCCGCTTCCTCGTGTTCACGCCGTTCGTCATCGGCTGTATCCTGGCGGTGCGCCGCTGGCCGAATGCGCTTCTCTACGACGTTCTGGCCGTGGCGATCGCGGTGCTGGGCGTCACCCTGCCGATGGCGGCGGCCACGCAGAGCGCCAGCTCCTACCTCTTCGTCTATCAGAACGGCAATTCCGCCGCCTTCCTGTTCTTCGTCATCGCGCTGCGGCCGCGCTTCTTTGCCGTCGTGATCGGACTCGCGCTGATGTGCGCTTCCCATTTCACCACCACGCGCCTGACCGGCGCCTTCGACGATGTCACCTATTCCGGTATCATCACCTTCTATCTGACGCTGTCGATCTTCCTGGCGGTCAGCGCCTATTTTCTGGAGCAGAAGGACAGGCAGAATTTTCTCAACCAGTTGAGGGGCAGCCTTCTCTACCGCCAGCTTGAGCGTAATGCCGAACGAGATGAACTGACGGGACTGCTGAACCGCCGCTCGCTGGCGCGGGTTGGCGAGATGCTGTGGAACGACGCACCTCGTCTGGCGCCGGTTTCGGCGATCCTGCTGGATATCGACCACTTCAAGCGGTTCAACGACGTTCACGGCCATATCGAGGGCGACGCCTGCATCCGCGCCGTCGCGCGATGCATGCGCGACACGGTGGATGACGCCTCCTTCGTCTTCCGTTTCGGCGGGGAGGAGATGCTGGTGCTCGCGGCGGATCGGGAGCCGCTGCAGGCGCTGGCGATGGCCGAGCGTATCCGCACGGCGATCGAACGGCTCGACATTGCACATCGCGGACTTGGTAATGGGTGCGTGACGGCAAGCCTGGGCGTTGCTGCGGCGCTTGCGACTGAGACGACGCTTGAAAAGCTGCTGCAAAAAGCAGACGCGGCTCTCTACGAGGCGAAGCACATGGGCCGCAATACCGTCGCGTTGGCTAGCGCGCCGAAGGCCGGCGCGCAGGTCGCCTGAAACACGGGGATTACCGCTCAGCCAATGATCGCCTTCGGCTCGAGAAAGGCTTCGAGGCCGAAGGGCCCGAATTCGCGGCCGATGCCGGAATGCTTGAAGCCGCCAAAGGGAGCCTGAGCATCCGCCGGCGCCTCGTTGAGGACCACGCGTCCGGCCTCGAGTTGGCCGGCCACGCGGCGCATGTGTTCCACATCGGTGCCGAGAACGTAGGATTGCAGGCCATAGTCCGCGTCGTTGGCGATGGCGACAGCCTCGTCTTCGTCGCGATAGGAAAGAACGCTGAGGACGGGGCCGAAGATTTCTTCCCGCGCGATCCGCATGTCGTTGGTGACATCGGTGAAAACGGTGGGGCGAACGAACCAGCCACGATCGAGCCCTTTCGGGCGACCTTCGCCGCCGGCCAGCAGCTTTGCGCCGTCCTCCTGACCGAGACGAATATAGGACTGGACGCGCTGCCATTGTCTGGCGCTGACCATCGGGCCGATATCCGAGGTCGGGTCGCTCGAAGGGCCGATCTTCAATGCCGAGACGGCGGTGGCCAGACGCGAGGTCACTTCCGCTAGCCTCCGCTCCGACACCAGAAGCCGGGTGCCGGCAATGCAGGCCTGGCCGCTGTTGCGGAAGGCGGAAGCAAGCACGTGCGGAATGGCGTGATCGAGATCGGCATCGTCGAGCAGGATCTGCGGCCCCTTGCCGCCGAGCTCCAAGGTCACGCGCTTGAAGCTTTCCGCAGCAGTTCGAAGGATCGTCTTTCCGGTCGTGGTCGAGCCGGTGAAGGTGATCTTGGCGATACCCGGGTTCTGGCTGAGCTCCGCACCGACGACATGCCCATAGCCATTGACGACGTTGAGTACGCCGCGCGGCAGACCGGCTTCGTGCAGCGCTTCCAGCAGAGTCTGGGTCTGGATGGCGCTCATTTCCGACGGCTTGATCACGATCGTCGTGCCGGCCGCAATTGCGGTGGCGAGCTTGGTGCAGATGAAGCCGATGTTGCTGTTCCAGGGGGTGATGGCGGCGGCAACCCCAACCGGTTCCATGACGACCGCGGCGTTGCCGATCTGCCGGGTAAAGGCATAGCCAGCAACGGTCTTCGCGGCGACCTCGAAAACGTGCGAAGCATGCGGGACTGAGAAAGCGAGGAAGGACTGCGGTGCGCCGTACTCGGTCGCCATGGCCTCATGCAAGGTATCGGCGTGCGCGGCGACCGCATCGCGCAGCGCCTGCAGCATGGCGATGCGCTCGGCTGGTGTCGTGTGCCGCATGGCCGGGAAGGCGCGCTTGGCGGCTGCGATC
This sequence comes from Sinorhizobium sp. NFACC03, assembly GCF_900103435.1. Taxonomy (NCBI): domain Bacteria; kingdom Pseudomonadati; phylum Pseudomonadota; class Alphaproteobacteria; order Hyphomicrobiales; family Rhizobiaceae; genus Sinorhizobium; species Sinorhizobium sp. NFACC03. The sequence continues at coordinate 117,831 of NZ_FMXF01000003.1, forward strand.
GCCGCGCGGGCGTCTTCCGCATCACCGAGGCGGACCTCGCCGATCTTCTCTTCGGTGGCGGGATTGAAAAGCTCGAAGCGCTCGCTGCCCTCAGGGGTCACGAAAGCGCCGTCGACATAGATCTGTTCGATCATCTTCATCGTTCGGTTTCCTGTTGTGATGAAGGGGATATGCGCCGGAAGGGTCGCCAGGATAAGATCATCAATCATAGACAGGTTGATGAGGAAAATAGCGCAATGAGACCCAGTCTGTCCGAACTCGAGGCGGTGACGACGATCGCGCGGCTCGGCGGTTTCCGCGCCGCTGCCCGGGAACTCGGCGTTTCGTCCTCCGCGCTCAGCCATGCCGTGTCGGCGCTTGAAGAGCGGCTGGATGTCCGCCTGTTCAACCGGACGACCCGGTCGGTGGCGCTCACCGCGGCGGGCGAGGCCTTCGTGGCCGAGGTTCTGCCGGCTCTCGCCGCGATCGACGGTGCGGTCGAGAGGGTGACGGAATCCCGGGCGCGGCCGACCGGGACGCTTCGGCTGAACACCTCGCCCGGGGCGGCACGCATGGTGCTGCAGCCGCTGCTGATGGAATATCTCCGGCGCTTTCCGGACATGGCGGTGGATGTCGCGACCGACAACGCGCTGGTGGACATCGTCGCCCTCGGCTTCGATGCCGGCTTCCGGCTGGTTGAGGCGGTGCCGCCGGACATGATCGCAGTGCCGGTCACGCGCCAGTCGCGCATGATCGTCGTCGGGTCGCCGGATTATTTCCGGGAGAGGGCGGCGCCTCAGCGACCGGCCGATCTCATGAACCACACTTGCATTCGGGCGCGCATGGCGAGCGGCCGGATTTATCACTGGGAGTTCTCGCGTCATGGCGAGAGCGTGGAGATCGATGTGCCCGGACGGCTCATTCTGGACGAGAGCGGGCTGATGCTCGAGGCGGTACTGTGTGGCGCAGGGCTGGCCTATCTCTCCGACTATGCGGTCCAGGAGCATGTCGCTGCCGGACGGCTGGTGCGGGTTCTCGAGGATTGGACGCCACCCTATGACGGCCTTTGCCTCTATTTCTCCGGCCGGCGACACGTACCGGCAAAGCTCCGGGCGTTGATCGAGCTCGTCAGAGAGTTGCGTGTCGAGGGCGCGGAGATTGGTGGCGCCCTTGAGTCTCGACACCGAAAGTGAGACGAACCGGACAGGTTGAGCGCTCGACTGCCGTTTCGTTGGCCATGGCGAGAAACCGGAAAAACCGCCATGTTCGCCATCCCTGCCGCGTCCGGTTGACACGGTTCGTGCTCAGATGGGTAATCGCCCTCGGAGCGAAAAGTTCCGCTTCTGCAACGGGATACGGTCTCCGGCCAAGGATGCTCAGGCTCGGCGGCGAGGCGTCGAGGCAATTGGCTGGAAAAATAACATGACTATTACAGACAAGTTTATTTACGCGTGCTAAGAGACGTCGCGTTCGTTTGGCCATCCGGTCCACCGATCGCGTCGCGGCAGCCAGTGTGAACGACGCTGGACGCCACATCAAAGTTGTTTTGTTCGGATCAGACGCCTTGGTCGACATGGAAACGCGCCATCAGGTCTATTTCGCCAATCGTACCGCTTTGGTCGCCTATGCGACCCGCATCGTCGGGTCGCGTGAGACGGCCGAAGACATCGTACAGGAGGCGTTCATCCGCTTCGCGCCGGCCAATGCCGACAATGGTTCCCAGGGCCTCACGCCTGCCTATCTCTACAGAATCGTCCGCAATCTGTGCCTCGATCTTCTCAAGCGTCGGAAGATAGAGGCGCGGGAGGAACAGGACGAGCCCCCGTTCTGGTCGATGCCGATCGAGATGCCGACGCCCGAAGACATCGCCGTGGTGACCGACGAGATCCGGCGCATTTCAGGTGTCCTCGACGATCTTCCCACGGACGTTCGTGTTGCCCTTGAGATGCACCGCTTCGGTGGATACACCCTGGAAGAAATCGCCGCCCACCTGAATATCTCGGTCGCAACCGTACATCGCCATGTTCGCACCGCCATGATGCGGGTGGCGACAACTCTGGCGGGCGATGTCTCCTAGAATTTTGGGCCGGCGTGAAAAAAAATCCGAAGTAATTCGTCTTTGTGACAGACCGAATGATTCCGCTACTGCATGTTTCCTTTAATCGTGCCCGATTAAAGGATGAAAACATGCAGCAATTCAAAGTGCTACAGCGACCTTTGCGCGTCCGATAAGACGCGCGGCGCTGTAGTGTCTCGTCGAACACGAACCAGCAGGCAGAGCTTTGACCAAGGAAAACCACATACCGGAGGTATTGCTCGAAGAGGCCATGGACTGGTTCCTCGAACTGAAGGCGCGTCCGAACTGTCGGGAGACGGAGGTCGCGTTCCGGACCTGGTTGGGCAGGTCGGAACTGCATGTCCGATCCTGGGAGACGGCATTGAAGACCTGGCAATTGCTGGGAGAAGTGCCGCCGGTTCATGAGCAGCTTTGGCGCGGGGCGACGCCGTTAGTCTCATCTGCGGCAACCACCCGCCAGCCGAAGCGTTGGGCGGCCAGAACCTTAGTTGCCGGCACCGCGGTGATGGCGCTTGCCGCCTGCCTGGTGCTGTTCGTCGCGCTCCCGTCGCTGCTGGTGTGGTGGCAGGCCGATCATGTGACCGAGACCGCGCAGAGCAGGACGATCACGCTGGAGGACGGCACGACTATCCAAATGGGTGGCGGCAGTGCCATCGCCACCGAGATCAACACCGCGGCCCGGCATGTCCGGCTTCTCAAGGGCGAGGCCTATTTCGATGTCGCGCGCGACCCGTCGCGTCCGTTCGTCGTCGATGCCGGCGGCGTGGAGGTTTCGGTTCTCGGCACCTCTTTTGACGTGCAGCTTGCGAGTACGGAGACAACGGTCGAGCTCGCCCACGGCACGGTGGCCGTTTCGTATAGCGGCGAAAACCATAAGCAGAATTTCGAACTCGCGCCGGGAGAAATGGCGACGGTGGCGCATGCGACGGGTGCTGTCACCCGAAGCGCGATCGCGACCGAAGAGATCGGCGCCTGGCGCAGTGGCAAGATGTTCGTCAACAACGTCACCGTTGCGGCTGCCGCCGAGCGGCTGCAACGTTACCATTCCGCCTGGATCTCCATCCCGCAATCCGAACTCGCGGCGCGACGGGTGACGGGCGTCTATGATCTCACGGATCCCGATCACGCTCTTCAGGCATTGGTTCAGCCGTTTGGTGGCAATGTGCGCGAGGTGACATCCTATGGCCGCGTTCTGACGCAATTTTAATTTGGACTCAAAAATTCAAGAAAAAATCGCGGACCGGTGAAAAAAAATCCGGAGCCCGTCGTCTTTGGTCCGAAGCGCCTGCCGAGAGGCAGCGCGCGGATCATCGAGACGGGGGTAAAATGAGTTCGCCGAAATGCCGCAACGCAGGATATAGCCATGCAGGTCTGCGCCTGCTGACAACGACGGCGATCGTCGGGCTTTCCTCCCTTGCCTTCATGCCCCTTTCCATCGCCTCCGCCCAAGAGACGACGTCGCGCGTCAGCACGGCCCGCACATTCAACATTCCGTCGCAACCGCTTGCGAGCGCATTGAATGCCTTTGGGCGGCAATCCGGTCTGCAGGTGACCCTGGCTGCAGCGACGTCGAAGGGCATCCGCTCGACTGCCGTCAGCGGCACGCTGGAGCCGCAGCAGGCCCTGGCACAGCTTCTGTCAGGCACCGGCATCTCCTACAGCGTATCGGGCGGAACGGCGCTGATCGGCTCGACCACGGCGGCCGGCAGCGGTGACGGCGTGGATGCTTCCGGCGCCACCGTCCTCGACCCGATTTCCGCCTTTGGCAGTGGACCGCTCGGCGCCGGCGAGATCGTCATCTCGTCGGAGGACCTGAGGCTGAAGAACCCCGCCAACATTGCCGACGTCTTTTCAGGGGAGCCGGGCATCGCCGTCGGCAGCTCCTTGCCGATGTCGCAGAAGGTCTACGTTCATGGCATCGAGGAAACGAGCCTTGCCGTGACCATGGACGGCGGCCGCCAGAACAACAAGGTCTTCCACCACAATGGCACGAACCTCATCGATCCGGGCCTCCTGAAGGCCGTCAACGTCGATGCCGGCGTTGCCCCGGCCGATGCCGGCCCAGGGGCGCTCGCCGGTGCGATCGCCTATGAAACGATTGATCCGCGCGATCTGTTGGATGCCGACGGTTTCGGTGGCTTCGTTACATCCAGCTATAATTTCAACAGCGACACGGTGACCACGGGGCTCTCCGCCTATGGCATGCATGAAGGGCTTGAGTTCCTCGGCTACTTCAACTTCGGCAATGGCAACGATTTCACCGCGGGCAACGGCAATCAGGTCGAAGGCACCAGCACCAATCTGCTGAGCGGCCTCGGAAAGCTCGCCTACGAGTTCGAGAGCGGCGACCGTTTCGAGATCAGCCACGACCGTATCAACGACGATGCGCCACGGCCGTTCCGCGCCAATGTGGGTTCGATTTCGAACCCTAAGCCGTGGGAGCCGCGCAGCCGCGACTATACGCTCGACCGGCAGAACACCGTCTTTACCTATACCGACAGCACGCCGGAGGGATGGTGGGACCCGAAGCTCCTGGTTGCCTACAGCAAGACAGAGGTCGATCTGCCGATCTTCCCGAAGCCGGGACCGGGCGTTCCCACCACCTATGACGCTCTCGGCACGTCGGATAGTTTCAATGGCAAGTTCGAGAACAAGTTCTCTTTCGATATCGGCAATGTGATCGCCGGCATCGACTTCTACAGCGACAAGGCGGAGCTTGAGGATCTCTACGATCCCGGTACCGAGAAGGCGCGCAATGTCGGCATTTACGCGCAGGCGAGGCTTGAGCCTTGGGAGAGGACGCGCCTTTCCTTTGGCGCAAGAGGGGACAACCAGCACTTTACCGGAACGACGGGTGAGAAATGGACCAACTCGGGCTTCAGCGGCAACGTCTCGGGCGAATATGATCTCATCGAGGATCTTCTGACGGCCAAGGCCGGGTATTCGCATGTCTGGGCGGGCATTCCGCTTGCCGAGAACTTCATCATCAATCCCAACTGGGACTATGGCAACGGTCCGAAGCCGGTAACGGCGGACAATTACGTCTTGGGATTGGAGGTCAACTACAACGGCTTCATAGTCGAGGGCAGTGTCTTCCAGACCGATCTCGATGATGCGCGCGCACCACGCTTCCGCGCAGACCTCGGCATCGCCGCCCATGATGTTCGCTCGCGCGGCTTCGAAATCGGTGGCGGCTACACTTGGGGCGATGGCTATTTCAAGGTGAAATACGCCAATATCGACGTCGAGATCGACGGCAAGCCTGCCGATTCCGACCTCGGCACCTATCTCGCAGCACCCGCAGGCCAGATCATCACGCTGCAGGCGATCCACACGCTGGCCGACTGGGGCGTCACCTTCGGCGCCGACGCCGAGATTGCGCTCGACTACGACGACGTCGCCGCCGGCAGCAAGCCTTTCGAGGGCTACGAGGTCTTCAACGCCTTTGTCGAATATGTACCGCCGCAACGGCCGAACCTGACGCTGCGGGCCGAACTCAAGAACATCTTCGACGAAACCTATTCGGACCGGGCGACCTACGGCCAGGAGTTCGGGAACGTGACGCCACTCTACGAACCCGGCCGTTCCTTCATCCTGACCGCAAGAGCGACCTTCTAGGCCGACGGTTCACGATCGCGGCCGCCGTGTCCTCCCCACGGCGGTCGCCCAAGACGCTCAGGCGGTCATCCCGGGCCGACTGGGCAACAAAAAGCCTGATGACAGGAGTTCCAGATGCAAGAAGCGACCACCCACTTTGCAACGGACGACGGCCAGAAATACCTGACGCAGCTCTGCAAGCACTTCGCCCACAAGATCGACGTCGAGCAGACGGGCGATCGCGCCGAACTCCGGTTTTCCTGCGGGACCGGCTATCTCCAGGCCACACCGGATGGCCTGAGCATCCGCGCCCGCTCGCCTGGCGAGGCCGATCTCGACGATACGAAATCGGTCATCGAAAGCCATCTTCTGCGCTTCGCGTTCCGCGAGCAGCCGGGATCGCTCCACTGGCAGGCCGCCGGCTGAGCGCCACGGGCTGACAACGCTCTCAATAAGAAAATTCAATGTGTTGGTCGAAAACGTCCAACGCCATTGCGCGGCTATGCGTCGCGTGCCGAGGATCGACAGGATGCAATCGTCTAGGCAAATCGCAGAAATCGCCACCTTTCAAAGCTTCGCCAACTGCTATCTACGCGAAGTGAACCCGGGTATCCGGGTCATGCATCGAACCGCCGGCGGCGCTTTCGACTGTGTGGAATGGTCGCTCCCGAGGCAGCACATGATCCTGCGCGTCGAGGTGACGTCGCCGTCACTCTGCGGCCCGCATCACTTCGGCCGGGTCTGGGGCAGGGGCGTTTCCGACGGGACATGGCGCCAGATCGAACTGATCTCGGCGCTGCATATCCTCATCCACGAGTGCTACCGCCAGGGCGATGAAAACCAGGCGGATGCCTTGCGCGGCTTCGAACTCGAACTGCTGATGCGGGTGCTCGAAAGCTATCAGCAGACCGCACTCTATATCGATAAGGCGGAGCCCGAGCCGGCAAGCGGCGGCTACTTCATCGAGGCGGAGCAGTCACTCGCCTTTGGTCATTGGCAGCATCCGACGCCGAAGAGCCGGCAGGGCATGACCTACTGGCAGCAGGAATCCTACGCGCCGGAACTGCGCGGTACGTTCAAGTTGCACTATTTTGCCGCCAAGGCGGAGTGTGTGCGGCACGCGTCCGCCCGTTCGACGGTGGCCCATGAGATTGTCCGTTCGCTGTTGGGACCGGATGCGGATGGCGTCACGCTCGGCAGCGATGAATGCCTGCTGCCGATGCATCCGCTCCAGGCGGAGGCGCTGCTGCTTGATCTCGACATTCGGTCAATGCTCGAGAAGGGGCAGTTGCGCCACTTGGGGCCTGCCGGCCGTGCCTTTACGGCGACCTCATCAGTGCGCACGGTCTATGACGCCGATGCCGACTGGATGCTCAAATTCTCCCTGCCCGTCCGCATCACCAATTCCGTGCGTCTGAACCGGCGTCAGGAGCTCGAGGCGGGCGTCGCCATGGCGAAGCTGATCGATCGCATCGGCTTTGCCGCGCGGTCGCGAAATTTCCGGATCATCCAGGACCCCGCCTATATCATGCTCGACCTGCCCGGCCGGAGCGAAAGCGGCTTCGAAGTCATCCTGCGGGAGAACCCGTTTTCGGGCGCGAAGGGCAGGGGCGTTGTGACGGTTGCCGCCCTGACGGCCGATCCACTTCCGGGCCAGGGTTCCCGCCTGGAGCGCCTCGTCCGAGCCCTCGCCGCGCGCACGGGTGAAAGCCTGCCGGGCGCGGCCCTGATGTGGTTCCGACGTTATCTCGATTGCGCCGTCGAGCCATTGATCCGCCTTTATGACGATTATGGCATCGCCCTTGAGGCGCACCAGCAGAACAGTCTGCTGGACATCGCTAGCGGTTATCCATCCGTCAGCTACTACCGGGACAACCAGGGCTTCTACCTCTCCGAACGTTATCGCGGCCTGATCGTCAGCCATGTTCCCGAGACGCAAACGATCGCCTCACTCTATTTTGCCGACAGCGAAATCCGCGACCGCTTCGCCTACTACCTGATCGTCAATCAGGTCTTCTCAGTCGTCAGTCGCATGGGCCATGACGGCGTCTGTGACGAGAGCCTGCTCTTGCGCGAACTGCGCCTGCATCTCGAAGGTTATGCCGCCCGCATGACCGGAGCCGGACGCGAATTCGCGCGTCACGTCCTCGACCTGCCGACGATCGCCTCGAAGGCCAATCTGACGACGCGCCTCTATGACGTGGACGAGCTGCAATCCAATCACGCGCCGACGCTGTATCGCCCCGTGCCAAACCCGTTGCGGGCGCCGGCCGTCCTGACAGTGCCGAGGACCGATCATGCCATTGCCTCTTGATCTCAAGGGACGGCCGGACGAACGCGTGCTTCGCCAGCTCGCCGCCGCCCTCCTATACGAAGACATCGTCGATGCCAGTGAGCACGCCCACGGGGATGCGGTCGATTTTTCTTGGTCGCTCGGCGGCCGGGATTTCCGGTGCCGCGGCGCCATTGGCCCCTTTGGACGGCTTCGCTTGATGCCGGGTTCGGTGGAGATGCGCGAAGACACGGACAGCTGGGTCGCGCCGCCGCTGGCGCAACTGGTTGCCGCCTTGCCGGGCAGCGGCCCGACGCGCGGAAAGCTGCTCGACGAGCTCACCCAGACGATCGCCTTCTGCCAGTGGAACGAACGTCACCTCCCTGCGCGGTTGCGGCGCACGATGTCCTTCGCCGAACTGGAAGGCGCACTTGATGAGGGGCATCCGTACCATCCCTGCTTCAAAGCGCGTACCGGCTTTTCCTTCGCAGACCATGCGGCCTACGGACCGGAAACGGGTCGGGCGTTCAAGCTCGTCTGGCTCCTCGTCGCTCGCAAACATCTTCACCAGGCAATGCCCGGCGGCGAGGGTGCCTTCTGGCGCGTGGAACTCGGACATGAGGTGTGGGCCGAGCTGCTCGCGAAGCAGCAGCAACGCGGCGTCTCGCCGGAAGATTTCGGGCTTGTCCCGCTGCACCCCTGGCAGTGGCGCGAACTGCGCGAAACTGAGCTTGCCGGTTGGATCGCATCGGGGGACATCCATTATCTGGGGCCGGCCGGCGACCGCTACACGGCAACACAGTCGGTGCGCTCGCTGCTGAACCAGGACAGGCCTCTTGCGGCAAGCATCAAGCTGCCGCTCAACATCGTCAACACCTCGTCGCGGCGGACGCTTGAGCCGCATTCGGTCTGCACGGCGCCGGTGATCTCGCGCTGGATTGCCGGGATCGTCGAGAGCGATCCGGCCTTTGGCGAACGCTATCCGCTCACGATCCTGCAGGAATATGCCGGGATTATCGCCGGTCGCGAAGGACCTTTGGCGGGCCAAGTGGCGGCGATCTGGCGCGAGAGCGCTGAAGCCACCCTTGCAACAGGCGAGGCTGCCATTCCCTTCAATGCCCTGATGATGATCGAGGCGGACGGACGCCCGTTCGCCGACGACTGGATCCGCCGTTTCGGCCTCATGCCGTGGATCAACCGGTTGATCGAGATCGCCATCCTTCCGGTCTGGCATCTGCTCGTCCATCATGGCCTGGCGGTCGAGGCGCACGGGCAGAATATGCTGCTCGTTCATCGCGAAGGCTGGCCGGTCAGGCTCATCCTGCGCGATTTCCACGAGAGCATCGAGTTCTCGCCGGGCTTTTTGCGCGAGCCGGAAAAGGCGCCGGACTTCCTGGCACTGAACCCAGTCTACCGTGATGCCGAGCCGGACCAGTTCTACTTGACGGACAATCTGGATTCGCTGCGCGAATTGGTGATGGACACGCTGTTCGTCTACAATCTCAGCGAGATCTCCCATCTTCTCGACCACTGCTACGATCTGCCGGAAACGCTTTTCTGGCAGCGGGTCCAAACCGTGCTTGCGTCCTATGAGAGCGAGCAAGGGGCGACCGAGCGGCTGAGCCAGCTCGGCTGTGGCCAATCCCGCATTCTCACCGAATCCCTGATGACGAGGAAGCTCCTCGCGCTCAAGCCGGAATACCACCACACGGTGCCGAACAGCTTGGCCGCAAAAGCGCTTCAACGAAGGAGAAAGTCATGATCCGCATCGATGATAGGCTCTACGACGAGTCCTATTTCAGCGAAACATCGGCACGATTGGCCGCCGAGATCGGCCTTTCTGACCGTGACAACGGCCGCTACGCCGTCTGCTTTCCGGAAACTGTCGACTGGCTGGCGCTGTTTTTCGCCATCCGCAAGGCGGGTGCAAGCGTGCTGCCGATCCATCCAGGTACGCCCTATGCGGCCGCACGCAAGCTCGCGATCGGCGCCGGTTGCGACCGGCTGTTCTATAACAGCCTGACAGCCGAAGTTCTCCAGAAGCCCGAGCTGGGGTCGCCGCAGGGCACGCTGTTGCAGATGAGTTCCGGGACGACAGGCGCGCCGAAATGCGTGGCGCGAAGCTGGGCGGAAATCGACGCCGAAAACGAAAGCTATGTTCGCACGTTCCGCCAGCCGGAGAACATGACGCCGGTCATCGCCTGCCCGACCACCCACTCCTACGGGCTGATCTGCGGCATTCTGGTGGCGCTGAAGCGCGGCCAGACGCCCGTGATCGTCAACACCGGGAACCCGAAATATCTGCTGAAGGTGCTGCGCGAAACGGAGCGACCGTTGCTCTATTCGTCGCCGGCGATCCTGCACACGCTTGCGCGGCTCCTGCCCCAGGGCGAACAGATCCACGCGACGATGACGTCCGGCACCCTGCTCCCCGATCCATGGTTTGCCGATATCCGCGCCAAGAGCCGGTTCATGTTTCAGCAATATGGCTGCTCCGAATCCGGCTGCATCGCCATCAATCCGGATGTCGCTGCCGCTGGCGACATGGGCTTCATTCTGCCGCATCTTTTCGCGGAAACGGGCAGCAGTGTCGAAGACGCCGGAGAGATTGTCGTCAGGAATGGCGATGGCGCGCCAATCCACACGCGCGATCTCGGCTATCGCCGCGCCGACGGCATGTTGGTCTTCGTCTCGCGTTTGGACGACATGATCAATGTCTCCGGCCTCAACGTCTACCCGAAGGACGTGGAGGATGCCGTCATGGCCATGCCCGCGATCACCGATGCGGTCGCCTTCCGCAAGAGCGACCGTTTTGCCGGAGAGCGCGTCGCGCTGCTCTTCAGCGCCGAGGTGCCGGTAGCGCCGCCGGCGGTACGCGAATGGTGCAGCCGCCATCTCACCGGCCACCAGTTGCCGATGGAGATCCTGCAGGTCGATGCGGTTCCGCGTCAGGCGAACGGCAAGATCAGCCGTCGCGATGTCGCGGCGCGCCATCTGGCAGGGGAGTTCAACAGGCCAATGGCGGGAGCCGCATCATGAGCGAGAACGAAATCCTGGCGGCGATCGAGACTGTCCTCACCGAAAAGATGGCACATGGGCATATGGAAGGCTTCGGCACGGATGCCCGGCTGAATGAAGACCTCTATCTCGACTCCGTGCTGATCCTCGAGATCTTCCTCAATCTCGAACTGGAATACGGGCTTTCCGTGCCGGAGGAGGCGATCGCGAAACACGAGATCGAGACGGTCGGCGATCTCGTCTCGCTCTATCTGCCGAAGACAACGGGTACCGTCGTTCCGGCCTTTCCGCTCACGGGCGGGACGGCCGACGAGGGCGTTCATGGCGAGGCCTACTACGACATCAAGGTCCATTGCTTCGTCAGCTGCGTTTCCGATGGCCTGAAGCGAAATGGGCTGGATCAGCGGCCGTTCTATTTCGGCGTTTGGGACGCGAAGTTTGCTGTCAGCGACCGATTCGAGCTTCTCTATCACGCACCCGACATTACCCAGGAGTTCTTCCGCGGCTGGTGCGAGCGGCTCTACGGTGTATCCGTCGTCGAATGGTACGATCCGGCGCGCACCAAGCTCGACAACCTTGCAGTGCTGCTCGGTCTTCTCAAGCAGCGTAGCGAAACCGGCTCGGTCATGGTCATGCTCGACATGTTCCACCTACCGGAGCGCGAGAACAAGTTCAATCAGAACCCCTTCCCGCACTACCTCATGCTGCAGGAAACCGCCGATCCCGAGGCCTGGTTCGTGCACGACCCCGACTATCGTTGGGAAGGCGAGATCGCCAAGGAAAAGGTCATTCACGCGATCATGCAGCCGACAGTCGGCGGCGGCTATGTCTTCGATAACGCCGAAGCGCGCGCGCCGTACGCGGAAGACCTGAAAGCCTATTTCGAAGCGTGCTTCGTTCGTGACCGGAACCCGCTTGTCGATGCCGTCCGCGAAATCGTCACCGCGCACCTCGACGAACGAGACGGGCTCACGCTCTCGAATCTTGGCGCCGCGGTGCGCGAACTGCCCGTCATCACCGTCCGCAAATATGCCTATGAGCATGGCTTTGCCTTCTACTGGCGGGCACTGAAGCTACCGGCGGCGGAATTCGAGAAATGGTGCGAGGAAATCGAGGCGCTTGTTCAGGCGCTGAAGACCCTGCACTACGCCTGCATGAAGCTGGCCCGGGCGGGAGATCGCGCCCTGGCCGGAGCAGTCTTCGAACGGCTCGACGAAGCGGACCGGTTGGAGGCGAAGCTTAAGGCAAAGCTCGCCGAGGTCTTCGATCTCTGGTCCGACCTCGTCCTTCCCGCAGAACTTCCCCCATTGAAGAGGGTCGCACGATGAGAGTCTCGCTCTGCACCATCACCTTCCGGCATCATCTCATCTCGCTCGACGAGATCGCCACCTGGGCCGAGGCCAACGATTTCCAGGGCATCGAACTCTGGGGCGCGCATGCGCGCAACCTGGCGCCGCGCTCGGACCGCAACGCCGAATGGCTCGACGGCTACGGCCTGTCCGTGCCGATGATCAGCGACTACTTGCCGCTTGATGGCGATACCGAAGCGTTGCGGCACAAGACGGTGGAGCTTTGCAGGCTTGCCCGCCGTTGGCGCACCCGCAAGATCCGCACCTTCGCCGGAAGCCGCGGCAGTCTGGCCGTCGGGGCGGAAGAGCGGCGGCAGATCATCGCTCGCCTGAAGGAGATCTGCGAGATTACCGCCAGCTACGGCATTCACCTGCTTGCCGAGACGCACCCGAAGACACTGGCCGACACGGCGGCCTCGACCATGCAATTGATCGAAGAGGTCGACCATTCCCATTTCGCTGTTAATTTCGACACGCTGCATGTTTGGGAGGGTGGTGACGATCCGGTCACGGTTCACCGGGCCATGAAGCCGCATATCCGCCACTACCACCTGAAGAACATTGTCGATCGGGCGGATCTCACCGTCTTCGAACCGGCCAATGTCTATGCCGCCGCCGGTAGCAGGCGCGGTATGACACCGTTGTTCGAGGGCACCGTCGACTACGATCGATTCCTCCGGGAGATTTCAGGCGATCCCCTGGCCGATGCATCGCTGGAGTGGTTCGGCAATGATTGCCTGGACACCCTAAGGCGCGACCGCAGGCTGGTGCGCCAGGCGATCGAAGGCGGCGAGCGCCCGCTCCGGACAGCGAACGTCTAACGATACGTAAAGAGGGCCTTGGTGGCGGACCGCAGCGTTCCGCCACCAAGGTAATGCGTCAGTCGGAAAGCGTGGTCGCGGCCTTCTCAATCAGCGCGGCGACAGCCGCCGGCTGGGACATGAAGACTGCGTGGCTGGCTTTGACTTCGACCGGTTCGCTCCCGGCGCGCTTCGCCATCTCCCGCATCAGATCGGGATGAATGGCCCGATCGTCGGTGGCGATCAGCGCCCAGCTCTTCTTGCTTTTCCACGCCGGTGCCGTGATCTTGGTCTCGAAGGCGGCCTTCGCGGGGAAGACCTGGGATTGCGCCATGAAGCGAGCCTCGTCCGCGGGGATATCGGCGGCAAAATCCTGAGCGAAAGCCTTCGGGTCGAGGTGGAGATAACCGTCCTTCGTCGCCGCGATGCTCTTGGTTGCCGCGGGTGTCCGGGCGGCGAGGTCGAGCAGGGTCTCGCCTGCATCCGGCTGGAACGCCGCCACATAGACGAGGCCCGCGACGTTGTCGGCGCTTCCCGCTTCGGTCACCACCATGCCGCCATAGCTGTGGCCGACAAGAATGGACGGACCGGCCTGCAGGTCGAGGATGCGCTTGGTTGCAGTGACATCGTCGCCAAGCGAGGTCATCGGCGGCTGGACGACGGAGACGTTGAAACCCTTGGCACTCAAGAGGTCGAAGACCTTGCGCCAGCCAGAGCCATCGGCAAGTGCCCCGTGCACGATGACGACGTTCCTGATGGGATCGGCAAAAGCCTGCCCGAGCGGGGCAACCACCATTGCCAAGAGAGTGGCTGCCAGAATTCTTATTGTTCGCATTTGGAAAATCCTTTCCTGTTGGGTGCGGTTTCCCCTCGTACGGCGTCTGTTCCGGGACGGTGACGCTTCTCGGTTTTTGGAAGACGCAGGCGACCGCTCGCTGCCGGACAGACAACGCGAGGCCATTCGTCTTCAAAGGTGTTGGTGTTCAGCCGGCGCTACGGAAAGAGGAGTGCCTCTTGCCCGGCGGCGGTCCGCCGCCCCGCGGTCAGCGCCATGACCGATGCGGCGATGGCGCTGCGGTCGAGACGGAAATGCCGGTAGAGATCGCCGATCGTCCCGGTCTGGCCGAAGTGTTCGACGCCATGTGGAATGGTCCGGTGGCCGGCGACTGCGCCGAGCCAGGAAAGTGTGGCCGGATGGCCGTCGATCACGGTGACGATCGCGCAATTGTTGGGCAGCGGATCGAGCAGCCGTTCGATGTGGCTTCTTGCCTGCGGGTTGCCGCGGGCGCGCTCGCGCTGTGCAGCCGTCCAGCCGGCATTCAAACGGTCGGCGGAAGTGACCGCAAGCACGCCGATGTCGCGGCGAACCTCACCGATCAGACCTGCGGCGGCAATCGCCTCATCGGCGACGGCGCCCTGGTAGGCGATGACCACGGCGCAGTTCGGGCCGGGCTTGCGCAGCCAGTAGGCGCCGTCGATCGCGCCCTGACGGAAATCGTCGTCAACGCGCTTCAACGGTTGTTCGAGCGGCTTGGTGGTGAGCCTGAGATAGACCGAGCCGCCGGTCTCGTCGCGCAGCCAGGTGCGTTCGTCCGGGTCACCCTCGCCGTCGCGCTGCATGTAGTCGAAGGCCCATTCCATGATGACCGCGAGCTCATCGGCAAAGGCGGGCTCGAAGGCTGCCAGGCCATCCTGGCTGATCCCGATGAGCGGTGTGCCAATCGACTGGTGCGCGCCGCCTTCGGGCGCGAGCGTCACACCTGACGGCGTGCCCACGATCATGAAGCGGGCATCCTGGTAGCAGGCGTAGTTCATCGCATCGAGGCCGCGGCAGACGAACGGGTCGTAGACCGTGCCGATCGGGATCAGCCTTCTGCCGAACAGCGAATGGCTGAGGCCGGCGGCGCCGAGCAGCAGGAAAAGATTCATCTCGGCGATGCCGAGTTCCACGTGCTGACCTTCCGGCGTGAATTCCCACTTCGCCGTCGAGGCGATGCGGTGTGCGATGAAGGCATCAGCAAGCGGCTTTCGGGCGAAAAGCTTTCGCCGGTTTACCCAGCCGCCGAGGCTCGTGGTGCCGGTCACATCCGGCGATGTCGTCAAAATGCGCTCGGCGAGTTCGGATTGGCCTTTGGCGAGATCGTCGAGGATCTTGCCGAACGCCATCTGGGTCGAGATTTCGCGTTGCGTCTCGAAGGCGATTGGCAGCACCTCCAGCCGACGGTCGGCATGCCGCCGTGCACCCTCGGCGAAGAAGGGGGCGGACGCGAGGAACGCCTTGAGCGCGCCCTGATCCCGCACGCCGGCGAACGGCTCCCACTCCTCGCCCTGTGCCACGCCCATATGCGCCTGCCATTCGGCAAATTGCGCTGTTGTCATCAGGCCGCCGTGGTTGTCCTTGTGGCCGGCGATCGGCGTGTTCCAGCCCTTGATCGTATAGGCGAGGAAGCAGGTCGGCCGGTCGTGGTCGATCGCGGCGAAGGTCTCCGCCATCGTCTCGACGCAGTTGCCGCCGAGGTTTTCCATCAGCGCTGAAAGCTCGGCATCGCTGCGCCGGTCGATCAGCGCGGAGACGTCGCCCTGGTCGCCGAGATCGTCGGCGAGGCGCTTGCGCCAGACGGCACCGCCCATGAAGGTAAGCGCCGCATATTCCTGGTTGGAGCAGCGGTCGATCCAGTCGCGCAGCTTCTCGCCGCCGGGCTCGGCAAAGGCCGCGCGTTGCAGCACGCCATACTTGACCCGCACCACGTCCCAGCCGAAAGCGCTGAAGATCTTTTCCACCCGCTCGAACAGGCCCTCGCGCACGATGCCGTCAAGGGACTGCCTGTTGTAGTCGATGATCCACCAGCAATTGCGCAGGTCGTTCTTCCAGCCCTCCTGCAGCGTTTCGTAAACATTGCCCTCGTCAAGCTCGGCGTCGCCGACGAGCGCCACCATGCGGCCGAGCTTGCCCTCTCCCCATTCCTTGGCGCGGACGAAATCCTGGACGATCGAGGCGAGCGCAGTGATGCCGACGCCGAGCCCGACGGAGCCGGTGGAGAAGTCGACGTCGTCGACATCCTTCGTCCGGCTCGGATAGCTCTGCGCCCCGCCATAGCCGCGGAAGTTCATGAGTTTCTCGCGCGTTTGCCTGCCCATCAGATATTGCATCGCGTGGAAGACCGGCGCCGCATGCGGCTTGACGGCGACGCGGTCCTCCGGCCGGAGTGCCGAGAAATAGAGCGCCGTCATGATCGAAACGACCGAGGCGGAACTTGCCTGGTGCCCGCCTACCTTGATGCCGTCGATCTTCGGCCGGATGTGGTTGGTGTGATGGATCATCCAGTGGGAGAGCCAGAGCAGGCGCTTTTCAATGGTCTTCAGATGGGTGGTGTCGGTCATCGCCAGGTTCCGATGGAGAAGGACGAAAGGTGACAGAATTTGGCCGGCCTTCAGCCGTCCTTGTAGTAATAGCTGTAGCCGTTGAGCGCCGGTGCGCCACCGAGGTGGGCGTAGAGCACACGAGATCCCTCCGGGAAGAAGCCCTTGCGGGCAAGGTCGATCATGCCTTGCATGGATTTGCCCTCATAGACTGGGTCGGTGATCATCGCTTCGGTGCGGGCCGCAAGCCGGATCGCCTCGTTGGTTTCTTCCGATGGTACGCCATAGGCGGGATAGGCGTAATCGGGATTGATGACGATCTCGTCGTCGCGGATCGGCCTCCCGAGGCGAACCAGTTCGGCGGTAGCATCGACGATGTTGCGCACCTGCGTGCGGGTCTGTTCAAGCGTACCCGACGCATCGATGCCGATCACCCGCTCGGCGCGGTTCTGCGCGGCGAAACCGACGATCATGCCCCCTTGAGTCGAGCCGGTAACGACGCAGACGACGATGTAGTCGAAGGTGAAGCCGAGCGCCTTCTCCTGTTCAGCCACCTCTTCGGCAAAGCCGACGTAACCGAGCGCGCCGTATTTGTGCACCGAAGCGCCGGCCGGGATCGGATATGGCTTGCCGCCGGCATCCTTCACTGACTGGATCGCATCTTCCCAGCTCTTGCGGATGCCGATATCGAAGCCGTCATCGACCAGCCGGCTGTCCGCCCCCATCAGCCGCGTCATCAGGATGTTGCCGACGCGGTCATAAACCGCATCATAGTGCGGCACCCATTTTTCCTGGATGACGACGCATTTCATGCCGATCTTGGCGGCGGTCGCAGCGACCATCCGCGTATGGTTCGACTGTACGCCGCCGATCGAGACCAGGGTGTCAGCGCCGGAGGCGATCGCATCCGGAACGATGTATTCGAGTTTCCGGAGTTTATTGCCGCCCATGGCAAGACCGGAATTGCAGTCTTCGCGCTTGGCATAGATCTCGACTTTTCCGCCAAGTGCTGCCGTCAGCCGCGGCAGATGCTCGATCGGCGTCGGGCCGAAGGTGAGCGGGTAGCGTTCGAACTTTTCGAGCAGTGACATTGATCCAGGCCTCCATGTGAAAATTGTGAGCGAAGGATAGGTGAAGTCGCGTGAAAGGTGCTCTCTAATTTCCTGTTCTGATTTTTGCAGATGAGATAGAGTTCTCAAACAATTTCGTTGTTCTTCAAGATTGTGGCTCAGAAATGAAAGATTCTTCCAACGAAGATTTCGACAGGATCGACATCAAGATCCTGCGCGCCCTGCAATCAGAGGGCCGGCTGACAAATGCTGACCTGGCCGAGCGGGTGAATGTCAGTCCGGCCACCTGCCACCGGCGGACGCAAAGGCTGTTCGACGAGGGTTACATTACAGGCGTTCGGGCGGAAATCGCACCCGCTGCCGTCGGTCTCGGCGCTTTGGTGATGGTCGGCGTGGTGCTCGACCGTTCGACGCCCGAAAGTTTTGCGGCCTTCGAAGGCGCGGTGATGGAGATGAAGGAAGTGCTCGACTGCAACCTGGTCGCCGGCGATTTCGACTATCTCCTGAAGATCCGCGTCCGCGACATGGCCGATTTCAACAAACTGCACGGCCTGAAGCTGATCGCCTTGCCCGGAGTGCGCCAGACGCGGACGTTCTTCGTGATGAAGGAAGTCAAGGAGAACGCGCGGCTGCCGTTCTGACGGCCGTCATACGGTTGGCCGCCCGCGCAGGAAGGTGCGCGCGGCTCACCTGTCTCGATCGAGAAGGATGCGGCCGGCTTGACGCAGTCCGCCTAGACCTGGACGAAGTGGTCCTCGGCGACCTGTTGATAGCGCCGCTCGACCGGAACGTAGTCGGGCGCGCGCAAGGGGCTTTTGAGCTCGTCGCTCGCAACGCCACGGCGCGTGTGGCGGCGGGTCGGGTCGGCGATCGGGACGGCGGCGATCAGCTTCCCGGTATAGGGGTGCTGCGGGTTTTCGAACACCTGTGCGCGTGAACCGATCTCGACGATTTCGCCGAGATGCATGACCGCCACACGGTGGCTGACGCGCTCGACGACCGCCATGTCGTGCGAGATGAACAGGTAGGCGAGGCCGAGGCTCGCCTGCAGGTCGAGCAGCAGGTTGATGACCTGCGCCTTGATCGAGACGTCGAGTGCGGAAACGGATTCGTCGGCGACGATCACCTTCGGGTCGAGCGCCAAGGCGCGCGCGATGCAGACGCGCTGGCGCTGGCCGCCGGAGAATTCATGCGGATAGCGCGCCGCCATGTCGGGTTGCAGGCCGACGCGTTCGAGCAGGTCGGCAATCCTCTCGCGGGCCTGGCGTGGCGTGCCGAGCTTGTGTTCGAGATAGGGCTCGGCAATGGCCGCCCCCACCGTCATGCGCGGATTGAGGCTCGCGAAGGGATCCTGGAAGATCATCTGCATGGTGCGGCGCATTTCGCGCAAGCTCTTGCGGTCCATCGCCAGCACGTCCTTTCCGTCAAGCATCACCGAGCCGCTTTCCGGTTCGATCAGCCGCATGATCGCGCGGCCGGTCGTCGATTTGCCGCAGCCGGATTCGCCGACGAGCGACAGCGTCTCGCCCGGCTGCAGGCTGAACGAGACGTCTTCGATCGCGTGCACGCGGCCCTTGAGCTTGCCGAGCAGGCCCGCATGGATGTCGAAGCGCTTGACGAGGTTCTTCACCTCAAGGATCGGCTTGCGGTCGGATTGAACCGTGTCGGTCGCTTCAGCCACGGTACCCGGAAGACCGGTTGCCGCATCGATGACCGGAAAGCGCATCGGCTGGGGCTCGCCCTTCATCGCCCCGAGCATCGGCACTGCCGAAAGAAGCGCGCGGGTATAGGGATGTTTCGCCCTGAGGAAGATGTCTTCCGTCTTGCCGGTCTCGACCGCGTCGCCGCGGAACATCACCACGGTGCGATCGGCGATCTCGGCGACGACGCCCATGTCGTGGGTGATGAACAGCACCGAGGTGCCTTCCTCCTCCTGCAGCACTTTGATCAGGTCGAGGATCTGGCCCTGGATGGTGACGTCGAGCGCCGTCGTCGGCTCGTCGGCGATCAGTAGCTTCGGACGGCTTGCAAGCGCCATGGCGATCATCACGCGCTGGCGCATGCCGCCGGAGAAGCGATGCGGATACTCGTCGAAGCGCGAGGCGGCCGAAGGGATACGGACCTTTTCCAGAAGGCGAATGGTTTCTGCTCTCGCCTCCGCCTTCGACATCGGGCTGTGGCAAAGCAGGGCTTCGGAGATCTGGTCGCCGATGGTGAACAGCGGATTGAGGCTGGTCATCGGCTCTTGGAAGATCATCGCGACGTCGTTCCCGCGCACATGACGCATCTCGGATTCGGGCAGGTCGAGGATGTTGCGGCCGCCCATCATCACCCGGCCCTCGACGCGGCTCGTTTCCTTCTGCAAGAGCCGCATGATCGAGAGCGAGGTGACGCTCTTGCCAGAACCGGATTCGCCGACAATCGCGACGGTCTCTCCCGGCGCCACCTGGAAGGAGATGTCGCGCACGACGGGCTTCCATGCGCCATCGACCAGGAACGAAGTCGTCAGGTTCTCGACGGAAAGAACAGGCGTCGTCGAGCGGGCCTCTGCGATTGCGGTGTCGGTCATGTCGGCTCCTCCGCCTGTTGCTATGCTTGTCGTTTTCGGTGTCCGGTCAGTCGGGCCAGCGCAGCAGGCCGGCGAAGCGCCGGGCGTTGCGCTCGCTGAGCGAGGTGGCGATGATCTCGTTCGAGGCGCGCGCCTTGTCGAGTTCCTCGGCAAGGCGGCTTGCGACCACCTTCTCCTGGCCGGGGTGCAGGTTGCACGGGTCGAGATAGAAGTAATTGTGCTCGGCCTCGTGGTCCCGCACGATGATCGGCGGTGTGCCGCGGGCGAGCGCATCGGCGAGATCCCAGGCGGTGATGTGGGCTTCCTGCGGGTCGATGTTGACGCGCAGGCGGTCGAGCGGGTTGTTGGTCGGATCGGTCTCGACCACCGGCTTGATGCCGGGGCGGCCGCTCAGCGTCTCGTGCCAGAGGTTCAGGTAACCGGTTTCACGCTCACGGATGCCGGCGTGGTCGCGCTTTTCCCAGGCTTCGAGTGCCGCCATCACGCCCAGCATGCTTTCCTTGCCGACCTTCATGCCGCGGCCGATGCCGAGGTTCTGCAGGAAGGTGTTGCGCACCAGGTCCTTTTTTCCGGCGACGATGCCCGAAGTCGGGCCACCCAGGAACTTGTGGCCGGAATAGAGCACGATGTCGGCGCCCTCATCGAGGAAGATGCGCAGGTCATATTCCGAGGCCGCGTCGACGATGACCGGCACCCCCTTCGAATGGCAGACCTCGGCAAATTCCTTGAGCCCCAGGAGGCCGTATTGCACCACATGGTGCGAGACGACGTAGACGGCGCAGGCCGTACGCTCGTTGATCGCGCCCTCCAGATGGTAGCGATAGGCCGATGTCGCCTGGCCGACCAGCACCGGCTTTGCGCCGGCGATGCGGATCGCCTGATCGACGGGCGCGCCGTAGCTCACCACATGGCCCATCTGGATGAGGACCTCGTTCTTGAGGCCGTTCGTATCGGGCAGGCGCTCGATCGCGGCCAGATCGCTGCCGGTCATGCAGCCTGCGACGGCAAGGCTGATGCCGGCGGAGCAGGAGGCCGTGACGAATCCGGCTTCGGCACCCGTCAGCCGCGTAATCACTGGGCTCACCTTGCGCTGCAGGTCGTTGATCTCAACGAACTGCGGCAGTATGCCTGTCATCGCGGCGATCGCTTCCGGGACCACGATCGATGCGCCGAGCCCGGTCATCGTGCCGGAGACGTTGATAACGGGACGAAGTCCGAGAGCTTCGCGAATGTCACGGTCAGGCATAGTGGTCTCCATGTAATTTTCTGGCAGGCGATTTTCTGGAAGTCGAAACGGATAGACTATTCCGTTTTCGCGGAATATCTACCATAGTAATGAAGTATGCGTGAGGCCTTCCGCCATCTGTCACAGCCGCCATCGAGGGCGCGTCAGCAGGGGGAGCCGACACTTTCCCGGCAGTGCGCAATTCGAGCCGCGCAGGAGTTGAGCAGTGGACAAGACGACGACCGGCGCCGAGCCGAATGACGACATCGAAGCGACCGGCAAGCCGCGCCGTTCGCGCGTAAGCGGCATGGACCGCGCCTTGCAGGTGCTCGATTTCCTTTATGAGACGGGTTCCCCGAGCGGCGTCTACGCGATCGCCAAAGCGGTCGGCGCGCCGCTGTCGACGGCCTATGTGACTGTCGACGATATGGTCGAGAAGAACCTGCTCAGCCGCGATATCGATGGTCTCGTCTGGCTTGGCGACCGGCTCTATCACTATGGCCTCGCCTATGCCCGCTCGCTTGATTTCCTGGGTGTCGCCACCCGTGAGATGCATGACCTCGGCCGCGAGGTTTCCGAAACGATCCAGCTTTGCGGTCGCGACGGCGACTACATGCAGGTGCTCGCCATGGCCGACGGTCCCGGCCATTTCCAGGTGACCTCGCGCGTCGGTACCCGTGTGCCGCTCAACTGGACGGCATCCGGTCGCCTGCTCGTCGGCCATCTGCCGGCCGACGAAAGGCTCGAGCTCTTCCGCCGCTGCGCCCGCACCTCGCCGACCGGCCGCGCCGATATCGACCCGGCTGCCCTTTCCGCTCAGGCCGAGAGTGCGCTGACGGCGCGGCTTTCGATCCAGGCGGGCGAATCCGACTATGCCGTCGCCTGCGTCGCAGCCCCGATCCTTGACGACAGGGGCAATTGCGCTGCCACGATCTCGATCGTGCTGCCCGAGCAGAAAATCCTCGACGACCAGGCGTTCTACGCCGATCACGTCAGGGTTTCCGCCGAGCGGATCGAGAAGATGATGGGCTGGCGCAGCCATTGATCCGACCTCCCGTCGTCACTCGTAGAGAGCGACGATCGCCTCGATCTCGACGGTGATGTTGCCGGGCAGCGACCCGAAACCCACCGCCGAGCGCGCATGGCTGCCGGCCTCGCCAAAGACATCCATCAGGAGATCCGAGCAGCCGTTGATGACGCGCGGATGGTCAGCGAAATCCGGCACGGCGTTGACCATACCGAGCAGCTTGACGATGCGCTTGACGCGGCCGAGATCGCCCAGCGCATCATGCATGACGGCAAGCAGGTTGATGCCCGTCAGCCGCGCGTGCTCATAGGCGCTTTCGACGTCGACATCGGCGCCCACCTTGCCGGCATGCAGATGGCCATCGACTTCACGCGGGCCCTGGCCTGAGAGGTAGAGGATGTTGCCTTCGCGCACATGCGTCACGAAATTGGCGATCGGCGGCGGCGGCGGCGGCAGGTTGATGCCGAGGGCCTGAAGCCGTTGATAGGGCGAGACGGCGGCAGGGCTGTCTTTCTTCTGGTCCAGACTGTTCACGCGATGTCCTGTCATTGCTGTATTCTGTCGTCTCGAGTCAGCGATAGCCGTAACCATGGCTGTGATCGGGGCACTCGATATGCGGCGGCTGATAGCGGTTGGCCGCGACCACCTCGGTGCCCACCACCGCGTAGCGTGGCTCGAAGAGGCGGTTGAGATGCGCCTCAGCACCGAGTGAATCGAACACCCTGAGTTCGCTATCGACGAGATCGAAGAGGGTGAACTCGGCGCGGGCGCCGACGCTCAAGAGATTGTCCATCGGCAGGCGGATCACCGAGGCCGGCGCCTGGGTCACGGCCTCGACCACCTTTTCAAAGGGCATGCCGACGCTGAGCAGCTTCGACATGGTGGTGCCGAGATCCCAGACGGACTGGTTCATGCTGCGCAGATGTACGTCGGTGGAGATTGAGAAGGGCAGCAGTCCGCGGGCGATCGCGACTTCCGCGACGCGGAAGGAGAAGGAGGCGCCGCCATGGCCGATGTCGAGGCGGATGCCTTCGCCGGCGCAACGTTCTGCAAGCTCGAACAGGTCCTCGTCCTCGATGATGCTGGAGCCGGCCTTGCCGTTGAAGCAGTGGGTGACGATGTCGCCGGGGCCGAGGATCTCCAGCACCTCGTCATAGAGCGCCGGGGGTTCGCCGACATGCACCATCATGGGGACCTTCAGGATCTTGGCGATCTTCTTACCGAGCTTGACCGGCGTCACGCCCCAGGACCCGGTGATCACATGGCTGGCACGAACCTTCAGCCCGACGATGTGCTCGCGGTTTTCCTGGTAGCAGGCGATGATGCGGTCGATGTCGATCGAGCGGATGTCGGAGAGTTCACTGACGCGGTTGCAGGCGACAAGGCCGATCGAGCCGAGATTGAGAAACGCCTTGATGCGCTCGCGCGACGGCTCGATGATGTATTCGCGAAAGCCGTGGAAATTGGCTTCGCCGGCGGAACCCGCATCGACGATGGTGGTGACGCCGCGCTCCATGCCGCAAAGCTGCGGGCGTACGGAGATGTCGGTGCCGCCATGCCAGACATGGGCGTGCAGGTCGATCCAGCCGGGCGAGATCCAGGCGCCATTGCCTTCGACGCGACGCACGCTGCCTGATGCCTCCAGGTTCGGGCCGAGGGCCGAGATGCGGCCTCTGCCATCGACGAGTATATCGATCGTTTCGGCCGGCGCGTCCATGCCGAAGGCGACGGGTTTCACCTGCCGGATCAGGACCGGACCGGCGTCCTTGGTTGCGTTCGTCATGACTTACAGATCCTTTCTGAGGCGGGGGTCAAGCATGTCGCGCAGGGCGTCTCCGACCATCTGCAGCGACAGCACCGAAAGCACGATGGCGATGCCGGGGAAGAGCGTCACCCAGTCTGCCTGGCCGATATATTGGCGTCCCGAGGCGATCATCGTGCCCCAGGTGGGAATTTCCGGGCTCACGCCGACGCCGAGGAAGGAAAGGCCGGCCTCGGCCAGCATGGCATGGGCAAAGAGGAAGGTGCCCTGCACCAGCACCGGAGACAGAAGATTGCGCAGCACATGCCGCGTCATGATGTGCGGCGTCGAGATGCCGAGCGCGCGCGCCGCCTCGACGTAAGGAAGCTCGCGGATCACCAGCGTCGAGGCGCGCACCACGCGGGCAAGCCGCGGCGCATAGACGATGCTGAGCGCGATGATTACGGTGGTCAGCGACGGTCCGAGGGCGGCGACGAGCGCGATCGCAAGCAGGATATCCGGGAAGGCCATCATCGCGTCGATGACGCGGGCGATCGGTGTGTCGAGCTTCGGGAAGAAGCCGGCGAGCAGGCCGAGCACGACGCCGATCACCGTTGCGAGCGTGACGACGGCCGCACCGACGAGGAGCGATAGCCGGCCGGCATAGATGGTGCGGGAAAAGACGTCACGGCCGAATTCGTCGGTGCCGAAGAACCATTGCAGGCTCGGCGGCGACAGACGGTTGACGATCGACAGCTTGCCGGGCGCATAGGGTGCGATCAGCGGTGCAAAGACGGCCAAGAGCACGAAGACGCTCAGCACGATGAGGCCGAAGGCAACGGTCTTGCGCATGAGCAGCCGGCGGATGAACTTGCGGCCCTCGCTCTCGGAGGGAGCAGATACGGAGATAGCCATCAGTAGCGCACCCTTGGATCAACGAGGAGATAGAGCATGTCGATTGCGAAATTGATCAGCACGTAGAGGGCGGCAATGACGAGCAGCGCGCCTTGGATCACCGGATAGTCGCGGCGAAGCACGGCGGAGACGACGAGGTTGCCGACACCCGGCAGGCCGAAGACGGTTTCGGTGACGACGGCGCCGGAAATCAGCACGGCGGCGGTCAGGCCGATGATGGTGAGGATCGGGATCAACGCGTTTTTGAGAGCATGTTTCATCACCACCTTGCGCTCGCCAAGCCCTTTGGCTCGGGCGGTGCGGATGAAATCGTCGCCGAGCACATCGAGCATCGAAGCGCGGGTGAAGCGCAGGATCAGCGCGGAGGAAACGACGCCGAGCGCGATCGCCGGCAAGGTCAGGTGATACATGCGCTCGGTAAAGGAGGAGCCGGGACCGCCATAGCCGGAAACCGGGAACCAGCCAAAGCGCACCGCAAACACCTGGATGAGGATCAGGCCGAGCCAGAAGCTCGGTATGCTCGCCGCCAGCATGGCGAGGGTCGTTGCCGCCTGGTCGACGAAGGATCCGCGCCTATAGGCGGCGTAGATGCCGATCGGTAGCGCGATGGCGCAGGCGATCACGATCGAAAACAGCGTCAGGAAGAAGGTCGGCTCGGCGCGTTCGGCCAGCGCTGCGGTCACCGGCTGATTGAGGAAGATCGACTGGCCGAGGTCGCCCTGAAGCAGCTGCCCGACATAATAGACATACTGCAGCCCGAGCGACTGGTCGAGGCCGAGCCGGGTGCGCAGCGCCGCAATGTCCTCCTGGGTCGCTTCCGGACCGAGCATCACGGCGGCCGGGTCGCCGGGAGTTACTCGGACGATGACGAAGACGATCGTGACGACGATCGCCATGACGACGATCATGCCCATCAGCCGCTGGAAAATGTAGCGTAACATGGTGGCCTCGAACCTTTCCTGTGCGCCGCAACCGCCGGAGCGGGCAACGGCGCGCCCTTCCGGCGGGCGCCAGGCTTGTAGCCGGGCGCCCGCCGAAGTCCCTGGGAGGGTGGGAGCTTACTTCTTGATCGAAGCGTTCCAGAAATACGGCCATGGCGCCGGTGACACGCCTTCAAGCGTCTTCGACTTTGCCGAGAGCGCGTTGAAGTCACCGATCTTGATGAAAGGCACTTCTTCGAAGATCACCTTCTGCACATCGGCCCAGAGAGCCACGCGCTTGGCCGGATCGGATTCGGCGTTGAAGGCATCGACCGCCTTGGCACGCGCCGGGGTATCCCAGTTACCGGGGGCCTTGGTCGACATCATGCCGATGAGCGCCGGTTCCGGCAGGAAGGGGCTGTGGGTGATGTAGATGTCCCAAAGCGTCGGGTCGGCGCGGCGCTGGGTGAGCGTCGCCCAGTCGACCACCTGCAGATCGACCGTGAAGCCGGCGAGCTTCAGATATTCGGCCGCGACCTGCGCCATCTTGTAGTGGAACTCGTACTGGCGGCTGGTGAGGATGCGCAGCGGCTCTCCCTTGTAGCCGGCGGCCTCTAGCAGTTCGCCAGCCTTTTCCGGGTCGGCGATGTTGTAGGCGCCTTCGGTGCCGGCATCGGTGCGCCAGGTGAATTGCGACGGATAAAGTGCGGCATCGAGCGCATAGAAGTCGGTGGTGCCGAAGGCGGCCGCCATCATGTCTTCCATGCTGAGCGAGGCGCGGATCGCCTTGCGCAGATCGACATTCTTGGTCATGCCGTTGCCGGAGTTCAAGACGAAGACCGGCCAGCCGAACGGCTGGAGCATGACGGGATCGGAGGCGCTGGACCCCTTCACGCGGTCGAAGGATTCGACCGGCAGCGAATCGACATAGTCATACTGGCCGGAGACGGCCGCCTCGACGCGGGTGTTCGGGTCCGGCACCGGCACGAAGCGGATTTCGTCGGCATACTGGTGGCGGGCGCCGCCGTAGCCGTTGGCGTCGCCTTCCGGCGACGTGTAGGCGTCGTAGCGGGTCAGCTGGATATACTGGTCCGCCTTTCGCTCCTTCAGCTGGTAGGGGCCGGTGCCGACGAAATCGGTCATCGGTTCAGCCTGCTTTTCCGACGGAAGCACGATCGCCGCGGAATTGTTGA
The DNA here is from genome assembly GCF_900103435.1 of Sinorhizobium sp. NFACC03. Taxonomy (NCBI): domain Bacteria; kingdom Pseudomonadati; phylum Pseudomonadota; class Alphaproteobacteria; order Hyphomicrobiales; family Rhizobiaceae; genus Sinorhizobium; species Sinorhizobium sp. NFACC03. The sequence goes on from NZ_FMXF01000003.1 coordinate 144,943, forward strand.
AGGCGAGCAGCGAGACGAGCGGCGCGTAAGGGGTGTTGAGCGAGATCTTGACCGTCAGCGGGTCGACCGCTTCGATGCCGGCAATCGAGGTTGCCGTCTGCTTGCCGCGCGAGGCGACCTTCGTCCAGCGCTCGAGCGAGGCGACCACGTCCTTGGCATCGAGGTCGGTGCCATCATGGAACTTGACGTTCGCGCGCAGCTTGATCGTGTAGGTTTTGCCGTCGGCGCTGATCTCGGGCAGGCTGGCAGCAAGCAACGGCGTTGGCTTCCAGTCCTTGTCGAAGGTGTAGAGCGTCTCGAAGATGTGCTGCGAGATGATGCCGACGAGGTCGGCGGTCGATGCCATCGGGTCGAGCGTCGGTGGCTCCCCGACCGTCGCGACGTTGATGACGCCGCCCTTTTCCTGTGCAAAGGCAAGGGTTGCCGATGCCACGAGCGCGGTTCCGATAAGCAATGCAAGTTTGGTCGATTTCATATTTGCTCCTCCTCGTATTCCATAATTATGCTATGTCGTTCTTTATTTTGGAATATAAAAGTCCACGAAACCGGAAATGTCAACCGGTTGTCGTCGTCACGTCACGCAGCTTTGCGGAAGAGTCCGTTGATTGGGGCGGGAAAGGCGCTCGTCGGAGACCGGCGTCGAGCCCCGCAATTGCCTTCTGCGCCGGGCGCTGGCGGTCGCTGGAGCTATCGCGATGGCTCGCGATTTGTTAGCTCAGAGTCCGGATCGAAAATGGAGCGCGCAAAGTGAAGGTCATCGGCCTGATTGGCGGCATGAGCTGGGAGAGCTCGGCCGAGTACTACCGCATCATCAACGAGACGGTTCGCGGCCGCCTGGGCGGCGTGCATTCGGCAAAATCGCTGATGTGGTCGATGGATTTCGGCGAAATCGAACGGCTTCAGCATCATGGCGACTGGCCGGCTCTGACAGAGGAAATGATTGCGGCGGCGCGTCGCCTGGAGGCCGGCGGCGCCGATTTCCTGATGATCTGCACCAACACGATGCACAAGATGGCAGCCGACGTTTCGGCAGCCGTTTCCATTCCGCTGCTTCACATCGCCGACCCGACGGCGGAGAAGATCAAGGCCGCAGGCCTGAGCAAGGTCGGTCTGCTTGGAACCGCCTTCACCATGGAGCAGGATTTCTACAAGGGCCGTTTGAAGAACACGTTTGGTCTCGAGGTGCTGGTGCCGGAGGCGGACGACCGCGCCAAGGTACACGAGATCATCTATCGAGAACTCGTCGCCGGCATCGTCAAGGACAGCTCGCGCGACGCCTATCGCGGCGTCATCGCGCGGCTGGTCGATGCGGGCGCGGAAGCGATCATCATGGGCTGCACCGAGATCATGCTGTTGATTTCGCAGGCCGACAGCCCGGTTCCGGTGTTCGATACCACTGAGATTCATGCGCTGGCCGCCGTCGACCTCGCGCTCGAAGGCGTGTGAGACGCCTAATGGCCCGCTGAGCAGCCGCCGCGGCCGGTCGAGGATAACCATCATCGACCGGTGCAAAGTGGCAACGGCCGGCTGGTCGCCGGCCGTGGGTCGTAAGCTTTAGTGCAAGGTGAACTCTCGGGGCTCGCCCTGAAACAGGCTGATCAACGCGATACCCTGCTGCAACAGAAGTTCGGCCGCCGGCAGATCGCCAACGACCAGGTCGTCAGCACAGCTGATGATGATGTTGGCGAGGCTGATCGAATTCTCTGCAAACCGGTCATCGCCGATCTCGTAGGCCTTCTCGGCCGTTGCTTCGAGTGCGTCTGCGACGAGCGCCATCATGTCCGAGCGCTCGTGGAGCGTCATCTTGTCCAGTGTCTTGGCGTCAAGCGTCTTGGCAGAAGTCTGCATGATTACCTTCCCTATTGTTCAAGCCGGAATTGGCCGCGCCGGCCAGTGGCCGGGGGAAAAGTCTACGACTGGGATGGAGTGCTGAAGGGAGCCGGCGTCGAACGCGGCTTCATCATTAAGATCGTGAATAGCGGCGCGGGATGCAAGGAATGGCTACTATGCGCCCTGCGCATGGGTCTGCGGATCGAAGGCGAAGAGGTGCCTTCGAGACGCACTAAACGCTCATATGGGTGGTGTTCGTCGGTTATGCCAGACTCTCGTCGACCGTCAGGCGATCGGCAGCGCATTCCTGGGCGAGAAAGTCGATGAAGGTGCGAACCGACGGCAGAAGCCCGCGCCTTGAGGGAAAGACAGCGTGCACGATGCCGGATGCAGGCCGCCATTGCGGCAGCACCGGCACCAGGGTTCCGGCCGCCAGGTCCTTCCAGATCATCATCGTCGGCAATTGCACGATTCCGGCTCCGTCGAGCACCGCTTCGCGCAGCGCTGCCATATCGTCCGTCAGGAAGCGCGGCTCGTGCCGGACGACCGCCTGCTCTCCCGTGGCACTTTCCAATCGCCATTCGTAAGCGTGTGTGGCCGAAGTCCAGGCAAGGCTTGCGAGCCCCGTCAGTTGCTCGGGCGTCTGGATCGGTTCCTTCAGGAACCCCGGCTTGGCAACGAGATATTGCGAGCTGTCGTCGAGCTTGCGCATGACCAGCTCGCTTCTTTCCAGCGGCGGAAACCGGACTCGGATCGAGACGTCGAAACCCTCGGCGATCACGTCCACGCGGCGGTTGGTGCTTTCGAGCTGCAGGCTGATTTTCGGATGCGCGGTCATGAACCGGGCGAAAAGCCTGCCGAATTGGAAGGAGATCAGCGCCGTCGGGCAGCTCACCCGGATAGTCCCCTGAGGTTCTCCCTGCTGCTGCGCGATAAAGGCATCTGCCGCTTCGGCTTCGATTAACACGGCGACGCACCGCTGGTAATATTCGCGGCCGACATCGGTGACAAAGAACCGGCGCGGCGAGCGCTGGATCAGCCGGACGCCGATCCGGTCCTCCAGCATCGCGATGCGCCGGCTCAGTCGGGATTTTTGCGTTCCCGTCGCCCGTGCCGCTGCCGCAAAACCGCCATGCTCGACGACTTGCACGAAATGATAGAGGTCGTTCAGGTCTTGCATCGTTCTATTGATAGGACACTGCGTCGGATTCCACAATCTTTTTGCATGCGTGGTCCTGAAGTAGCCTACGTTCAATCACAGCGGATCAGACAGCAACAAACGTCCTCCTGGCGGTGATGGAACTAAACGAAAGAAAGGACTTCCGATGACCAAGCCCTACGTACGTCTCAACAAGGATGATGTTACCGTCCTATTCGTCGACCATCAGACCGGCCTCCTGTCGCTGGTACGCGACTTCGATCCGGACAAGTTCAAGAACAATGTCCTGGCGCTCGGCGACCTTGCCAAATACTTCAAACTGCCGACGGTACTGACGACCAGCTTTGAAGATGGTCCGAATGGCCCGTTGGTGCCTGAACTGAAGAAACTGTTTCCCGATGCGCCCTTCATTCCCCGTCCGGGCCAGATCAACGCCTGGGACAACGAGGACTTCGTCAGGGCGGTGAAGGCCACCGGCAAGAAGCAGTTGCTGATCGCCGGCGTGGTGACCGAGGTCTGCGTGGCGTTTCCGGCGCTTTCGGCGATCGAGGAAGGCTTCGAGGTTTTCGTGGTCGCCGACGCTTCCGGCACGTTCAATGAGGTGACCAGGGATTCCGCCTTGTCGCGCATGACCGCCGCCGGCGTTCAGCTAATGACCTGGTTCGGCGTTGCCTGCGAATTGCACCGCGATTGGCGCAACGATATCGAGGGGCTCGGCACGCTGTTCTCGAACCATATTCCCGACTACCGCAACCTCATCACCAGCTACAACACGATGGCGGCGCGCAAATAAGTTTGCTGATGAACGACGAAAACCCCGGCCGAAAATCGGCCGGGGTTTTCACGGTTGCAAGGATCTATCGCCTTGGCTGTTACGCGCGGCTCGCGGCTTGCTGAGCGTCCTGCGCACTCACGCGGGTGGCCGGTTTCAAACGGCCGGTCAAAAGTAGGCTGACGGCGAGGAAGGGCACGAGCACGCCGAGACCGAAGCGCATGTCGCTGTGCTCGGCGATCAGGCCGATCAGTGGTGGTCCGAGCAGGAAGCCGAGCAGAGCGATGAAGGACAGGCTGGCGACGCTGGCTGCGGCCGGCCGGTCCTTCTGGTCGGCGGCCGCCGTGACGGCGAGCGGGAAGCCGACGGAGACCCCGAAGCCCATGGCGGCAAAGCCGAGCAGCGCTGCCCAGGCGGCGGGGCTTGCAACGACCAGAAGCAGCCCGGCAATGCTGGCGATGCCACAGGCGCGCGCAACCGCCACCGGACCGTAACTCGCCTTCAGCCGGTCACCGGCAAAACGGCCGGCTGCCACCATGAAGGCGAAGATCGAATAGCCGAAGCCGGCGCTGGCGCTGGAGAGCCCGAAGACATCGCGCAGGAAAACGGCCGACCAGTCTGCCACAGCGCCCTCGGTCATGGTGATGCCGAAGACGAAGAAGCAGACGCCGAGCAGCGCAAAGCTCGGCAGCCGTCGCCTGGACGGCGCCGCCTCCGCAGCCGCGGCCTCGCCGGTTTGGAGGAGCGGCAGCTTTCTGGCGAAAAAGACGCTGATCGGCAGCATGACCGCGGCGGTCAGCGGCACTGCCCATTCCGGCGCAACATGGACCGCGGCGAAACCGACGCCGATCAGGCTGCCGGTCATGATGCCGAGGCTCCAGAAGCCGTGACAGGTGCTCATGATCAACTGTCCGGAGTGCTTCTCGATCGCATCCGCCTCGATGTTGAGGCCGAGCTCGAGCGTCGTCAGGGCCGCACCGACGATGGCGAGCGTCACGAAGAGCATCTCGATATTCGAGGCCCATGGCGGCAGCCAGACGAGCGCCAGAAACACAATGAAGCCGTAGAGGATGGTGGCGCGACCGCCGACCCGGGCGACCAGGCGTCCGGCAAACGGCAGCGTCAAAAGAATGCCGACGGGCATTCCGAGCAATGCGATTGCCAGTTCCGCTGGGCCGAGGCCAAGCCTTTGCTGTACATCGGGGATGCGCGGCAGCCAAGCGCCGAAGGCGATCGGCTGAAGGAAGAAGATCAGCATGATGAGACGTTGATTGGTCATGCGCATTGGTCCCCAACAGGTATCGCATCGCGCGATCAACCACGGCAGCGGCGGCCGGGGTGATGTGGTCTATGAAGCAATTCTGATATTCTGAAAATCGTTTTCAGAGCTTGTCGCGCGCGACAGGAGCCGTCAAGGCTAGAAAAAGTTGCCAAGCCGGAAAGCTATGTCCTTTCGGTCGAATGGCCGGAAGTGTTGCGGATGTGTCGCCACCAATTCCGCCATTGGTCTGGTCGCGATGAAAAAAATGTACACGCTGGGCAAGGAGGTGGGGTTGGTGCCTTCCGCGCCGTTGGGGGACCTTCGCTTTCATCGCAGCAATTTCAGGGATCCCGTCAGCGATTTGACCCACTTGGACGCACCGGCCAGTCCAATGCCATCGATCGTTTCCTCCGAGAGATCACGCTCGGGGAATTGCGTTTCATAGTCCGCATAGCTGTGCAACGAGCGCGCAAAAGCCGGAAACGGCACGATGATGCGGTCTTCCTCTTTCGGCAGCGCCTTCAGGAGCAACGCGCCGATCGTCCTGCCGTCGGCCTGCAGGATCGGGACGGGTCGGTTGGAACTGATGTCGATCGTATTTTGATTGCTGTCGGTAAGGTGCTGATTGCCAAGAACGGGCATGGCCGCGCCGATTCCGATGGAAATCGCCGCGATGGTGTTGGCGAGATGACCCGGCGGCAGCTCCGGATTGACGATAATGGCGAGGCGGATGTCCTGAAGCACGGTGGTCTATCCCTTCTCTGTTTCTCGATGGGGAGAATAGATCGGACCCTGTGGTAAGTTCTTTCGGAAGTTGCGGCGAATTACGAATGCGGGGTAGGTTCTACCTGTATTGACCAAGCAAGAGGTAGGATGTGCCCGCGACCTTGACGCCCGCCGATGTGAAGATTTTGACCGCGCTGCAGAATGACGGGCGCCTGAGCAACCAGGCGCTTTCGGAGCAAGTGGGCATGTCGACCTCGCCCTGCTGGCGGCGCGTGCGCCAGCTTGAGGATGATGGCGTCATTCAGGGCTATATGGCTGTCCTGAACCGGAAGGAAATCGGCTTGGGAGTGCTCGCCTTCATCCGGGTGAAGATCGACAGCCACACGGAGGCGGAAGCCGATGCTTTCGCCGATGAAGTGATGAAGCTCGACAGCGTTGTTGCCTGCTACAGCATAGCCGGCGATGCGGACTTCCTTCTGCAGGTCGTTTCGCCCGACCTCGATTCCTATTCGGATTTCGCCATGAAAGTGGTGCGGCGGCTGCCGTGCATCAAGGAAATGCAGACGACCTTCGTGCTGAAGGAGATCAAGGCCTTCAACGGACTCCCGTTGCGCGCAACAATCGGACAACGCTGAGCGGCGTTCCGCTGTCAGGAGGCGGACGCCATCAACGGATCTTCCTTCACTGCCTCGACAAGAAAATCGAGAACGGTTCGCACACGCAGCGGCATGTTCCGGCGCGACGGATAGACGACGCTGATCGGCAGACGCGCCGGGGGGAAATCTGGCATCACATTCACCAGCTTCCCGGCCTCGATATCGGGGCAGGCGAGGATGTGCGACAGGATTGCCAGGCCGCTTCCCGCAAGCACCGCGCGGTGCACGGCCACCGCGTTGTTGGCGACGAGACGTGGTGCGATGCGCACGAAGATGTCATCGGAACCATCGGAAAAGGTCCAGGAGCGTCCGTCACCGGCACGACTATAACAGATGCACTCGTGGCCCCCGATCTCGTCAGGCGTTTTCGGTCTGCTCCTTCCGTCCAGATAGCCGGGTGCTGCAACGAGGAAGGCGGTCGTCCAGCCGATGCGCCGGCACATCAGGCTATTGTCCGTCACAGGCCCGAGGCGCACTTCGAGATCAATGCCTTCGCCGACCAGATCCGACGGCTCTTCCCGGAAGATCAACTCGACCGACAGGCTGGGATGCCGCTCGAGAAAGGCGGCGAGCCGATCGCTGACATAAAGGCCGAGGGGCGCGGGCAGGGTCAACCGGACTCGACCGGAGACCAAGGCAGTCTCGGCACATGAGGCTTCGTTCAGTGCGTCGACCGCTTCCACTACCCGGAGCGCCATCGGGATCATGTGCTCGCCCTCGGCGGTGAGCGCCAATGCGCTCGTCGTCCGATGAAGAAGGCGCGTGTTCAGGTGCTCTTCGAGCGCCGATACCTGCCGCGAGACGGCCGGCTGCGTCAGGTTGAGATCGAGTGCGGCGGCGGAAAACGAGCCCGTCTCCGCCACGCGCAGGAAGGCTCTCAGCGCTGAGACAATATCCATACGGTCCCTCAAACGTTTCGGCATAAGCCTTATGCGCCGAGTGTATGACCGTTGCGCTTTACTGTCCAGTAATTACGGATATCTTGTATCCATAAGGATAACAAATATCCGTAATTGTGGAGCGAACCCATGACACAGCGCCTGAACTACGCACAGCATTCTCCCGAATTCTTCAAGAAGATCTCCGACCTCAGCCTCAGCCTGAGGGACAGCGTCATCGAGCAGAAGATCCGCGACCTCGTGAACATAAGGGCGTCGCAAATCAATGGCTGCGCCTTCTGCGTTGACATGCATGTGAAGGAGGCAAAGATTCACGGCGAGAGCGAACTGCGTCTCTACCACGTAGCGATCTGGCGTGAATCGAACCTCTTCGCCCCGCGCGAACGCGCAGCGCTTGCCTGGGCCGAGGCGGTTACGAAACTGCCCGAAGGCGGCATTCCGGACGAACTTTACGAGCGTGTACGCGGCCAGCTTTCGGAGAAGGAGATCTCCGATCTCACCTTCTCCATCATGGTAATCAATGCCTGGAACCGCGTCAGTGTCGCCTTCAAGGCCGTGCCCGGTTCGGCCGACAAGCTCTATGGCCTCGACAAGGCCGGACTGAACTAAACCCTGTTCCTGAGTGATCGAACAACGCGGCCAGCCGCCGCAACGATTGGGGGGTCCCATGAAAATCGTCATTATCGGCGGAACGGGCCTGATCGGCTCCAAGACGGTCGAACGCCTGCGCAAGCAAGGCCATGAGGTGGTTGCCGCCTCTCCGAATACCGGCGTCAACACCATCACCGGTGAGGGTCTCGCCGAGGCGCTTTCCGGTTGCGAGGTCGTCATCGACCTCGCCAACTCTCCCTCCTTCGAGGACAAGGCGGTGCTCGAATTCTTCGAGACCTCCGGCCGCAACCTGCTTGCGGCGGAAAAGGCTGCCGGCGTCAAACACCATATCGCGCTTTCGGTCGTCGGGACCGAACGTCTGCAGGAAAGCGGCTATTTCCGCGGCAAGCTCGCCCAGGAGAAACTGATCAAGGCCGGCGGTATCCCCTATACGATCGTGCATTCGACCCAATTCATGGAGTTTTTGGGCGGCATCGCCCAATCCGGGACTGTCGGCGACACCGTGCACCTCTCGCCGGCCTATGTGCAGCCGATCGCGTCCGATGACGTCGCCGATGCCATGGCCGCGGTCGCGCTTGCCGCCCCGGTCAACGGCACGATCGAGATTGCCGGACCGGAGCGCTCACGCCTCAGCGATCTCGTCGCCCGCTACCTCAAGGCGAGCGGCGACAACCGCAAGGTCGAGGCCGATCGGGAGGCTCGCTACTTCGGCGCGCTGCTGCAAGACGGCTCGCTGGTCTCCGACAACAATCCCCGCCTCGGCCGGATCACCTTCGAAGAATGGTTCGCCACGGCTCCCCGTAAGTGAGCACATACGGGTGCGCCGGCGGCGCACCCCCAGCCCCCTGAAAGGACTTCCGACATGATCAAGTCTCTCATCACCGCCACTGCGGTCACCGCCGCATTGTTCGGCACGGCCGCTGCCGGCGACGCTGCCAAGGTCACCCTGGTCTATGAGCACGAGTTGCCGAACGTGCCGGGCAAGAGCATCAAGGGCGTTCTTGTGGAATATGGGCCCGGCGGCTCTTCGGAGGCGCATACCCATCCAAGCACCGCTTTCATCTATGCGACGGTGCTGGAAGGCTCGATCCGAAGCCAGGTCAATGATGGACCGGTCAAGGTCTACAAGGCCGGCGAGAACTTTTCGGAAATGCCCGGCGACCGTCACGGCGTCAGCGCCAACGGCAGTGAGACAGAGCCCGCCAAGCTGCTCGCGGTCTTCGTCGTCGATACCGCCGAAAAGGAACTGACCTATCCGATGAAATGATCCTGCAGGACCGGCCGCACAAGCGCCCGGTCCTGCAATTTGCCTGCAATCGTTGGAGCCTGCCATGTTCGCCGACCAATTGCCGTTGCCGCTCGTGCTGATCAATCTTCTCGGCATCACCGGCATTGTTGTCTGGCATGTGCAGGGTCGCCGTCGCCCGCTCGCCAGGCTGATTGTCCAGATCCTCTTCTTCTGCATGATGACGACGGTTCTCCTCCTTTCCGGGATCATGCCGCATCGGAGCGACGATCAGCATCTTCAGGGAGCGCTCGCCTTCCTGGCGACGTCGGCGCGGGTGCTGTGGTGGACGCACCTCGCCTGGTCGCTTATCGGCTTCGTGCGTCTCTACATCGTCCTTGAAAGGCGGCCGCAGGAGGCCCGCCTGTTGCAGGACCTCATCGTCGCCATTGTCTATCTCGGCGTGGCACTGTCGACACTGGGCTTTGTCTTCCGGGCGCCGATCGGCACGCTGGTTGCGACCTCCGGGGTGGTTGCCATCATCTTCGGTCTCGCGCTTCAAAATACGCTCGGCGACGTGTTCTCGGGTATCGCGCTGATACTGGGGCGGCCCTTTGCCATCGGCGACTGGATCGTGCTTGGCGACGGCACCGAAGGCCGTGTCATCGAGAACAACTGGCGCTCCACCTTTCTGCTCACCGGAGCGCACAATGTCGTCGTGCTGCCCAACAGCGCGCTCGCCAAGGTCGGGCTCACCAATCTCAGCCGTCCGGACGAAACGCACCAGATCGCTTTGTCGATCCGTCTTGCCGCGGATCATCCGCCACGCCGGATCGAAGAAACGGTGCAGAGAGCTCTGCAACGGTGCGGCCTGATCGTGCGCGAGCCGCCGCCGGTCGTCGCCCTCAAGGCGATCGACGCCGTGGCCGTCGAGGTCGAGCTGCAGTTCCGCGTCAAGAACCCGCCTGAGCGGACGCCGGCACGCAACGAGGTGATCGACCGCGTTCATGAGCAATGCCGTCTCGAGGGCCTCTCGCTTGCGCCGCCGGCTCAGGCCTATTTCTACGTGCCGCCTTCAGGTACAGACGCCGGGCTTCGCTCAACCGGCGCGCTCTAGAACCCACGCGAAACTCCGTTTCCAGAGATCCGGGGGAATTTCCTGCGAGAGGATCTCGATCAGGTCGGATAGGCGCACGCTGCGCAGCTTGTCGCGCCAGGCTTCGTCGGCCTCCCACATGATGCGCGCCACCGCGCACGGCGTCTCTTCGCAGTAGCCGGGTGCGCGACAGGGATTGTTGGCCCTGATATTGGTGCAGACGAAGGTTCTCGATCTGCCTTCGACCGCCTCGACGATTTCAAGAAAGGTCAGCTCGGCCGCCGCCTTTGCCAGCCGGTATCCGCCCGATGGACCGAGGGTCGTGTGGACGAGACCGGCCTGCGAAAGGCTCTGCAGTGCCTTCGACAGATACTCCTTGGGCAGCCCGTGGAACTCTGCCAGCGCCTTGGTTGAGAGATAGCGGCCTTCAGGCAGGCCGGCGAGAATGGCACAACAATGCAACGCCCATTCGACTTGGCTTTTGAGGATCATGTCTTCGTCCGGCGGATGCAATGCGCATCTATTAAGGATAAAAAATATCCCTATTTTTCTGTTGTGTAAACAGTATCAAACCGATGCGGGTGGTCCCGTCTTCATGGTGCGGTACCCACGACGGGGAAAATCAGGAGAGGTTCGGCGATCTCGGCGCTGAGCCGCCCCTTGAGGATTTCAGCGAAAACAGCGCCGCCGCTGGAGTGCCGCCGGTGGCAGGCCCGGCGGAGAACCGAGGCACACCGGTTACATCCATCGACCACACGGCGTTTCGGCCGGTTGTCTTCGCCGCATAGAGCGCCGCATCGGCGGCCGAAATGAGCGCATGCGAATCCTCATGGCCATCGGCGAAGGCGACGCCGATGCTGACGGTCGCAGACAGGACGCCCTTGGCCGTGCCAAGCCGGCGCGCTTCGAGCGAGGCGCGGATACGCTCGGCAATGGCGATCGCGCCCGGACGGTCCGGGTGGGGCAGGCAGGCGGAGAATTCCTCTCCGCCGATCCGTGCGATGAAAGCGTCATCGGGCACAGCCTTGGAGATGATATCGGCAAATTCGATCAGCACCTGGTCGCCGGCGGCATGCCCAAAACGATCGTTGATGGCCTTGAAGTGGTCGATGTCGAGATAGAGTAGCGCCCCTTTCACCGAGCCTGCGGTGAGATGGGCGTCAAGCCGCGCGAGGAAAGCGCGACGGTTCGGCACGCCCGTTAATGCGTCGGTTTCGGAGGCGAGTTTGTAGCGTTGCTGCGTTCGTTCCTTCACCAGGGCGAAGAAGGCGAAGCCGCCGGCGAGGCTGTGAAGAAACAGCTCGAAGGTCAGAAGTTGATACCAGAGCGGCTGTGCCGTTCCCGCCGCCGTGTTGCCGGCGAGCGGCCACAACACGATCAGTGGAATGCGCGCGAGATAAAGCACGCCGTGCGTGGCGAAGACGAAGGCGACGATGTAGGAACTCGGAAGCCTGCGGAAGTTGTCGGACCGGAAGATCTCAAGCGCGATCACGGCCGAATAGGCGAAGATCAGCACCGAGTAGAGAACGATCCTGCTCGTGACGCTTTCACGGAAGAAATCGGAGAAGTAAGTCACAGCGATCCAGAGGATCGGTCCGGAAAGCGCAGAGGCGATCTTCAGCGGCTGATTGTCGAAAGCGCGCAGGCCAAGCCAGATCATCGCGAGCGCCAGCACCGCAAGCGCATTGCCGAGCGAGATGGTAACAAAGTTGTAGCCATCACCGCGCAGCGTCAGCAGGACGAAGCCGACCGCGCCGATGGAGAAGGCCGAGGACCACAGAAGCAGTTCGAGGCTCTTGCGCTCCTGCCGCCAGGCAAGGCCGAAAAAAACGGCGAAGACCACCAGCGTCGCGAACGAACTGAGCATGATCGTCGGGGTATGCAGGATGTCCACCGTCGTCTCCTGATGTTGGTGCGGAACCTTGCCCGACAACCGTAAAGCTTTCGCAAATGGCTGCGCTCTCGACGTCTGCTTGATGTCGAGCAGCCAGTAAGCGGCGGCCACCGAGGCAGGAAACGGGTTGAATTCGTAGCCCTCCGGCACGATTTTGATGGTAGAGACACAGGGAGGCTATACGGATGGGCCAGGCAGGACATCGCTATTTCATCTTCGAGACTGCGGCCGGCTTCTGCGGCATCGCCTGGAACGATGTGGGCATCACGCGATTCCAACTGCCGACCCGGGCGGCACAGGCAACCGAGCGGCTGCTGTTGCGGCGTCTGTCGGCCGCCGAGGCTTCCCAGCCGACACCCGAAATCCGGGAGGCAGTGGAGGCCGTTCAACGCTACTTCGATGGCAAGGAGGTCGACTTCACCGGCTTTGCGGTCGATCTGGAAGGGCAGGATGAGCTTTTCCGGCGCATCTATGCTGCGACCCGCGAGCTGCGCTGGGGGCAGACGACCACCTATGGCGCGCTGGCAAAGGAACTGGGCGCAGGCCCGGAAGTCGCGCGCGACGTCGGTCAGGCGATGGCCAAGAACCCGGTGTCCCTGATCATCCCCTGTCACCGGGTGCTTGCCGCCGGCGGCAAGATCGGTGGGTTCTCGGCGCCTGGCGGTTCCACCACCAAGACCCGCATGCTGGAGCTGGAAGGCATACATGTGGGGCAGGCGCCCGAACCGACGCAACAGTCCTTCGGTTTTTAAAGATATCGACAATCGTCAGGCCGACTAGACACTCAAAGCGCTTTTGCTCAAGCAATTGTACGCGGCCCGCGTGCGCGCGCGTGTTAACGTTGACTGAGGGTTGCGCGTTGCTGCCTTCTTTCCGAGAGGTTCTCAGGCTCGCTGCTCAATATATGTTACAAGCTTTATCGGCGCTTCGAGAAATATATAGTATTTTCAATCTGTTGCTGATGCAGCCCGATCGGATTAATTCTGATTTTCTCATGACAGACTATCAGAACGGAAATATTTTAGGCACCGCAACTTGTCGCGAACGAATCCTGGGGGCGACGCATGTCCATCAGTTCAGGAACGCCGTGCCGCAAGGACCGTACGCCGACCGGGATTGTGATAGAACACCAGACGCTGGTGCGCAGTGTCATCGTTGCCGTTCTCGAATACGAACTCTCTGGTTGGAATTTTATCGATATGGTCTCGACCGACAGCCTGGACCAGGCGCTCGGCTACGACGTGCGTTTAATCGTGCTGGACCTGAGCGCTCGCAACGACGGCGGGTGCAACTTGCATGATGAGCTTGCGGAAATCCGCAAGCGCTTTCCGGACGTGCCGGTTGCGGTGCTCTCGGACACGGACGACAGGACGACCGCTGCCGATGTCCTCAAACTTGGAGTTCGCGGCTTCTTCACGACGTCCTTGCGGATCGAGCTTGCGCTTGCCGGCTTGCGGCTGGTCCTTGCCGGCGGCGTCTTCTGTCCAGACCCGCTTGCCGCGCTCACCGATTGTACGGCTGCCGCTCGTCATAGCGAAAGGGTGCCGATCAGCGCTTATCGAAGCGAGTTTGCGCTCGCCGACTTCACGCCGCGCGAGGCGGATGTGCTCGCGGAGTTGCGATGCGGCTCTTCGAACAAAGTGATCGCTGGAAAGCTCAATCTTTCCGACCATACGGTGAAAATGCATCTGCAGCACATCATGCGCAAATTGCAGGTGCAAAACCGCACCGAGGTCGTCGCCTTGCTGGCAGACCGGGGAACCGCCGGTAACGGTCATGGCGTCGCCACCAACGGCAGCAGCGTCGTCAACGTGATGTCTTTTCGAGCATCTCGCTGAGCGTTGCGGCCGTCAACATGGCTTCGGCCAGTAGCTTCTTGAGCTTCTGATTTTCCAGTTCGAGCGCCTTTACGCGCTCCGCATCGAAGTTGGGACCCCTGCTTTGCAGCGATTGCCAGCGATAGAAAGTCGGCTGGCTGATGCCATGCCGGTGGCAGACATCGGCGACGGTCGCACCGTACTGATGCTCCTTGAGGATCTCCAGGACTTCGTCGTCATTGAACTTACGTTTGCCCATTGCGGCTGTCCTTCCGGGAACCGACTGGCACATGTGATCGCGGGGCCGGATAACAGAGCCCACTTGGTACGCCCACGGCGTTCCGCGCGCCACGCCTCAGTTCTCGCGAAATGCGGTGTTGAAACTGTCAAGCAACGGACGCAGCGCGTAAAGCGCCACGCTGCTCGTACCGGTCTCTATCATGGCCCGCACCGGCATGCCCGGTACCATCTCCACGCCCGGCATATGGCCTAGCCTCTCATCGGTAACGCGGATCGTTGCCGCGTAGTAGGTGTGGCCGGTTTGCCGGTCGACCAGATGATCGGCGGACACATAGGCGACCGTGCCCTTCAACAGCGGAACCCGCCGCTGGTTGTAAGGAATGAGATGAACCTGTGCCTCGAGCCCGGCATGGACCTGGGCGATATCCTCCGGCTTCACCCGCGCCGCGACGACCAGTGCGCCGGCGTCCGGCACGAGGTCGGCCAGCGGCTCTCCGGCGCCGATGACGCCGCCTGTCGTATGGACACGCAGATCCATGATCACTCCGTCGTCGGGCGCCCTGATCTCGGTTCTCGCCAATTGATCATCGATGGCGTTCAAACGCTCACGCAGTTGCGCCAGCTGATTTTCCGTATCGCGCAGCGTGAGCGCGACTTCATTCAGCCGGTCGCTGCGCAGCTTGACGATATAGGACTGTGACTCGCTGATGACCTGATGGGCGCGGGATATGCGCGCGGAGACTTCGCCGATCTGACCGCCGATGTCGGCCCTTTCCCGCGCCAGGATGAGAACCCGGCTCTTGCGTTCGAGACCCTTCGCGGTGAGCGCCGAAACCGTCTCAAGCTCCTGGCGTGAAATGGCACTCCTCTCGATCAGGGACGCCTTCTGCGCGCTCAGTCCGGCGACTTCCTCTAGCACTTCCTTGATCTTCTGCTGCGTGATCACGATGTCGGACTGCATCACCTGGCGGCGGGCATCGAATATATTCTGCTGACCGTCGAGAATATCGTGGATCACCCGGTAGTTGCCGGCTTGCTCCACGAGATCGGGGGGGAAGGCGACGTGATCCCAACCGTTCTGCTCGGCGGTGAGCCGCGCCTGTCGCGCCTCGGCATCCCAAAGTTGGCCGCGAAGGCTGTCCCGTTCCGAACGCGGCTTCGTATCGTCGAGCTTGATCAGTACCTGGCCGGCGGACACGGAATCGCCGTTGCGAACAAGGATCCGCCTGACGATCCCGCCTTCGAGATGCTGGATGGTCTTGCGGTTCGCCTCGGTCTCGACGACGCCGGACGCGATCGCGGCGCTGCTGAGCGGGGCGAGAACCGACCAGATCCCCAGACCAAAGACGAAGACGCCGATAAGCAGGTTTCCCGTCCATGCCACATGGCGCAGCCGCGACATCGGCGAGGCTTCGGCAAGCGTCACCGGAAGGCGGGTGGAGACCGCTGTGGAGGGCTGGGGCCCGGCTATCCCTTTGGCGTCGCAGGCGTAGCCATCGATTTCCGGTCCGCGTCGGGTCAGGTCGGATTTGATGAGCTCCATCGTTTTCTCGCCTCCCTCCTCAGGTGCCCGCTCGGGCCGGTGGCTGCAGATAGGTATCGAAGACCCAGTCGCTGTCGCCGAAGGCTTCGATCGTGCCATTGCGCATGATCGCGATCTTGTTGGTCACCGGGAGAATGCCCATGCGGTGCGTGATGATGATGATCATCATCCCCATGGCGCGCATGCGGGCGATTGCTGCAAACAATCGGCGTTCGCCGTCATAGTCCAGACTGGAATTGGGATCGTCGAGGACGACGAGGGCGGGATTGCCGTAAACCGCGCGCGCCAGTCCAAGCTGCTGGCGTTGGGCCCGAAGCAGGGTCGCGCCGCCATCACCGACATCCGTCTCGTAGCCCTGCGGCAGTTGCATGATCGCATCGTGCAGCCCGACAAGCTTTGCCGCTTCGATGACCTTGCCGACGTCGGTTCCGTCGAGCCGGCCGACGACGTCCTTCACCGCGCCGCCGAAGAGTTCGATGTCCTGCGGCAGGTAGCCGACATGACGCATGCCGCCGCCGAGCCGGAGGGTGGCAATATCGACGCCGCCGAGCAGGGCGCTGCCGCAGGTCGTCGGCTGAACGCCCGCAATGATGCGGCCAAGCGTCGACTTTCCGGAACCGGATGGACCGATCAGCGCAAGACAATCGCCCGGCGCCAGCCGCAAAGTAACGGCATTCAGTATCTGACGGTTGCCCGAAGGAAGCATGTAACCGACGCGGTCAAGCACGAGCCCGCCCGCTTCGGGCATCGGTATCGTGCGTGCGCTCTCCTGCGACGCGATCGATATCAGCATCGCGTTGATGCGATTGAATGCGGCATAGGCGAAGGCCACGGCGCGCCACCCGCCGATCGCGCCCTCGATCGGGGCAAGCCCGCGACCGAGAAGCAGGCTGGAGACGAAGATGATGCCGGGGTTTCCGCTTTCCTCCAGGACGAGCCAGGCTGCGGACCCCATCATCAGGATCTGCGCCAGCATGCGCACCGATTTCGAGAGCCCGAGAATGGTTTCGGTGCGCTTCATCGCTTCGTCTTGCGCTTGTCGTGCGGTCTCTGCGTCGCGATAGACGAGTTGGGCGGCGCCGTTTTGCATATTCATCGCGCGGATGACTTGGATATACCGCAATGCAGTTGCGAAACGCATGTGGCTGCGGGAGAGCGCCAGGTTGGCTTTCATCAATGGCTGCCGGGTCGAGAATTCCGTCGCGATGGCGAGCAGCAGCAAGGTGAGCGCGGTGAATAGCCCGATGGTTCCGAGCAACGGATGGACCAGGAACAGAAGCAGCAGAAAGATTGGCGCCCAGAGAACGTCGAAAAGCAGCGAGCTGGCCGGTGCGTCGAGGAACTGGCGCAGGATCGATAGGTCCCGGTAGCAGTCGTTGGCGAGGCCCGCTTCGGTATGGGCTCCATATTCGAAGCAGGCCGTCAGCACGACGGGCCGCAAGCGGTGATCGAGCCAGCTGCCGATCCGCGACAGCGCGGCGCGCCGCACGATATCCAGAATCGAGCCGACCAACACCGCTGCCGCGATGATGAGCGTCAGCATGAGCAGCGTGTCGGCGCTGCGGCTCGACAGGACGCGATCGTAAATCTGCAACAGGTAAATGGAGGGAGCCAGCAGGAACAGGTTGTAGGCGCAGCTATAGAGAAAGACCAGCAGGAAGGCTCCCGTGCAGGCCTTGAGAGCCAGGACCAGATGGGTTGGAGGATGCTGCGCCCCTGTCGGATTCGTCGTCATTATCGGATCTCGATCGGATCGGCATGATCGATGCTGATGCGGTCGGCTTGGCTGCTTCAGGCTTCTTTTGCTCGGGCTCGATCCGTGGCCAAATGCAACTCAAAGGTCCCGTAGCGTTCTTGCACGCCGCGACACAGGTGAAAAGAGGATCGCCGGCCATGGCCGGCGATCCTTGTCGAGCGACTCAGATACCGATGTCGCTGATGTTGCCTAAGGTGTTGTCGAAATTGTCGAGAACATTCGAGACCGCCGTGGTGGTGGTGGTCGTGGTGGTTTCCGAGATCGGGTTCGAATGAACCAGAGCGGCGGAAATATCGCCACCGAGGGCCGCATTGCCGCTGCCGCCGGCACCGCCCATGCCCGAGATGATCGTCGCACCTTGGTCGGCGAGCAACGTCGTCGTCTGCGTGGCAGTGGTGCTCGCGTCTACGCTTGCGGTGTTACCGCCGCTCGTGCTGCTCTGATCGCCACTCGAGGTCGGATTGCCGCCGGCGCCGCCAGCACCGCTGTTGGTAAGCGAGGCGAGGACAGCGATCGGCACCTGGACAAGGCCGCCGCCGTCAGCGCTGCCGGTTCCCCAGGCCGCACCCTGACCGACGTCATCGCCGTTGTCGACAGTGGGGATTGAGCCGATGACGGTCTGCGTCGGCGCTACGGTGACAGTGGGATTGAAGTTGATATCGCCGGAGTTGGTGCCGTCGCCACCGTTACCTGCATTCGCGTCGCCCGCAATGGGATTGGTCAGGTTAATCGTGTCTGATGTCGCGAAGGTAATAGGCATAGCGTCGCTCCTCTACTTGTTGCCCCGTAGTCTTGGACGGTTCGATGCCACAGCACACCGCCGCAGCGGGGGGTCAGCGCAAAGCTATGGTGCGCGTGATCACCGGGGCGAACCAGCCGGACATTCGGAGACGTTCCTTTGGGTAGGGTCTGCCCGCGTTTCAGCTTGGCCGGCGTCAGGCGGACCCGGAGGCGCTCGATTCAGGGAGTAGATCGTGAGGGATGGCAGCGGAACGCAATGAATCCGCGGCGCCAGGGCGCGCTTGCTGCGCTTGAGCGGGAATGCGGGGGTTCAGCCGTGCAGGACGTCGTCGATTAGCGCGGCATTGGCCTCAGCGATGTTGCCTTCGCCGCCAGCTCCCCCGATGCCGCTGATCTGCAGCGTATGCTGGTCGACGAGCAGGTGGTTGAGCTGGTCCGCCTCGGCGGTGCCGCCTGCGGGCACGGCGATGTTGATCGGGTGGAAGTAGCCGATGTTGACGTCGACGGCGCTGCCGTTCGAATAGCCGTCACCGCCGCCGCCAGCGACCCCGCTTCCGGTGAAGATTGTGTCCGAGGAGAGGTTGAAGCCGCCACCCTTGCCGCCGACGCCGGCGATCTGCACGCCGCCCTGGTCGAAGATCACGTTGTTCGTCTGCGTGGCGTGGGCGTCGCCGCCGGCGGCGCTGACAGCAATGTTGATGGGCGAGAAGACCGCGACGTTGACGTCAACCATGCTGCCAATGAAAGTGCCATCGCCGCCATGGCCCGCATAGGCGTCGCCATTGAAAATGAACGTCGCGCCCTGCGGCTGTGCCGGCGCGGTATTGCCGGCAACGTTATGATCCCCGCCGGAGCCGCCAACACCGCCGATCTGGGTGGCGCCCTGAAGGAAGGCGGCATTGTTTGTTTGTCCGGCCGTGGAGGTCGAACCCGGACCTGCCGCGACAGCCAGGTTCAAAGGCGCAAACACCGCGGTGTCGGTGCTGACGAGGCCGCCGAAAAAGGTGCCATCGCCGCCACTGCCGGCCACGCTGCCGCCGCCATGGCCGCCGGCAACATTGCCATTCCCGCCTTCACCGCCGATGCCCGCCATCTCGGTGACGTGCTGATTCATCAGTGCGGTGTTGCCTTGGTGCGCATCGGCGTCCGTGTGCGAGCCGGCGATTGCCGCGTTCGACGGTGTGAACATTGCCAGCGTGTTGCTGCCGATCGTACCCAGGCTTGTGCCGTCGCCGCCGCTTCCGGCGGAGTTCTGCGCCGGCGCTATGTCGAGTGGAAGCCACGTCGGCACCAGTGCGAGATGTCCGCCGGCAACTGTGCTCTGATTGGAGTTCGCGTTCGGTGCCTCTTCCGACAAAAGACGAGTTTCCGCCATCGCCATCACTCCCATAGACTTCATCCCTCGCAGCACGATCATGCGACGTGTACGAGCGCGCATCGCGAGCTATTTTGAAGGCGGTTGCGGCAAAAGGTGAGCCTGCAATTCGGCTACGTCCGTTCGGGGAGGTTGCTAGCCGATTGGCTATCGTGGCCGGCTCACTTCGGCAGTGTCGCGCGCATCTGGCGCGGCGACTGGCCGAAGGTCTTGGCAAACGTCCTGGAGAAATGCCCGGCGCTTTCGAAGCCGACTTCGAGGGCGATCTCGATGAGCGAGGCATCGGTCTGGGCGAGAAGGTGCTTGGCGCGATCCAGCCGGAATTTCCTGTAGACGTGCGCGGGCGACATCTTCGCTTTTTCCATGAACAGGCGTTCGAGCTGCCTGCGTGACAGACCGACGGAGGCCGCCAGCTCAGGGATCGAAAGCGTGTTCTCGGTATTCTGCTCCATGATGATAAGCGCAGCGTTCAAGCGAGGGTCGTTGCTCTCGATCGCGAGCGGCTTTCTCGGCTGTACATGAAGATGGGAGCGGGCCTTGTCGATTTGCAGAACTTCCAGCGCATTGCGCTCCGCCTCCCTGCTGATGTGGAGGCGCACGATGTGGGCGGCCATGTCGGCCGCACTGCTGCCGCCGGCGCAAGACCCGCGGGTGCGGTCGAGGTTGAACAGGCGGTCCGAGCGAACCTTCAGATCCGGGAAGCGCTCGCGGAACGCCTGGTAGTGGAGCCAGCTCACGCAAACGACGTGCCCCGCCATCAGCCCGGCTTCCGCCAGGATGAAGGTGCCGGTGCACAGGCCGATCAACGGCACTTTCTTCGCGGCTGCCTTCTTCAGGAAAGCGATCGTCTCGTCGTCGATCGGGTGCTCGTTCTTAAGCAGGCCGCCGACCATCACGATGTAGTCGAACTGGCCGGGATCGACGAGGTCCGACGTGGGCGCCACCTGTACCCCGCAGCTGGATGCGATCAGATGGCGCGTGTTGCCAAGCACCTGCCAATCGGCACGCACGCGGCCCGATTTATCGAGCTCGTCGCTCGCCAGCCGGAGCGTGTCGATGAAGAGAGCGAAGGCCGAGAGTGTGAACGACCGGGCGAGCACGAAGCCGATCTTGAGGCGATTGGCTGCAGCATCGTTGGATTTCGTGTTCATTGTCATTGCGAACCCACTTTAAACTCGTCATGCCCATTGGTTGGCGCGCAGGTCACTTGTCGCGGCCAAGACGCGTCCTGACGGTCGTCGCGCGACTTTGCAAGCGCCGATGACAGGAACCGCAAGCCTCCGGTTCCGCCATCCCTGGTCCCGATCCGTTATCCTATCTGAAATCTGCGTGCCAGGGGATCACAATCATCCACGAAGATCAGCCGGCGCCTGATGCGCTCTGCTTTTTCGGTCCCCTACTGGCCGTTGCTCATCGTGGGATGAAGCAGACCTGCAACGGGCACCATGTCGCATGACGACGGCGCACGCTCGCCGGCCACGGCAACATTGCCGGTATCAAGGATTCCGGCGGTGCAAAGGAGACGCTGGAGGCCTATCTGCAGGTTGCCAAGGAGGTCGACGGTTTCGAGGTCTATTCCGGCCCCGACCACCTCGTGCTCTGGGCGCTGCAGAACGGCGCGGCCGGCTGCATTTCGGGCCTCGGCAACGCCATGCCGCATGTACTTGCAGGCATCCTGAAGGCGTTCAATGCGGGGGAGATCGGCGAAGCCGAAAAGCAGCAGGCGATCTTTACCGCTTTTCGCACCGACCTCTACGCGCTGGGCTTCGCCCCTGCCTTAACGGCAAAACCGCAGCCCCGGGGTCGGTGGCTGCGGTTCCGGGTGCCAGTTGTAACGTGCAGGGACAATGGCAACCGACCAGAGATTGCGGGGAAGTGGGTTAATTTAGGGTTGCCACACCGACGGGGTCTTTGGAGCCCTTCAAAGCCGTTGCCGCGTCATCTTGGCTGCTTCACGGCAGATCTCCAAAACATCCTCTTTCTCCATGCTGCGGGCGGTCCCGCAGGCGGCACACCGGATCACCTCTCTTGTCTCCATGTCGTGGAAACTGAGGCGCTCGCGTGCGCTGCAGCTGGTGCACTGAATTTCAAAGCTGTCGGGACCATCCATGGCTGCCTCCCGTTGCTTTTCAATCTCCCTACAATCTGTCCCACCGCGAGGTAATTTCAAGATGACCTACCGCCTACCGCTGGAATGGCTCCAGCCGGTGAAGATGTCGCGTATCATCGCGCATTGGAGTGCCGGCGCCTATCGAGCATCCGAGCTCGACAAGGAGCACTATCACTTCATCGTCGAGGGCTCAGGAACCGTGGTCCGCGGCGATCACACCATCGCCGACAACGTGAACACGGCCGACGACGACTATGCCGCCCATACGCGGGGCTGCAACACCGGCTCGATCGGCGTTTCGCTCGCCTGCATGGCCGGAGCCATCGAAAGCCCGTTCAACCCGGGCAAGTTCCCGATGACGGAAACCCAGTGGCATCGCGCCATGGACGTCATTGCCCACCTGGCCGAGTTCTACAAAATCCCGGTCACCTCGAAGACCATTCTCTCTCATGCCGAGGTTCAGCCGAACCTGGGCATCAAGCAGGCCGGGAAGTGGGATTTCACCCGGCTCCCGTTCGCGCCGAACGTCATCGGCGCCAAAGCATGCGGCGACAAGATGCGCGCCGAAGTCAAAGCACGCCTCTAACCAACCTCCCAACATCGAAGGAAACCACATGCGTTCTCTGAAACAGCGCACGCATCGTTCATCGCTGCATCGGCCTCCGGCAACATCAAGGCATCGACCATCGCCAAGGAGAATGCCGCCTACGATGGCGTGCGCGTCATCTGTGCCGACCCGACCAGCGTCACGGCGGCAAACGCTCTTGTCGTTGCGGCAACGGCACTACGCGACCATCTCTCTCGCACTGAAGGAGGCTCAGTAATGGGCGCCATCTCGAAAGCACTCGGCGCCGGCGTCGGTGGCGCTCTTGCCGGATCGGCCGGTTCATGCCGGAAGGCACTCAGTTCGGATATGCGACTTGTGCGCGAGATACTGCAGCGTCTGGAAGAGAACGGGCGCGGGTCACGGACGCGGTCGCCTTAAGGGTGAAGTAGCTCAGTCAGTAACCGCCGCTAACGACGCCACAATATCCTTGGCAGGCAGTATTAGGCGCCGCTCCATATTCTTTGTCTCTTGGAAGCCGTGGTGCTTGTAGAATTTCTCCGCCTCTTCGTCTAAGGCGTGGACGACAACAGCGCGAAACGCTACCAACTGAGCGGCCGAAACAACGCTCATAAGCGCATTCTTCAGCAACGCCTTTCCCAGACCGTTACCTTGATGTGCGGTACTAACCGCTAAACGAGCCAGTAGCGCAACAGGAATTTCTGTTGGCGCCTTATTCCCTTTAACGGTTTTCGGCGCATCGTTTCGATGGAGCATCCCTGCACAAACAGATTGATAGCCGACAACTTTATAGTCAGCATCGGCAATCACAAAGGTTCGACAGTATCCTTGGGCCTGATTGTAGAGAGCCATGTCCCTAAGCCATACATCCAATGACTCTTTTCCCGATGAAAAGTCGGAAAGCACGTGATGGTCGGCTATGGGGCATGGCTTTCTGTAAGGCATTGGTCAGTCGATCCACTCAATTTTCGTCTGGAAGAGCTTCACCAATTCCTCCCGGGCCTTGCCCGGAGCGGTCAACGCATCATCAACCGCCTCGAACACTTCCGAGGACACCCCTATGAAACGCTGGTCAAGAAGCTCCTCCTGAGCGGAGTAGACAGACGCTTCCGTCATGAATGCCGTGATGCTCTTGCCGCATACCTCGGCAGCCCTTGCGATGAGGTCATGCGCTTCCGGATCAATGCGCAAGTTGACAGTTTTTGATTTTTTCAGGGCAGACATATCTAACTCTCCATTACAACTTCGCTCTTACAAAAGCAGAAGCCGCAGATCAGCGTGGCAGCTAATATGCGTTCGTATGGACAATGTAAACACAAGCCGTGTTTAATCAATGAACCTAATCGCCGCACAGGCGCTAACTGCAACAAACAACTCAGAAATTTTTTTAACCTCAAACGGCCGCCAAAATGAGAAACCTATCGAATGGGGACGAGCAGACCATTTCTGGCCATGGATGACGCCGACCAGTGTAGCGATGACACAACGGGGCTCGTTACCTCGCGAGGTAATCGTGTTGAACAAAATGTTCGCGATCTGCGAATAGCCATCCCCAACGGCCAATGCAGGTTGCCGCTCGCTGGCATCTCTGAGGGGAGAGTGCTTAGAAAGTGCATGAAAAAACCCGCAAAAAGCGGGCTGAAATGCAAATAAAGTTCTTGCGTGTTAGCGCCTCTCAGGCAGCGAGAGACGCGCTGTCTCTAGCGTATAGAAATTGATTCGTCAACTCCCCTAACAGTTGACCCATCGGGTAAAAGGACCATATTGAAAGCATCACCCACCCGCAGCTTGCTGCGGGCTCAAAGGCCGCAAGGGGTTCGCCTCTTAGCGGCCTTTGCTTTTGGGTAGGGGTGGCGCATGAGAACAACTGTATATGTGGACGGGTTCAACCTCTACTACCGCATGCTTAAGGATCGGCCACAAAGCAAGTGGCTAAATCCTTTGACGCTCGCCGCGCAGGTTCTCCAGCCGCAGAACACAATTGTGCGCCTAAACTATTACATAGCTCGGGTTTCGGCGAGAGCCCACGACCCCCAAGCGCCAGCTAGGCAGGCGACCTATCTGAACGCGCTTGGCACAGTTCCAGAGATTGCAATCCACGAAGGCTCTTTCATAACCTCCAATCCTTGGATGTCATTGGCTGTGCCCCGGAATCGCGTCCTAACGGATACGTTTGGAATCCGCCGGTTCCTTCGGTCGTGAGGGTTGTCAAAAGCGAAGAGAAGGGAAGTGATGTAAACCTCGCGGCTCACTTGGTCCGTGACGCGTTCACTGACGCTTTTGACGTTGCCGCCATTATCACCAATGATACCGACCTGGTCGAGCCAATCAAGATTGCTGTGCGGGAGGCAGGGAAGGTGGTTGGGTTGTTGGCGCCGGTGCGCTTCCCATCCCAGAGTTTGATGAACGTTGCCTCATTCTACAGGCATATCCGCCCACAGCATCTCGCTAGATCCCAGTTTCCGAGCCCTCTGAATCTGGCCGACGGATCGGTCATTACCAAACCCGTGACATGGGTCTAGCAACGTCGGCCTAATGCCGAGTAGCCTCCGAGGCAACCTCTACGTATCGCCCGATCGACCAGAGGCCAAACTCCGAGCGGCGCAAAAGAAGAGCTCCACTTCCGCCCTAACGTCGATGGAGCTCAACTATGACCCGGAGGGATCCTGGGCCGCCGAAAGAACGTCCGAAACAAAGAACGGTTCCATCCCGCGTCACTGCTTTCAGGGGAAGTCTCCGATGGGCCCCGAGCGCGCCAAATAGCTTGGGGCGGTCGCGCTCAGGGGGCCTGCGTCACGGGAGAGGTGACGCTCAACAAGTATGGGCGACTGACCCTGAAATTGACAATGACCTTAATCAATCGTTCCGTGCAGCACAAAACAAAGGCCCCTCGAACGTCGAGGCCATCCGGCATTTGCGTAGCAATATCAAGGAGATCTACTCGCCTGCACTCAAACGAATGAAGCCCCGCAGGGGAACGCGGGGCCTCATCCGTGGAAGGTCGTCAAACCTTAAAAAACGCAATGCGTGCATTAATGCAGTGGACGCACGGCAATGAAAATCACAACCATGGATTAGTTCTGTTGCGCGACCACGGTTGTATCGTGGCAAAAGTGCTGGCCGATCGCAATCATACCGAGGGGTTAGTTGCGTAATCAATTCGGGTTACGCAATTGCTTGCGTTCCGGCTAGGGCGTTAACGCGAGGGCGATCAGCCAAGCTGCCAAGGCGAGCAAAAGCCAAAGCCGCGCGCCCTTATACCGTTGCCGTCTGGCCCCTTCCCAATCGTAAGACATCAGCGCCTCCTTCTCGGTGGCGCACAATGCACGATTGCAACCACGAGGAAAAGACCATTTTCGTCATATGCACAGCGCTACTTGCGCCGCTGTCTCTGCGCGGGCGTTCACCGGCTAGGACGCAGGCAATGCCGCGTCCCCTCGGTCTCCAGGTCTACGTATCGGCCGATCGACCAGAGGTATGCGACAATCTCCAGCTTTAGTGGATCACGATTGCCGTACCTCTCACTGATCCTGTCGAGTTCGTCTCTAGCCCGGTGCTGCTCTTCAATGTCGCCGATCACGTACCTGTCGTGACTGACGGCGCAGATGTTGCAGCCGGCCTTGATTACCTCGTCGACAAAAGCGGGAATTTGGCTCGCTTTCATTTGGCGTTTGTCTTCGGTCATGTCGGGTCCTCCTTTGATCGGGAGGCTAGTACGAAGCGCGCGGGAGTTGCTAGGGGCAAAAATGCTCCTAAAGATTTCGGGGCAGGGCAGACAATGAAATGGCCCCGACGGGAGACGGGGCCAAAGGTAGACGGGAGACGGGGCCAAAGGTAGAGTGTGCTGAGCTTCGGGCCCCAGCAGGAGAAAGCGCGTACCGGGGCCTGTTCTGTAAACGGCGGTCAGCTGAAGTGGTTCCGCAAGGTATGTATTTTCCCTCCGGCCACCTCCACATCGGTGGCTCGTGGCTATTGGGGGAATCGTGGGCAGCCGACGCGTACCAGAACGCGGTCCGCTCCTACTATATCCTCGGCAACTCGCCGGATGAACTCGTCGCCGCCGGGGGCGTTCACCGCTCCTTCGATAACGACGCCGTTTCCAAGCATCCTGAAGCAAAGGTTAGTGGTGTCGAATGGCGCTTCCGCCGCCAGAGCGTACTTAATGGAGGCGATCAGGCCCGAGGTATCCGAACCTTCGCCTCCTTGGCGATCAAAGCCAGGTGGGATCAGGATCATCGCCAACCTCCTCTCCTGATCCAATGCGCTGATAGTCGTTATGTTCCTGATCGATGGACATCAAAAATGGTCCCGAGCACGCAGTATGATCGGGACCTCCCAAGACATGTTGCAACGGGCGCCCTTTCAGGGACGGAACAAAGGAGCCCGGGCAGAAAGCGAGCCAAAAAGAATGGCCCCGAAAGGCGACTAAAGGGGCCAAGAGGAGGGTACTAACGTGCTCCAGGTTCCAGCAGGGGGAAGGGAGTGCTGGAACCCGATCTATAAACGTCGGTCGGCCGAAAGTGGTTCCGCATAGCGCATGTGTTCACCGCTGGCGGCAATCTGCCGCGCTCATTCCGTCTCATCCAGGATGATCCGCAACGTCCTGATCATGTTTGCCGCGTCGAGCAGCGCCTCCCTCATCTGGTCGCCAGTCTGCCTCTCGATTCCCGCCGCAGTCGTCTGAAGGTCGATCACCGGATCCGCTTCGGTCTCGCTCGCGGCTATTCCGACTTGCTCGCGCATCTCACGGATGGTGACGACGGCGCGATCTAGGAGCCGGCGCTTTTCGAACGCTGTCAGGTGATCGGCCTGGTTGGCGGCCCAGACGAGCTCGGAGATGAAGGCGGTGGTGAGAGACATGGCTAGCAAAAGTATCGCGTCCTCGGCTGGCGTCAATGAGCGGACCGATAGGACGACGGTCCCATGCCGCGATACTCCGGCTTGAAGAACGTGCACTCGTATCGGGTCACGAGTGTGGTCAACAGCGCCTGCGTGATTGTTGCCTTGGCGGCGTCCCTCTTGTTGGCATCAACGCCGACGAAGTCCTTGGCAGTCTGTTCGGGCACCTTCCAGAGCTCTTCCGTCAACACCTCGATGATCTCCGCTTCATCGACGGAGACCGCGCCTCGCTCAATCCGGTGGTTTCTCCGAATGCTCTCGACGATAGAGCGCGCGATCGAGGCTGCGCTCGTCTTCTCTCTCCGTCTGGACTGTCCAGTGCCCGCGAATGCTCGCTTGATCGGCTCGCGAGTGGTCACAAGGCTGATGTAGATGCCTTGGTCAAGGTTCTTGTGGTCGGTCATAGCTTTCACGTCTCTTTCGACAGCGGCCATGTCGCTGGCTTATGCTCAACGCAAAACCACTTCGACGTTCCCTTGCCGATGGCGAAACCGAAGCCGCCCCACTTCTTGCAGCCAGGATGTTCGCAGAGGTGAACCCAGGGACCTTCGGTTGATTTTTTCGCTGGGCCCTCGCGAGCGCCGAGTAGGACGACCAGATCGCGGCAAGCCTCCGCAGATACGAACTTCTGGGGTGATGCCGCCAAAGCCGGCGACCGCACGACCGCCGGATCGGCGCCGGCTACTTCAGAAGCTGGTTGAACAGTTTTCCCAAGGTGCCGCTTTCCTCGGCAGGCTGCTCCGTGCCAGCGGCTGGTTGCTGGTCGGGCTGCTGCCCCTCCGGCGCTGGTTGCTCGGCGGCAACGTCGGGCGTCACGGCTTGTTCTTCAGCCGGCGGAGCGGGTGGCGTCTCGCTGCCCTCGGTCGCCTTGCCACCGATGATCTCTTCGATGGAGAGTTGATCGCCCCCGTTTTTCGCTGGCTTGCCGATGGCGCCACCAATGATGTCGCGGATTGATCCGGCCTTTCCTTCGCCGGAGAGAAGCTCGTCGAGCTTCATCTTGCCGGTCGGCAATCCCAGCTTCTTCAGCGCCGAAAGTGCGGCGTCAGGGTTCGTCAGCAGGCCTGAGAGATCGGGATAGATGCGCGGGGCAGCAAAGGAACCCTCGATCATCACAGGCACGCCGATGCCTTCGGTTGCGATATCGGCGCCCTGACCTTCGAGCGAGGCGACGACGCGCGGATCCAGGCGGAAGTTCAGCTGGTCGTTCGGAAGGTTTGCCTCACCGCTGCCGCTCATACGCACCAGCGGGCCGACGAGCTTGATATCTTCGGTGCGCGCGACACCGTTCTCGATGGCAAAGGATGCCCCAAGCTCGGTGAAGCCGGTCGCCTTGTTTTCGTTCTGCTTGAAGCCCGACGACATCAGGCCGACGAGGTTGTTGTAGACATCGGCGACGTCGATGCCGCGGATGGCGCCGTCGGAAAAGCGGACGTTCGCCGACCCCTGAAGCGCGCGCTTGAGCGCTCCGGCCGTAGCGCCTGCGCCGGTGATGTCGAACTGGGCTTGCAATGCGCCTTCGAGATGCTTGAAATTTGCAAGGTCGATCAGCAGCGGGGCGGCCGAAGCGCCCGCGATCGAGGCCTTCAAGGCGATCGAGGCCTCTTCTTCCGTGCCGTCAGCTCTAAGGTTCGCGGCCATCCGCCCGCCATAGAACGGGCTTTCGGGAAGGTCGAGGCTGGCCACACCCTCGGAGACCACCAGGGTGGTTGCTACCGGTCCGGCAAAGACGCGGCTATAGCCGAGCTTCTCCGCATCGACCTTGATGGATGCATCGATCGTTCGAAGCGACGACAGGTCCAGCGGCGCGTCGGGAGTGGGGCTGCCTGCTTTGCCCTTCGCTTGCGGCGATGCGGGGCGTGCACCGGCAAGCCGCGCGAGGTCCAGTTCGGCGAAATGGAGCGCACTGGATATCTTGAGGGGCGTGCCCAGCTCTACGGAACCGTTGCCGGTTCCTTCGACCCCGTTGACGGACAAGGTGGCTTTTTGAAACGCAACGCCGGTGGGGCTTGCGTTGACATCGCCCTTGAAGGCGAATTGCTCGATGCTGTCGCCGCCGCCCTGGCCGATCCAGGCAAGAAGCGCGCGCAGATCCGTGGCCGCGAAGTTCACCTTGCCGGCATAGCTGCCCGCGAGCGCCGCCTTGCCGTCAAGGGAGAGTGTCGCTTCTGGCATGCGCAGATCGAGCTTCAGGGGCAGCTCACTCGGAACCGAGCCCGAGAGCAGTTCGCGGACCGGCAGTCGCAAATCGACATCGGCTGCTTTCCCGCGCCAGACCAGGTTGCCGGATAGGAGCACGGGCTTGGTAAGATCTTCGATCTTGACCGCCAGCTTCTTGATCGTCACTTCGCCCATCGATGGGTCGGTGACACCGGGTGCTACGAAGGTGGCGTCGCGCAGGCCCGCAGTGCCACTTAGGTTGACGGTCTTTCGGAACGCATCTCCGCCGAGCCCGCGGAACGCAAACCCGGTATCCATCGCAAGCGTTCCCGACAGTGAAACCGATTGGCCGGCGAGGCTCGCGAGCTTGGAGATGTCGAGCCCTTTGCTTGCGACGCGTCCCTTGAACGTCGGCTCGCTCTTGCGGACGTCGGCGGTGATTTCGGCCGAAATGCCGCCGGCGTCTATGCCGAGATGTTCAAGCCGGGTCGTCAGCAGCCCATCCTTCAGCGTTGCCGTCAATGCCGCATCGGAGGCGGAAATATCGTTGACGGTAATAGCACCCACAGTGACGCTGACATCGGCATCGAAGCCGGCGAGTGCCTGCAAGCCGGTCGAGGCCGACTGCTTTTCCGATTGCCCTGCCGGTTGTGACGACCCCGAGGCGCTGGTTCCGACAAACGCGCTGAAATCCAGCTGATCGGCACTGAGGTCGGCCAGGAACCGCGGCCTGTCACCGGGAATGAACAGCGCGTCGAGGCTGAGCTCTTCGTCCCCCACGAGCAGCTTGCCGCCGCGGATCTGGTAGCTGCCGTTGCTGTTTAGCGCTACCTGCCCGCTGGCCTTGAGCTCGGTCAGGCCCGGCGCAAGCAGCGGGTCGGCTTCCACCGAGAGGCTGAGGTCGGCGGGCTTGCGCTCGAGGAGAGGGCGAAGCGGGGCGACGGAGAGAGCGATCTGGTAGCGCCGGTCTTCAAGCCGGGCACCGGCCGAAAGCGAAAGCTCGCCGTCGATATCAGGGGCTTGGAGTGTAAGGTCGAGATCGCTGACAACGTCAGCCGCCCCGGCTGCATTCTCTTGCCTCAGCGTGCCCTCGGTGATCGAAATCGTATCGATGGCGCTTCGTTCGAGGAAGGCGACCAGGGCCGCGAGTGGGTCGTTCTGCTTGGCCTCGCCATTGCCGCCGTCGCCGTCTTCCGCCGTTGATGCGTTCTCCGGTTTCTGCCGTATCACCACGACCGGCCGCGTGAGCCTGACCTCTTTGACGTGCAGGCGGTTCGACCACAGCGAGGAGAGCGTCACGGAGCCCGCAACCTCGCCAATCTCCGCCGTCACGCCATCGCTTTGCGCGTCGAGCGAAACATCCTCGGCCACAACAGCCAGATGGGGGATGACGGAGAGCCGGACGGGACCCTTCAGCGCGATCGAACTGCCCGTCGCGCTCGAGAGCTGACGGCTGAGCTCGGCGCGCATCCAGTCGCTGGAAACAAAGCTCGGCAGGACAATGAGAGAGACGACTGCGAGAACCCCGAGCGCCAGCAGGCCGAGAAAGAAACGCCGCATGTGTCTCTCCGTTGCGATAGCAATTGATTCGGTATCGTTTTCCACGGAGGCGTGTTTTGCAACTCTTGCGGCGTGATCACTTGGATGCCACGGCACTTCCCGCACCTAAGGTGAGGTCCGTCGTCGTCTGTGCATCGATATTCGTTGTCGATAGGTTTCCAGCCGCTGCCACGTAGTTTCGCGGGCGGTGGACGAGCGTGACCAGCACGAAGGACAGGATCATCAGCAGGTACCAGGCGCCGAGCTTCTGGAGAGAGACCGGGGTCCAGCCATTGTGCTGCGAGGGATAGATCCAGGCGCGCGACCAGGTGCCGATGTTTTCTGCAAACCAGATGAACAGGGCGACGAGTAGAAAGCCGAGAAGCAACGGCATGCGGTGCCGAAACCGGAAGACGCGATAGTGCACTGTCGTGCGCAGAAACAGGACCGCCGTGATCGCAAACAGCGCGTAGCGCAGGTCGATGACGAAGTGGTGCGTAAAGAAATTGGCATAGATCGCCAAGGCGAGCAGCATCGTCGCCCAAAGCGGCGGATAGTTGCTGTAGCGCATGTCGAGGATACGGGTCACGCGGGCGAGATAGGAGCCGACGGCGGCATACATGAAGCCCGAGAACAGCGGAACGCCGCCGATGCGGAAGATGCTTGGCTCCGGGTAGATCCATGACCCGACCGACGTCTTGAAGATCTCCATCACCGTGCCGACGATGTGGAAGATCAGAATGACCTTGGCTTCGGCGATGGTCTCAAGCTTGAAGACGAGCAACGAAATCTGGATGACAAGGGCCGCGACGAAAAGGAAATCATAGCGGGCAAAGCCCATGTCCTCTGGCCAGAACAATTTTGTCGCGAGTATCAGGGTAAGCATGGCGCCGCCGAAAAGGCAGGCGAAGGCCTGCTTGATACCGAACACCAGGAACTCCGTCAGGCCGCCAAGGAGGCCGGCCGCCGGCAGCCGATCAAGCAGGCGGTGCGCCGCAGCGTCGATGCGCGCTTCCCGGCTCGTGAAACGCCTATCGTCCGACATTCGAGCCATCGGTACCGCCTCCGCTTCGCCGTTGGGGACGCGATGCCGGGACAATGCGGTTGAATTAAGGATGCACGACAACTGCCGGGTGGGCGGATATGCGGCCGGCCCGTTTTATGGCATGGGCGCCTTCTGGTGTATCAGTGGCCCCTGCGGTTAGCCGCCTCAACGGGGGAAGGAATAGCGCTCGACGATCGACCAGATTTCCCTGTTGACCCCCTGCAACTGCTCGATGACTTCGTTGATCCGCGAAATCTCCGCATCGTTGATCTGCTCGATCTTGCCGTATTTGATCGTGTCCTTGCTGTCGAAGATGGCCATCAGCTGGGTGCTTGCCTGGTCTCCGGTCTCGTCGAAAGAATAGATGCAGTGGCTGTATTTGTTGCGAAGCTTCGCTTGCCGGCCCAGCTGCTGTGTCAGCGCGAGGATTTCCTGCCGTTGGTTCAGAGGTGTCTTGTTTGTTTTGGCCAATCGCTCGACCAGCTCGATCCGAGCCCGCGTCGTATTCAGCGTCAGGAAGATGATGATCGCGGTTTCCTTGTCCACGCGCGCAAGACCGGCGATCAGATAGATGAGCAGGCTTTCCGTGTTGGTCCAGGTGTAGTTGAGCTGTCCGATCAGGAGAAGGATGTCGTGAAATCTCGCCATGGGCACCTGCCGAGCTTGCTGTTCAAGAACAATAGTGTTTCAGAATAGCGCATTCCCCTCGTCAGTACATTCTCCCAATAAGGCTATGCGGCGCACGCATTCGGTGCCGTTGAGCTTTGTGCAAGGAATCCGTTTAAAAGCAATTTCTAATAGGTACTACATTGGGCGGACCGGCGGCTAAGTCAATGCTACCCCGGCAAGGCTAGCCCGAAGTGGCAGCTTACAACGCATGTCTGTTTGCGACAGACTTGCCTCCGTAATCGGCGAGCAGGACGTGTTCAGGCCTTTGAGGGCTAGTACTGCAGCGAATTGGAGAATGTCCTTTTCAGAACCTGAAACCGCTGCTCTCCACCAAGTGAAGGGAGAGTCAGCTCAATATTAAATTGATTGCATATTAGAGCATATAGGCGCGCAAGCGCCTCGGAGGATCCAAGCTTTCATCAAATCCAACCGCAGCCCGCCAATGGCCCAAATCCGCGTAAGAGAAGAATGCGGTTCGGCTATGGCGGCCTCAACTTGAGGTGATCGTCATGAGCAAGGACAAGAATATTCTGTTCCCATGGGACCCGAGCCAGGATCAAAGCCAGGACCAGGACCAGGACCAGGGTCAAGGCCAGGGTCAAGGGCAACTGCAAGCTGAGCTCCAGGCCCAGCTCCAAGGTCAGGGACAAGGCCAGGGACAAGGCCAAGATCAGGGCCAGGGTCAAGGACAAGATCAGGGCCAAGGCCAAGGTCAGGATCAGTCGCAATACAGCGAATCCTACAATGGCAACCTGAACGGCAACGGCAACGGCAACCTGAACGGTAACGGCAACCTGAACGGCAACGGTAACGCCAACCTGAACGGTAACGGCAACCTGAACGCCAACGGTAACCTGAACGCCAACTTCAACGCAAACAAGACCGACGTTGACGTCGACGTCGACAGCAAGACCAAAGTCGACGTGGATGTGGACATCGACCTCGACGGCTACAAGCCGTCGGACGACGACTTCAACGACATCGACCATTCCAAGATCGACGGCATGGCGAGCACGAGCTTCAAGGACATCTTGAATGACTCGCTCAACGGCAACAACAACGTTGCCAATGTCTTCAGCCAGAACGCCATCATGTCGGACGACGACAAGGCTGAAAACATCCACAACAGCGGAAAGCTGTACCAGAACGGCAGCGCCTGGGGTGGCACCGCCAAGTCGGGTGACGGCATCCAGTCCGGAGCAGACGGTGGCGAGGGCGGAAGCAAAGCTTATGCCGATGGTGGCGCCGGTGGTGACGGTGGTCACACGGTCGGCGGCTTTGCCGCTGGCGGTAAGGGTGAGGGCGGTGATTCCGACAACGACGGCGACGCAACTGGCGGGCACGGCCTTGGTGGTATTGCAGCCAGCGTTGGCGTCGGCGCCGATGGCACAAGCGGTGACGCCAACGGTGGTGCCGCCACAGGTGGTGCCGGTGGTCAGGGTGCTGCTGGTCTCGGCGTAGGTCTTGGCCTCGGTCTTGGCCTCGGTGTCGGCGCAGCAGGCGGCGGTGATGGTGGCGACAGCACAGCCGGCGCCGGCGGTCAGTCTGGCAACGTCCAAAGTGGGAATGGTGACGGCGGTGACGGCGGTGATGCTGGTGACGGCGGCGACGCTGGCGGCTTGATCCTGCCGATCCTGAACTTCGCTGGCGACGGCGGCGACGGCGGCGACGGCGGCGATGGCAACAGTGTTGCACTCGGCAGGACCGGTAGCGCTGACGGTGGCGAATCGGGCGATGCCGGCGACGGCGGCAATGCTTTCGGCGCAGGCCTCGGGGCTGGTGGCGGCTACGGCGCAGGCGTTGGCTACGGCGGTGACGGCGGTGCCGGCGGCGGTGCCAGCGCCAACGGTGGAGCCACGGGTGATGCCTATGGCGGTGACGGAACCGGTGGCGCGGCGGCCGGTGGCCATGGCCTCGGCGGTCTTGCTCTCACGGGCTCGTGGGCCAGTGGCGGTGAAGGCGGTGCTGCCTATGGCGGCGACGCCTGGGGCGGAGACGGTGGTGCCGGCGGCAACGGCGGCCTTGCCACGAATGGCGACGGTGGTGCAGGTGGCAATGCCGGCACTTGGGGCTCGTTCAATGGCGGCGACTCTGTGGTCGAGGGGCTCTCCCAGGCGACGGCAGATGCCGTGATCGACACCAACGCCTTCAACCAGCAGATCGTGCTCGGCGCGAACCTGCAGGGCAACACGATCGACATGACAGTCGTCGGTGGCGACTACCATGCCGACGTAATCGGTCACGACGACAACGCTTGATTGTAAGCGACGCGGCCGGTTGCGATTATGCGCAATCGGCTTCGAACAGGGCTGCGCAGGTCTCCCGCGCAGCCCGTCATGACCCGATGCGCTTAGGGGCACTACCCGCTACCAAAAGGAGGCCCTGACCTTGTATTCCGCAAAAATCACCGAAACCATCGCCCATTTCATCGGTCTCTTCCAACTCTCGATCGAAGACGCCCGCCTACGCGAAGCGCACGAGAAGTTCGACCCCGACCGAGAGATTCACAAGGACCCGAAGGACCTTGAAACCGCGCCCGTCAAGGTGACGGCGCCCTACGACCTCGACGACTTCAATCCAGACGTTCCCTACCGGCCGCTCGATACGGACATTTATACGCCCGTTCCATACGGCTATGCCGGCTTGCCTTTCCCGGAGTACCCACACTCTGAAGGGACGTACGGCCGTCCGGAAGCCGATGGCGCCGTGCAGAACTCGTCGTTCAAGTCGACCTATTTCAGCACCCCGCACATCAATCCCCCGGGTTCGGTCGTGGTCTATAGTCAGCAGACCGCCGAGCTCTCGGACAACGACTATGTCAACATGGGCGGACACGGCCTGAAATCCGTCCTGCACATCGATAGCAGCGCGGTCATGGCCGAACTCATCGAAGGCTCGCTGCAGGTTTCGCCGCTGGGCCTTGTGGATCCCGCAGGCTCGGCCGAAACGATTGCCAGCCTGGTGACGACGACCGCCACGACGCTCGATGCATACTCTGCCGGCGGTGAAAGCCAGGTGGGCGGGCTGGCCGCCAGCACATTCGTCGCGAAGGCAGCAGCGCTTGAAGGCGTTTATGTCAACGGCGAACTGGTGGAGACCGCGCCCGTTCTCAAGGACCATCTGCCGAACCAGGACGAAACCGAGGAAACGCCGGAACCTGAACTGACGGAGGGCCCGAAGGAGGCGAGTGGTGCCGTTGCGCATGGCGAAGGGGAGGTTGCGATCTCGGCCTCGGTAGAGCTGGATGCCGGCAGCAACACGCTGGTCAACGAGGTTATCATCACAAACAATTGGCTGCAGTCGAACGTCCTCGCCGTTGCCGGCGACCATGTTCAGCTCAATGCCATTGTGCAAACCAATGCCTACTACGACAGCGATCTGGTAAGCTCCGCGCTTTGCGGCGGCGGCCTGGCGGCGGACAAGGCGACCGAAGCGTTCAACATCGCGTCATTCAAGCGCGTCACTTCCACGGAACCGACGAACAACGAGTCGGGTGTTTTCCCGAAGGCATGGGCCATTACCGAAATCAAGGGCGACCTGATGATGGTGAACTGGCTCCAGCAGTTTACGTTCATGTCCGACAACGACACCGCTATCCTGGCGGCCTCGGGCTCCAAGCTTTCGATCATCGCCGGCGACAACACCTCCGCCAATCAGGTGTCGCTGCTTGAACTGGGGTTCCGCTACGACCTGATATTCGTCGGCGGAAACGTCTTCGACGCCAACATCATCCACCAGACGAACATCCTGCTCGACAACGATTTTATCGGCGCCGTTGGCGGATTCCAGATGAGTGGCAACGGATCCGTCTCTACCGGCGGAAACCTGTTGTGGAACTATGCCAACATCGTTGAGGCCGGTGGCGCGAGCACTGTCAACCCGATGTCGGAAGGGTACCTGTCGGCCCTGCAAGACCTTGCGGAAGGCAAGAACCCTTCGTCGAAGGATTTCATGCACGACGCCGCATTTGCCGGACTGCTGGGGCTGCGTGTGCTCTATATTTCCGGCGATCTGCTCAGTCTCAACTACATTTCGCAGACCAACATCCTCGGCGACAGCGACCAGGTGACGCTGGCAATGAACGCGCTGACGGCACTTCCGGATGCGGATTGGACCATCTCGACGGGCTCGAACGCCCTGCTCAACTATGCCGGGATCGTCGATGTCGATACTGGCGGGACGATCTATGCCGGCGGTGACGTCTATTCGGACGAAGTCCTTTTCCAGGCCGAACTGATCAAGGATGAACCCTATCTTGGAAGCGAGGATCCCGACGCGCTCGTCAGTGAAGCGGTGGTATTTCTCGGCGATGACATGTTGGCGCCGGATCCCGGGCCTCAGTCGCCCGATCACGAACCGCCTGGCCACCAGAAAAACGGGCACAAGAATCACGACGCAAAGGATAACGGACATTCCGACCATGGGTCGGCGCATCACGGGGCGCACTCGATCGATTCGGCAGACGCCGATCCGATGCAAAGCGTATTGGCCTGATCGGGACGCGGGAGGAAGACATGACCGACCGTGGCAACCCCTGGCAAGCGTCTACAGAGGGCGGTGGCGTGGCTTCGCCCGGCGCCGCAGAAGGGGGACGGCAACCGGAAAAGCCCGATGCAGAGGCTGTGCGGCGGCAATTGATCCGCCAGCTTGACCAACAGGAATACATTCTGGACCGCGCTGTAAAGGAGATCGACGGGGTGGCGGACCAACTGCGAAGAGCGGCGGCAAACGGCGCCAATGAAAACGGGAACTGGGCCAATAAGGCAGCAGTCCCGCTTCCGGGACCGGGCGCCAGGGTCGCGAGCGTCACGCCCGCGCCCATCGACATTCCCCCCCCGCCGACAAATACCGCATCCGCGACAGCAAAGTTCCCACCCGCGCCAACGGGCGTCGCAGGGGCTGCCAGCTTCACGCCGCGGCCCTGGCCCCCCAGAGCCGAGACCCCTTCCAAGGTCGAGACGCTTCCGAAAAACGAGACACCGGCGAAGGCGGAGACTCTGTCCGCCTTGCGCGATCGGATGTCGGTGGAACGGCAGCCGTCTCAGGGCGAGCAAAAGCCGGAACCGCGCGCCGAGCGGCCGGTTATCTGGCCGACGGCCGAGATGAAGGAGAGGAGCTCGCCGCCCGGCATGGTCGTGATCGATGGCGATCGCGGACCCATCAAGGCCGAGGCGCGATCGCCCGGCAAGGGCGGTGGCTCGTCCAGCGGCAATGGTGGCGGCGGAGGCGGTGGCGTCTTTCATAAACGCCTCGGACCCGTCGATTTTTCCGCGAGCCTCAAGGCCGGCCTCAAGGCGATCCGTCAGAATCTGATGATCGTGATGGTGTTCACGATCGCGACCAACGTGCTCGTGCTGGCGATACCGGTCTATCTGTTCCAGATCTCGGACCGGGTGCTGACCAGCCGGTCGCTCGACACGCTGGTGATGCTGACGGCCCTGATCGTCGGCGCCGTGGTGCTGCAGACGATCTTCGACGGTATTCGCCGCATGATCCTCATGCGGACGGCGGTCGAAGTCGCCGCTCAGCTCGGCGCACCGATCCTGAGCGCGGCCGCAAGGGCCTCCCTTCATAGCAACGGGCGCGAGTATCAGACGCTCGGGGATTTGCAGCAGCTGCGCTCCTTCCTGGTTTCGGGCACGCTGCTTTCCTTTCTCGATGCGCCGATCGCCCCTTTCTTCGTGCTGGCGGTGTTCCTCATCCACCCCCATCTCGGCGCGATCGTGCTCACATCGGCCTTCCTGCTTCTGATCATCACGCTGATAAACCAGAAGGCGACCGCGCGAGGCTTCGGTGAAGCCACCAACTACCAGACGAAAGCCAACCTGCATCTCGATTCGATGTCGCGCAATTCGCAGATCATCAATGCGCTGGCAATGATCCCGGAGGCCGTGCAAATCTGGGGCAAGGACATGGCCGGTTCGCTCAAGGCCCAGGTGCTGGCGCAGGATCGCAACATCGCCTTTGCGTCGCTTTCCAAGGCTGTGCGCCTTCTCACCCAGGTGACGATGCTCGGCTGGGGCGCCAATCTCGCGCTCCACGGCCATCTGACCGGTGGTATGGTGATCTGCGCCTCGATCATCGCCGGCCGCGCACTCGGCCCGATCGAGGCGGCCATCGAAGGCTGGCACCAGGTCATCCAGGCCCGCGCCGCCTATGGACGCATCTCCTCGCTGCTGCAGACGTCTCCGTTGAACTTCGAACGGCTGAAGCTGCCGCGGCCAGAGGGGCGGCTCGATGTCGAACGGCTGCTCTTCGTCCCGCAGGGCACCAAGCGTGTCGTGCTGAACGGCATCACCTTCGCGCTCGAACCGGGCGATTCCCTCGCGGTGATTGGCAGTTCCGGCGCCGGCAAGACGACGCTCGGCAAGATGCTCGTCGGTTCGATCCTGCCGACCTCCGGCAACGTCCGGCTCGACCTCATGGATCTGAGGAACTGGGATCAGCGTCAGTTTGGTGAGAGCATCGGCTATCTTCCCCAGGATGTGCAGCTCTTCCCGGGCACGATCAAGGCCAACATCGCCCGCATGCGCGAGGATGCCACGGACGCGGACATCTATGCCGCCGCCAAGCTCGCTGACGTGCACGACATGATCGCCATGCTGCCGC
Source organism: Sinorhizobium sp. NFACC03 (assembly GCF_900103435.1). NCBI lineage: Bacteria > Pseudomonadati > Pseudomonadota > Alphaproteobacteria > Hyphomicrobiales > Rhizobiaceae > Sinorhizobium > Sinorhizobium sp. NFACC03. The sequence goes on from NZ_FMXF01000003.1 coordinate 184,141, forward strand.
ATGGATATGAGACGGTCGTTGCCGCTGACGGTTCGCCCTTGTCGGGTGGCCAGAAGCAGCGCGTGGCGCTTGCCCGTGCCTTCTTCGGCAATCCACGCATAGTGGTGCTGGACGAACCGAATTCCAATCTGGATACTTCAGGCGAAGCGGCGCTGACCCGAGCACTCACGCATGCAAAGCGCGAGAAGATCACCGTCGTCACCATCACCCAGCGGCCCGCCCTTCTCAACAGTGTGGACAAGGTGCTGCTCTTGGTGAACGGCACGGTCGCGCTCTTCGGCCACCGGCAGGACGTCCTCAAGGCGCTCGCTGCCCGTGGGGTGAACACCGAAGGCAACCCGCTCGACCAACCGCAGCTTCCGTAAGCGACCAGGACGGACATAGCTCTATGACGGACATTGCCAAAGTACAGGACCTGACGTGGTACGCGGAGGTTCCGCGCTCGATCTGGCAACACACACTGATCGGCGTCGTGCTGATAGCGGTCACCTTCGGCGGGTTCGGCTTTTGGGCCGTTACTGCGCCGCTGGCCGCGGCCATCATCGCTCAAGGGAGCTTTGTCGCAACCGGCCAGAACAAGGTGATCCAGCATTTCGAAGGTGGGATCATCAAGGACATCCTGGTCAGCGAGGGCGATCACGTGACTGTCGACCAGCCGTTGGTGCTGCTGGACGAAACGGCGGCGCTGGCCAATGAGCGCCAGTTCTTTCTGCGGCGGGCAAGACTTGAGGCGATCGTCGCCCGCCTCAATGCGCAGACGCACGGTCTGAAAGAGATCGTCTTGCCCGATATCCTGACCCCGCACCTGAAAAATGACCCGGAGATCGGCCCGATCGTGCAAAGCCAGCAACTCAGCTTCCAGACCTGGAGGAGCAAGCTGGAAAGCGATCTCGGCTTGCTGAGACGCAACATCGAGAGCCTGGAATTCCGGTCGCAAGGCTTCCAGGAGCAGCTGAAGTCGGTTCGGGAGCAGCGCCGGCTGCTCCAGGAGGAATATGAAGGCAAGAAGACGCTGCTTGCGAAAGACCTGATCCGCAAGACGGAGATCAAGACCATCCAGCGGGCAATCGCCGACGCAGAAGGTCAGATCGGCAGGCTGATGTCCGAAGTCTCCGAAACGGGCTCCCAGATCCTCAAGCAGGAACAGCAGGTCAACCAGACCGAACAGAGTTACCGCGAGGCGGCGCAGGACGACTTGCAGAAGGCAGAGGCTGAACTGGACACGGTGCGCGAACAGTTGCGCGGGGCCACCAATGTTCTTCGCCGTGCCACGATCAACGCACCGGTGACCGGTACCGTGATCAGGATGCATTACCACACGTCCGGCGGCGTTATCGAAAGCGGCAAACCGATCATGGAGATCCTGCCAGCTGACGTGCCGCTGATCATAGAGGCCCAGGTGCTGCGCACCGAGATCGACAACATCAAGGTCGGCGAGAAGGCAACCGTACGGTTGACGGCTCTCAACCAGCGCACGACGCCAGTGCTGAACGGCCAGGTCTTCTATGTATCGGCCGATGCCCTGCCGGTGCAGACTCAGGAGGGGACGCGCGAGGTTTACGTCGCCCGCATCAGCCTGCCGACAAGCGAGCTTGCAAGGGTGCATAACTTTGCCGTGACGCCGGGCATGCCGGCGGAAATCCTGATCCAGACCGCTGAACGGACCTTCTTCGACTATCTTACCAAGCCGATCCGCGACAGCATGGCCCGCGCCTTTATGGAAAACTGACAGAGGCTCTTCGAAGGCTATTCGCTGAGCCTGGCTGGGGGCTTTCTCACGGGATTGATGACGAACTCGGGGAGGGAGGAGGCCGTCAGCTTCTCCCCCCTGGTTCAGTTCGCGGCGAAGCAATAGAAGAGGCCTTCGCCGCCCGTACCCTTGAAGGCTTCGACGGTGCAGCCTCCCCGCGTCGTGTGTGACGAGTTCCAGGATTTGGCCTCGGCGGAATCGTTCAGGCCCGCACGGTCGCTGTGACCGACGATTGCCGCGCCGTCGGCGCCGCCCATCGTCCAGTTGCCACAGGTATCCGGCGCCGCAGTGCCATCGGCCTTCGAGCCGGTCAGGATGTCATGACGGTTGGGTGTGTCGCCACGCCCGTTGATGACCTCGCCTTTTTCATTGAGCGCGGTCTGTTTGGTGAGGTTGTTCTTGTCGCTGTGGAGCGAGGCCACGTCGTCGGCGATCTTCTCGCCCTTGGCGTTGTACCATGGCCCCTTGCCGATCCGGTCTTTGGCATTTTCGCCGTCGATGGACAGATAGGCTTTCCACGTCTTGCCGGTCGAGCCGGCCACCTTTGCCAGGGTGTCGCAATGGGCGTCTGCGCCCGTAAGCCCGCCAAGATCGCCACCCTTTCCGGGGTTCACGCTGGTGACGAAGAAACTCATGCTGGTGTCCTGGGCATGGGCCGCTCCGGAGCAGGCCAGGACGAATGCGAGAGCTGCAAGTCTGCTTCTCATTGGTCTCTCTCCCATCAGGTTTTCGAGAAGCCTATCGATCGCGCCTGGCGGAGTAAAATCGAAATGGCGTGATGAACGAGGGGAAGTGTCCCTCTGAGACGCATGCGCCAGGCATCGTGTTGCGCGCGGGGCGCATGGCTGGCTTGCGAAATCCCATCTACGATTTCGGCGCGATCGCTGTATATTCAAATCATCGAAGCGATGCACCTCCTCCCGCAAAGCTTCGACAGGTAAACGACCTTCTCCTCCTCCCAAAGGTCGTTTGCGAGATCAGCGCCACTCCTCCTCCCAAGGTTGCTGATCGGTTTTTTAAGAGCCTGCCGCTCCTCCCGCGGCGGGCTCTTTTGTTTTCACCGGATGGGACGCCAGCTTGCGCTCGTCGCTTTCTTCGGAAGCGGCAGCGACACCCACTCGATCATGGATCGCGTTCTGCCGCTTGCAAAGACGCAGGGCTACGAGGCCGATAATCTGGTCTGTGCAGGCGACCTGCCGCACGGACGCCCGACCCCGATGAACATGTACAAATGCTTCCTCGATCTCGACGTCTGGCCGGCGCTGGCGGTGGTCAAAATCGACGATACCGGTGTCGGCATCGACGAGGGGCGCGCGGCCAGCTGCTGGACCGTCGGGCTCAGCCTGAGCGGCAACGAGGCTGGGTGACGCCTGACGAGCTCGCCAGGATGTCGGACGCTGAAAAGAATGCGCTTCGGGAAAAGGCCTCGGCGGTGCTGAAGAGACAACGGCCGGATTACATCATTGATAGTCGCTGACCGCCTGCCGGTTCTCGATGAAATCGAACAGAGGCTGGCGAAGGGAGAGCGGCCCCGGACCTGAGCGATGCTATTTACTCCCTCTCCGGACGCTGCGTCGTCCGCAGCATGGACCTGACACGACAGCGGATGATGACACGCACCAACTCTGCGGAACAAAGTGCCGGCTAGATAGTTGAACCTCCGGGAGGTTCCAATGTCGATCCGGCACTTGAAATCCAATGTTGAGCAGAAATCGCCGCGGTGGGCGTTCCACCATGGCGCGGGACGTCTCCGCCGGGCGGAAAGTGACGATACAGGCAGCCGACTGGTCGCTGAAGGGCAGCGTGAGCAGATCGTCGACGCGGGCGACGGCGGCCTGGTAGCGCCGGACCTTGCAGCCACCCCTGTACCCGATCGCAGCCGCCAACCGTCTCCACACGACTACAGCCGTCCCGCGACGAAGATCGGCAAGCTGCTTTCCGCCCAGGCTATGCGCGACGAAGATGGCGCCGGCGGGCCGGTCTGGTTGGCCGTGCTTGGCGATAATACCAGCGAAGCCATGCGACAGTTCATGGGGCTGGTGCTCGCCTTTATCTTCCTGTCCGCAGTCTTTTTCTGGTTTCTTGGGTAGGACGACGAAAACGAGCGTGGTGTGACTGGAAGTCACCCGATCGCGCAACGCCGCCACGGTTGACGACCAAAGGCCGAACCCTAGATTACCGGCGACATCCCGCCTCATTCCAACGCCAGCGAGCTCATCATGCACTACAGAACCTTCGGCCGTAGCGGCCTTCGCGTATCCGAAATCGGTTATGGTGCCTGGGGCATCGGCAAGAGCCATTGGCGGGGAGCGAGCGATGACGAGTCCGCCCGCGCCCTCAATCGCGCCGTCGATCTCGGCCTCAACTTCATCGATACCGCGCTTGGCTACGGCCAGGGCCACAGCGAGAAGCTGATCGGGGCTTTGCTGCGCGAGCGGTCGGAGACGATCCATGTCGCCACCAAGATCCCGCCAAAGAACATGCAATGGCCTGCCCACGCCGGCACGCCGGCCGAGCAGACCTTTCCGGCCGATCATGTGATCGCCTGTACCGAGACGAGCCTGCGCAATCTCGGCGTCGAGACGATCGACGTGCAGCAGTTCCATGTCTGGTCGGATGAGTGGGTCGGTCGCGGCGACTGGCTGGAGGCGGTCGAGCGACTGAAGCGCGACGGCAAGATCCGTTTCTTCGGCGTCTCGATCAACGACTACGAGCCGGACAACGCACTGAGGCTGATCGAAAGCGGCGTGGTCGACAGCGTGCAGGTGATCTACAATATCTTCGAACAGGCGCCAGAGGAAAAGCTGCTGCCTGCCTGCCTAAAGCACAATGTCGGCGTCATCGTCCGCGTGGCGCTGGATGAAGGCGGCCTGACCGGCCAGATCCGCGCCGACACCGTCTTCCCCGAGGGCGATTTTCGCGAGACCTACTTCCGCGGCGAGCGCAAGCGCGAGGTCGAGGAGCGCACGCAGAAGATCGTCGAAGACCTGGAGATTGCGCCCGATGCGCTTGCCGAAACGGCACTGCGCTTCGTTCTTAGCCACCCAGCCGTATCGACCGTCATTCCCGGCATGCGCTCGGTCCGCAACGTCGAGCGCAACTGCGCTATCGGCGACGGCCTCGGCTTGCCGGACGCTCAACGGGCAAAGCTGAGCGCCCATCGCTGGCGGCGCAACTTCTACCGGGATTGAGCGGCCCAGCGGCCTGGCGGTTAAGACACTCCCCCCCCCAAGGGATCATTGCCGTCGGGCGACTGCTCTTTCGGTGCCCCGCGCGTCTGGATGTGCTATCCATATGGTTGCAGGAGCCCGGGGGCGCCGATGGAACAAAAGCTATCCGTCATCATGGCCGCGGACGTTGCCGGTTATAGCCGGCTGATGGAGAAGGGTACGCTTGCGGCCCTGATGGCTCATCGACAGGAGCTTTGGGACGTCGAGGTCGCCGCGCATCATGGGCGTATCGTCAAGCTCATCGGCGACGGTATGCTGGTGGAGTTCCGTGCGGTGGAAGACGCAATTCTCTGCGCTGTCGAGATCCAACGGGGTATGCGGAGCAGAAACGCAGGCATAAGCCCGGATCGCCGGATAGAATTTCGCATCGGGATCAACATCGGCGACATCCTGTTTGAAGACGGCGACGTCTATGGCGACGGCGTCAATGTGGCGGCGCGCATCGAGGGCCTCGCCAAACCGGGTGGGGTATCCGTCTCCTCCTCGGTCCACGACACCTTGGGTGGTCGCCTGGGCATCCGCTTCGAGGATGCAGGCGAGCAGGCATTGAAGAACATCGGCCGCCCCGTCCATATCTACAATGTCTTCATCGACGCTGCCGGGTCTGGGCCTGCCGCGCTCATGGCGCCACCATCACAAGAGGTTCGAGAAAATCCCCCGGTCAAGTCGGGCCGGACGCTTCTCCATGTGTCGCGCTTCGCGAATCTGAGCGGCAATCCCGACCAGGAGTATTTCGCTGCGGGCATAACGCAGGATGTCGTCGCAGCATTGTCGCGCTTCTCCGGCTTGAACGTGATTGTTCGGGTGCCGCGTGTCGAGTCGCAACACCACCCACCAGCCACCTACTACACGCTTGAGGGCAGCGTCAGGCGCGGTGGCGACCGTATCAGGGTCAATGCCAACCTGACGAACGCCACTGGCGAACACATCTGGGCGGAGAAATACGATTTCGACCTGATCGACATGTTCGACGTCCAGGACGAACTGTCTCGTTCCATTCCGGCGGCCCTGAACGTCAAGATCGAAGAGGCCGAACGATACAGGGTTCTCGCCGAACCGCTCAAAGGGTCGAGAGCCTACGATTTCTATCTGCGCGGCCGGCACATTGAAAAGAGCCTGAAACCGGATGAGATCAGGTTGGCGAAGGAGATGTTCCTGGCAGCGATTGACGCCGATCCGGCTTATGCGCGCGGATATCTCGGGCTCGCCTGGCTGGAGATACGCAAGCTGAAGTGGAACGAGCGCGTTGATATGGAGGCGACGCTCGCCAGCGCTATCGCCTCGGCAAGCAAGGCTCTGGAGCTCAGCCCCTATGATGCCGACATTCACTGGGCGCTTGGCGTCGTGCATCTGTGGAGGGGAGAGGCCGATCGGGCAATCGGTTGTTATGAACGCGGCCGCGAATTGGCACCCAACAACTGCGATCTCCTCGCAGAATATTGCGATGCCCTCGGCTATCTCGGTCTTCTTGAAGACGCGATCAGGATCGGCGAGCTGGCATTGCGGCTGAACCCCAGTCGCCCGGACTGGTATTTCTGGAATATCGCGGCCAGCAAATACCTCTCCGGGCAATATAGCGAAGCGCTGGCGCTGCTGGAAAAGATGGCCGAGCTTGGATCGGCCTACCGATTGCTCGCGGCGACCTACGCGCAACTCGGCCGTTTGGAGGAAGCGCGCCGCGCCGCGGCCGAACTCTTAAAACTCAATCCGGAATTCTCGATCGAGCGATACAGTTCTCGCACTCCCTATCGGGACAAGGCGCTGCTCGCGCGATACGTTGAAGGGCTGCGGCTGGCGGGACTGCCGGAATGAGGTCTGGTTGTCGCGAGGGCGCCGCCTCGGCCGTGTTCAGTTGGAGGATACGCAATGTCGGAAACAGTCAACGTCCGCTACATGGTCGACGACGTCGAGGCCGCGGTCACCTGGTACACCACCCATCTCGGCTTTTCGGTTCTGTCGAACTATGCGCCGGCCTTCGCGGATGTCCAGCGCGGAGCGTTGCGGCTCCTGCTCAGCGGGCCGACCAGCTCGGCGGGCAGGCCGATGCCGGATGGCGAGACGCCGGGGCCTGGCGGCTGGAACCGCATCCATCTCATCGTCGATGACCTCAACGCCGAAGTAGAGCGGCTGCGCGGCGCCGGCGTCAGGTTTCGCAACGACATCGTCACCGGTCCCGGAGGGGCGCAGATCCTTTTGATCGACCCCTCCGGAAATGTCGTCGAACTGTTTCAGCCGGCACGCTGATAACGATCGCGCCTGAACACGTTCGTTGACGCCGCGCGTACCGTTGGAGATGCGAGAAGCGGATCTGGTCTCAGCCGGCGCTGGTGTCGACCACTTCGAAATCGTGCGTGATCGTCGCGGTCTTGGCGAGCATGGCCGAGGCCGAGCAGTATTTTTCGATCGAGAGCGAGATGGCGCGTTCGACCTTGTTGACCGCCAGTCCGCGTCCCTTGACGATGAAATGCATGTGGATGCGGGTAAAGACGCGCGGTTCCGTCTCGGCGCGGTCCGCATCGAGTTCGACGACGCAATCCTCGACCGGCTCGCGGCCCTTTTCCAGGATGTGCACGACATCATAGGCCGAGCAGCCGCCGGTGCCGATCAGCACCAATTCCATCGGGCTCGGACCCGGCGTGCGCCCTTCCTCACCGAAGGCGGTTCCCAAAACGACCTTGTGGCCGCTTCCGGACTCTCCGACGAAGGTCCGGTCTTCCACCCATTTGACGCGTGCTTTCATGTGTTTCGTCCTGTTGCAGCAATGTCCGGATCATAGACCCGCGCGGCCGATGACCTCCAGTTCACATACCGTTTCGAACGATTTTCGCAAATGCCCCGCTTCCGGTAAAATGCCAAGCCTGCGCCATGTGTGCGCGAAACAGGCGAGGATTGATCGGATGAACGAGACGACCGCAAATGCGCCCGACAGTTCCGGCGCGGTGGTGCACCCGCCGATCGCCTGGGTGCTGGCGGTGGGTGGCGGTCTCGTGCTCGACCGGCTCTACCCGTTGCCGTTCGTGCCGGAGATGGCGCCTGACGCTTTGGTTGGAGGCCTTGTGTTTCTGGCCGGTCTTGCGCTGCTCGTCTGGGCAGCGATGACCTTCGGCCGTGCAGGAACCGACATACCGGTCAACCGCCCGACGTCAACGATCGTCGAAGCAGGTCCTTACCGTTTCACCCGCAATCCCATCTATATCGGGATGTTCCTCGGCCTGATCGGCTTTTCCATCGTCTTCAACAGCCTGTGGCTGCTGATCCTGCTGGTCCCCTTCTACCTCGTCATCCGCTATGGCGTGGTGGCGCGCGAGGAGGCCTATCTCGAGCGCAAGTTCGGTGACGTCTATCGGGCCTACAAGACGCGCGTCAGGCGCTGGCTTTAGCGGCGCGGACGAAGGATGGAGAGCTTGAAACTGCCCGGAGCGCATCGGCCAGCCGCTCGACGTCGCGCGGCAGTAGACCGGCGATGTTGATGCGTCCGTTCGCCGTTCCGTAGACGCCGAAGTCCTCGCGGAGCCGGTTCATCTGGCGCTGGTCGAGCGGCAGCAGCGAGAACATGCCTTTCTGTCGGCGGAGCGCCTGAAATCTATCCGGAGCGCCGCATCCGGCGAGCGCCTCGGCGAGGTCGCGGCGGATCTCGGCGACGCGGCGGCGGCTCGCCTCCAGTTCGGCAAGCCACATCTCGGGGCTTTCGAAGAGGTGCGCCGCAATCGCGGCGCCGTGCTCCGGCGGCATGGAGTAGTTGGCCCGGGTGATCCGCTCCAGCGTGGCGCGAATGTTGGCGAGCGGGCCCCGATCGGGTGCGATCACCATCGCCGCGCCGGTACGTTCGCAATAGAGACCCATGTTCTTGGAGCAGCTTGCCGCGACGAGCACCGTGTCGAGTTCTTGAGCGAAATGCCGCAGGCCCGCGGCATCCACTTCGATCCCGTCGCCGAAGCCCTGATAGGCCATGTCGATCAGCGGTATCAGCCCCTTGTTTTTGCAGAGTTTGGCAAGGCGCCGCCACTGCTCCGGCGTCGGATCGATGCCGGTCGGATTGTGGCAGCAGCCGTGGAGGAGAACGACGTCTCCCTGGCGGGCCTCCCCAAGATCTGCGACGACGGCGTCGAGATCGAGGCCTGCCTCGTTCTCCTGCCAGCGGAACGACCGTACGGCGAGGCCCGCGGCCGTCATGATCGGGCGGTGGTTCACATAGCCGGGGCTGGTGTTCCAGATCGTCGCGTGCGGCGAGACGAGGGCGATGAAATCCGAGAGGATCCGGAGCGCCCCGGTGCCGCCAACCGTCTGGATCGTGCACTGACGGTCGAGCGCTTCCGCACCTTCGCCGAGAAGGAGCCTGGACATCCCGTCGTTGAATGCCAGGTTTCCGGACAGTGCCCTGTAGGACTTGGACGCGGCGGCGGAGGCGAGACGCGCCTCAGCGTCCTGGACCGCTCGCATGACCGGTGTTTGACCCGAAGCATCGCGATAGACGCCGACGACGAGGTCGATCTTGTCGGTGCGACGATCCTGCCGGAACGAGCTGATGAGAGCCCACAACGGATCGGGTTCGGCGATTGGCAGAGCGGCGAGCATACTGGGTTCCCTATCGTTCTTGAAACTAGTGGCGGTTTGCCAGGATTACGCCCGTCGTGATGACGAGGATGCCGATGGCGGTCGCAAAGGCGAGCGCCTCGCCAAGGATCGGAATGGCCATCAGGCTTGCGAGCGCCGGCGCGAGCGAGCCGATCGTCGCGCTTCTGGCAGCGCCGAGCCGCGAGATCGCGAAGGCGTAGCCGACGGTCGAGACGAGACCGACGCCGAGCCCTTGCACCAGAATGAAGGGCAGGGCCTGGTGCCAGGAAAATTGCCCGATATGCGTGCTGACGGCGCCGGTCAGGAGCAGGGGGACGAGGATGATGAGCGAGCCGATGGAGAGCAGCAGTCCGTTGCTGATCGCATCCACTCCGGTGCGGCGCAGCCCGATCGTATAGGCGCCCCAGATGAGGCTCGCGACAAGCAGCAGGCCGACGCCGCGGAGAGTTTCGGTGGTCACCGCGTGCTTTTGCCCGGCAACAATGCCGATGACGCCAGCAAGGATCAGCGCGAGCGGCAGCCAGCGCTTCCTCGGCACGCCCTTTCGCTCAAGCAGGAAGGCGAGCAAGGCGACGGAAAGCGGCGTCGTTCCGGCAACGAGCGCGCCGACATAGGCCGCGGAGGTTGCTTTGGCACCTTCCGAGACGATGAAGAAGAAGGGTACGCCGCCAAGCAAGACGAGGGCCGCATCCATTGGCCTGACCTTGCGAAGTGCGGAAAAGCGCAGGGGGATGGCCGGCAGCAGGGCGAGGATCGGGATCGCGAAGCGAATAAGGGCGACGTCGGCGGTGGCAAGCGGCGAGGCCCCGATCGCCCGCATGGTCAGCGCGAAGCCCGCCCAGACCAGCACGACGATGGACAGCACGATGTAGCCGACTGTCGTCGGTGTCAGCCATCCGTTTCTCGATTGCTGAAAATCTGACGTCACGTCGGTCATGCGGGGCCTCATCGCTAGGATGGCTCACATGATATGCTTCTCGCGCAGTCGATATCTTGCTATTTCACTCGCCGTTTGCATAGAGTTTGGCAGAATCTGCCATCGGGGAGGGGTGAATGGACGAAAAGGACATGCAGATCATCTGGGCGCTGCAGAGGGACGGCCGCCTTTCCAATCAGGATCTCTCCGAGAAGGTCGCGCTGTCTCCGTCTCCGTGCCTCAGACGGCTGCGCCTGCTCGAGGAGGCGAAGATCATCAAGGGCTATACGGCAATCGTCGACGAGGAGGCGTATGGTCTGCCGATCACGGCTTTCGTCCGCATTCGGCTCGAGCGCCATTCCGAGGCTTCCGTCGCCGCCTTCGAACGCAAGGTGAGAACGATCGACAACATCCAGGATTGTTACGTCATGACCGGCGAAGCCGACTACCTGCTGCGCGTCCTGGTGACGAGCCTCAAGGACTACGAGCAGTTCGTCCGCACCCAACTGCACAATATGGAGGGCATTGCCGCGATCGATACCAGCTTTGCCTATGGCACGGTCAAGCGCGCAACCGTCTTTCCGCGTCTGTGAGCGGCCAGCGAATGCCGCGCCTCGTCACTCCGCCCAACGTCGGAAGACAACGCTGGCATTGACGCCACCGAACCCGAAGCCGTTGGAGATGGCGTAGTCGAGCGACAGCTTCCGTGCCGCGCCGGTGACAAAGTCGATACCGTCGGCAGCCGGATCCGGCGTTTCGAGATTGAGCGTCGGCGGCGCGATCTGGTCGCGCAGCGCAAGCACGGTAAAGATCGCCTCCAGACCGCCCGCTGCACCCAGCAGATGCCCGGTTGCGGATTTCGTCGCGCTGACGGCGATTTCGCGGTTACGGCCAAAGACCGACTTGATCGCCTCGATTTCGCCCTTGTCGCCGACCGGCGTCGAGGTCGCATGGGCATTGAGATGGCGGATATCGCTTGGCCGAATGCCGGCCTGGGCGATGGCGATTTCCATCGCCCGCCGGGCGCCTGCACCATCCTCCGGGCCTGAGGTGATGTGGTGGGCATCGGCCGTGGTGCCATAGCCGACGAGTTCGGCGATCGGTGTGGCGCCGCGTGCCAATGCGTGCTCGAGCGCCTCGATCACGACAATGCCTGCGCCTTCCCCCATGACGAAGCCGTCGGCCGCGAAGCGCGATCGGGCGTCTCGTTGAAACCGGTCGACAGGGAACGGGCAGCGGCAAAACCGCCGAGGCTGATGGTGTTGATGCAGGCTTCCGCCCCGCCGCAGATCGCGATATCCGCCTCCTGCGCGCGGATCAGCCGGGCCGCGTCGCCGATCGCCTGGACGCCTGCGGCGCAAGCGGTCACCGGCGCGCCGATCGGCCCTTTGAAACCGTGACGGATCGAAACCTGGCCGGCGGCGAGGTTCACGAGAAACGATGGCACCGTGAAGGGCGAGAGCCGCCGAACGCCGCGCTGATCGACCGTGCGGACCGCCTCCGAGATCGCCGGGAAGCCGCCGATGCCGGACGCGATCACCGTGGCCGTGCGCTGCTGTTCGATCGCGGTCGCGGGCTTCCAGCCCGCTTGCTCAATTGCCTCCTCCGCCGCGGCCAGTGCCAACAGGATGAAGCGATCCATCTTGCGCTGGTCCTTCGGCGGAATGATCCGATCGGGATCGAAGCCAGCCGTTGCGTCGTCCGCGAGGGTAGGCACCGTCCCGCCGATCTTGCTGCCAAGTTCGGCGACGACCTCTTCCGGCAGACGACGAAGCCCCGAGTTTCCGGCAAGAAGCCGCGACCAGCTTGCTTCTACGCCCGCTGCCAAAGGGCTGATCGTCCCCATTCCCGTTACGACGATGCGACGCATCGGTTCTCCTGACCTGGGTTATGCAATCCGAACGGAAAGCCGCTCATGTAGTTCCTGCAATTGCTCACGGATCCGGGCCGCAAGGCGCGAATGGCCGCAGCACGGATGACCTCTCTCATGTGCATGGTCCTCAGCGAGGACGCTCGATGGCGATTGCGGTCGCTTCGCCGCCGCCGATGCACAGGGCAGCGACGCCGCGCGAAAGCCCCCGCCGCGCCAAGGCGTGAAGCAGGGTCACGATCAGCCGCGCGCCGGTGGCACCGATCGGATGGCCGAGCGCGCAGGCGCCGCCGTTGACGTTCAGCCGGTCGCGGGCGATGCCAAGATCCTTGGCCGCGGCCATCGCCACCACGGCGAAGGCTTCGTTGATTTCGAAGAGATCAACGTCATCGACACTCCAGCCGGTCTTTTCCAGCAGCTTGCGGATCGCAGGAATAGGTGCCGTCGTGTACCAGGCGGGTTCCTGACTGTGGGTCGCATGTGCCTTGATTTCGGCGAGGATCGGCATGCCTTCGCGCTCGGCGATCGAGCGGCGGGTCAGGACAAGCGCTGCCGCACCATCGGCATTGGCCGAGGCGCTGGCTGCCGTGATCGTGCCATTGGCGCGAAAGGCGGGCTTCAGGTTCGGGATCTTTTCGGGCGACACCTTCAGCGGATGTTCGTCGGTATCGATGACCATGTCTCCGCCCTTGGCCGCGACGGCGATCGGCGTGATCTCGTCGGCAAAGGCCCCGGTTTCGATCGCGGTGCGGGCACGTGTCAGCGTCTCCACCGCATAGGCATCCTGGTCGGCGCGGGTAAACCCATAGGCTTCGGCCGCTGCCTCGCCGAAATCGCCCATCGGCCGGCCGGGCTCATAGGCATCTTCCAACCCGTCGAGCATCATATGGTCGAAGATCCGGTCATGCCCGGCGCGATAGCCGGCTCGTGCCTTGGGGAGCAGATAGGGCGCGTTCGACATCGACTCCATGCCGCCGGCGACCGCGACATCGATCGATCCGGCAAGAATGAGATCATGCGCCAGCATGGTCGCCTTCATGCCGGAACCGCAGACCTTGTTGATCGTGGTGGCGCCGACGGCATCGGGCAGACCCGCGCCGCGGGCTGCCTGCCGGGCCGGTGCCTGTCCCTGGCCAGCGGGAAGTACGCAGCCCATCAGCACCTCGTCCGGGCGATCGGGTGAGAGGCGTGCCCGCTCAACTGCGGCACGGATGACGTGGGCGCCGAGCGCGCTCGCCTGGGTCGGCGCAAGATCGCCGAGGAAGCGGCCAAGCGGCGTGCGCACCGCCGATACGATGACGATGGGGTCGGATGTGCTGGACATGGTCCGGTCCTTTCCGGCTGGAGGGAAACCCTGAACGTTTCGTGGGGGATCTTTGCCTGCTACTGCAGTGGCGACGCCTGCGACGCCCCTTCGTCGGCAAGCAAGCTCTCGGCCGCCGCCTTCAGGAACCGGTTCGAGAGTTGCTCGTCATCGACTGCGCGCGAAAGCACCAGCGCACCGACCATGGTCGAGAGCGCGGCGATCGATTGATCACGCACGTCCTGCCCCGGCGCAGGTGTCATCAAGCCATCGAGAATGTCGAGATGATTGTTGATGCCGGCCTCGAAAGCCTGGCGCAAAGCAGGGCTGAGACGGGCGGCTTCCGGTGCGAGCGCGGCCAGCGCGCATCCGTCTGCCTTTTCGTGGCGATGCGCATCCGAAAGGTAAAAGCGGAGCAGGGCGCGAAGCGGCTTTCCGGCCGCCTTGGAGACGATCCCGGCCCAGTTCGCCACGCCGCTCTCCAGCGCCTTGGAAGAGGCCTGAACGATGAGGTCGTCCTTGGATTCGAATTGCTTGTAGAAACCGCCTTGGGTCAGGCCGGCGCCCTTCATCAGGTCGTTCAGACCGATGCCGTCGAAGCCTCTCTCCCGAAAGAGGCGACTTGCGACGTCGATGACCGTTCGGCGGTTTTCGTCCGCCTGTGCGCGGCTTACTCTCATTGTCTGCTCCCATCAGGCACATGCGACAAGGAGAATATATTGCGATCACCATCTATCCGTCAAGTATAGATGGTGATCGAAATCTTAATGGCGGTTTGAGCGGTTGCGACGAGAAGGCTCAGGCGCCTAGAGAGCATCCTGCTTGGTCATTCACCTGCGCCGCGATGATGCCGGGGTGGATCAGTTGCAATGGCTCATCCGCGAGCTGGTGCAGGACACCATGGCCGCAGCGCCCGGTGCAGATGCCGCGCGCTCGGGCCTTGCCCATCTGATGTTCCTGCAGATCCTCAGGGGCTATCTGTCACGGGAGCGTGGCGTCAATGTCGGCTGGCTGCGCGCTGCATGCGATCCGAAGCTGGCGCCGGCGCTCTCACTGATGCATGGCGACCCGACACGCAACTGGCATCTGCCGGAACTGGCGCGCGCTGCGGCCATGTTTCGCACAGCCTTTGCCACCTATTTCAAGGCAGTCGCGGGCATTGCTCCGCTCAGCTATCTCGCCGAATGGCGCATGCGGCTGGCGGAGCGAAAGCTACAGGATGGCGGTCAGTCGGTGGCGATGGTCGCGCAATCCGTCGGCACGCTTCCGAAGCCGCCTTCAGCACCGCGTTCAAGCGCATCATGGGCCGCTCGCCACGGCAGCGCGCCAACACTTGACGTCAGGTCTCGCCGGTTGCCGGCCACGCTCTGACCCTTGGCCGGAGGGCGGTCAGGCATCCGGCAGGGTGAAGACGGCGCAGGGCGCTGCGATCCCACGCAATTTATGGTCGCCGAGGGGTAGGAGCGGCGTCGTCGTGACGTTGGCGACGGCGCCTGAGATCAATACGGACCGGCCAAGCGGCCGACACAGGCCCTCCAGGCGGCTGACGAGGTTCACCGCCGCGCCGATGGCGGTGAAATCGAGCCGGTCGGCTGCGCCGATATTGCCCCAGAGAATGTCGCCGAGATGCAGCGCCACGCCGAAGGAGAGTGGCGGCAGACCCTCGGCCTGCCGTGCCGCATCGAGATGCGCCATGCCGGCGCGGGCGGCGGTCACCGCGCGCAAGGCCGCGTCGCAGGCGTCGGTCGGCGAACCGCCGACCGGAAAGATCGCCAGGACGCCGTCGCCGATGAATTTCAGCACCTCGCCGCCGAAGGCGTGGATCGCGCCGGCCACCCGATCGAACCAGGCGTCGAGGGCAGCGATCACCAAGGCGGGTTCCGTCGCTTCCGACAAAACCGTGAAATTGCGGAGATCGGCGTAGAACAATGCGGCGCGAATGGTCTCGCCGGTGCCGCGGGTCAGTGCCCCGGCCCGGACGCGGGCGGCACTGCGACGGCCGAGATAGGCTTCGAGCAGGGCAGCGAGCGCCGCCCGCTCGGCAAGCGCTGCCAAGGGCGCAGCCGCAAAGCGCGTGACCTGACGAAGCTTTGCGGTCTCGTCCAGGTCGAAAGGGCGGGTTCCAGCCCAGCCGAGCGTCGCTCGGTCCGTCCCCGAACCGGTTGATTGTTCCAACACCGGTCCAAGACCGGTCAGCCAGTCATGTCCTGCACGGCCGGAGGCCGCGCCCGCAAAGCCAAGGCTCTCGATCACGACGCCGGTCTCGGCCCGCCACAACCAGGTGCGGTGGGCGATGATCGGATGCGGCACGGCCAAGCTGAGCGCACCGCCGGCAAGCGGCAGGTCGTCGGCGACAAGCAGGCGCCCAAGCCCGGACAGGAACCGATCCGGCTCGGGCGAGGCGCTCGCTTCATCCACGAGCCAGGCGAGGGGCGCAGACAAATCCATGGCGAAGAGGATAGCGCCGGGGCCCATTCCGGCAAGGGGCTGGCCTGCAAGGTGGCGCCAAAAGGCGCGCGGGGCTATGATCGCGGCAGCCCGGGTTCCGTGCTTCACCTCTCCTGAACCGGCGGGCAGGCCCAACAGCAAAGGGAAGACCGATGCAAGAAGCCCTCGTCGTCCGCCGCGAAACGCGTATCCAGGCGCCGCCCGCCGCGGTGTTCGCTCTCCTGACCGATCCGGAAAAGATCCTCCGCTGGATGGGAACGGAGGCCGACACCAAGGCGGAGCCCGGCGGTCTCTATCTCGTCAACGTAACCGGAGCGCGTTTCGCCCGCGGCTCTTTCCGTGAGGTGGTGCCGGTGCATCGGCTCGCCTATAGCTTCGGCTGGGAGGGCAGTGACATCGTCCCGCCCGGCTCCAGCTTGATCGAGATCGACCTGATCGAACAGCCGGATGGAACGTTGCTGCGTCTCACCCACACGGGATTGCCCAATTCCGAACAGTGCGCCGGCCACGCGGAAGGCTGGGCGCACTATCTGGAACGGTTGGGGCAAGTCGCGTCGGGGCGCGATCCCGGGCCCGATCCGTGGCTCGGCCGTGACGGCAGCAGCAGCTGACGACCTCTCCTGATTGCTCAGATCGGCAGTAGCGCATCCGGCTTCACGTCGCCCACCGATGCGTAGGTATGGGTCTCCCTGACACCGGGGAGCGGCAAAATCACCCGTTCGAGAAAGTCCTGGAACAGCGACATGTCGGCAATCCGCGCCTTCACCAGATAGTCGAAGCCGCCGATCACCATGTGGCATTCCAGAACTTCCGGCGCCTTTGCGATGGCCTCGGAGAACCGCTCGAAGATATGCGGGGCCGTGTGATCGAGGCGCACCTGGATGAAGACGACGGTGCCCCGGCCTATCTTCTTCGGATCGAGGATTGCTCGTACCGCCTTCACATAACCCTCGCGGAAGAGGCGCTTGACGCGCTGGCTGGTACCGGTCGGCGAGAGCCCGACGCGGTTTGCCAGTTCAAGCGTTGTGCGCCGGCCGTCTTCCTGCAGCAGCCTCAGCAGGTTGCGATCAATGGTGTCGAGACCTGCGATTTCCTGATTCACGCAAATTGATCCTCGATAGAGTGTATTTCGCTTACATGTGGCGAAATCGTTGTATTTAAGCACGCTCATATCAGCAATAGCATGCGGCTTCCGCAGTCCGACAACCGTTTCTGTCCGGACCGATCTCGTCGTCATGGAGGCAAACGTGCGTGTTCTGTTGGTCGGGCAAGATGCCGGCAGCAAGAGGCTGGCGATCCTGGCGGGCCTGGTGTTCGTTGCGATCACCACCATCCAGTTCGTTGCCGCCCGCTTCAGCCTGCGCGAACATCTGACCGCCGCCGATATCGTCAGTTTGCGGTTTGCGGGCGCTGCTTTCGCCTTCCTGCCGGTCGTTTGGAAGACCGGGGCTGCGAGGCTGAGGGCACTCGGCTGGCGGAAGGCTGGTTTGCTGGCCCTGCTGACGGGGTTACCCTATCCGCTGATCATCAACCAGGGGCTCACCCAGGCGCCGGCCGCCCATGCTGCGGCTCTCTCCCCCGCCTTTATTATGTTCTTTTCGTTCCTGTTCTCGCGCCTCGCCTTCAAGGACAGGGTTTCTGGCCAACGGGTGATCGGCATTGCCGTGATCATGGCGGGGCTCGCGCTGTTCGTCTTTCACGCAGGCATCGGTTCCCGCGACACCTTGCGCGGCGATCTTCTTTTTGCAGGTTCGGGCATCATGTTCGCGGTCTATGCGGTGCTGGTGAGGCTCTGGTCGGTCGATGCGATTACGGCGACCATCGCCGTGGTCTTCTTTTCCTGTCTGCCGCTGCCGCTGCTGCACATCCTTGCACCGAGCGGGCTCGGTGCCGCGTCGCTGGCAGAAATCGCAACGCAGCTGGTGATCCAGGGGTTCCTTGCCGGCGCCGCTGCCGTCGTCCTCTACACCTTCGTGGTGCGCCAGCTTGGGCCGCAGCCGGCTTCGCTGTTCATGCCGTTCATTCCGGTTACCACGGCTCTGGTCGGCATGGTGGTGCTCGGCGAAATACCGGCGCCTCTGCAATTTGCGGCAATCGCGGTCATCACGTTTGGAATGATCTTCCCGATCCTGATGCGAGCGTAGCGATTTTCCGGATGGAAAGGATGCTTCGGCTTCCACGGGGTGCCGGAAAACGCCTACTTTTGCGCCTGCTCGGCGGGCATCGGCTTGACCGGCGCGCCCGGGAAAATCTTCTGCAGGTTTCCCGCGATCACCTGATCACCTTCCGAAACGCCTGACGTCAGGCCGATGAGGTCGCCGCTTGTCGGGCCGAGGGTGACCAGCCGCTGCTCGACCGTGTCGCCCTTGCCGACGACATAGATGTATTTGCCGAGCTGGCTCGAGCCGAGCGCCGTTTCCGGCACCATCAGCACATTTGGTTCGTCGCGGACTTTCAGCCGCACGCGGACATATTGGCCGGGTAGCAGGGTCAGATCGGTATTGTCGATCGTCACGCGCGCGATGACCGTTCCGGTATTGCCCTCGACCGTATTGTTGATGAAGCTGAGGTCGCCCCGATAGCGCGGCTCCTCGTCGCCGGGAAGAAGCACTTCCGCCTCCACCTTGCCCTTTGCCCGAGCCTTTTGGATGTCGGCGAGTTCCATTTCGCTCGGGTTGAACGAGACATAGATCGGCGAAAGCTGCACGAGGTTGTTGAGGGGCGTTCCGGTGGTATTGCTGACGAGCGTTCCCTCGGGCGCCTGGTTGCGGCCAAGCCGGCCGGCGAAGGGCGCTCGTATTTCGGTGTAGTCGAAGTTGATCTCGGCCGTGCGCACCGCCGCTCGCGACATCGCCAGCGCCGCCTCCGCCTGATGCACGGCGCTCTGGCGCTGGTCGAAACTGTCCTTGTCCAGATAGCCCGTGGTCGCGAGTTCGTTGCCGCGCGTAAGGTTGGACCGAAGATAGTCAAGCGATGCCTGGTCGCGCTCGACCTGGGCCTTCGCCTGATCGAGTTCTGCACGATAGTCGCGGGCGTCGATCCGGTAGAGAAGGTCGCCTTCCTTCACATCCAAACCGTCGGGAGCCGCCTGCGATTCGATGTAGCCGGTGACCTTGGCGCGAAGCGTCACGTTGCGGATCGCCTCGGTGCGCGCCGAATAGTCGAGATAGATCGGGATCGTCTTCTTAATCACCGCCGCGACCGGAACGGGCATCGCCTGCTGCGGCGGACCCACCGCCGCGCCGGCGTCGCCGCCTTTCAGCTCAAAGCCGCCGTTCTTGTAGTGATAGGCTGCAGCGAGGGCGGCGATCACGACCGCTGCGGCAAGGACCAGTCTCGAACCACGCATGTCAGGCTCCAATTCCTATTCCGCCGCCTCCGGCTCGCGGCTCTGGCCGATCGGCTTCGAGGACGTACGCTCGCGCCATTGCTCGATGACCGCGTAGAACACCGGGACGAAGATGAGTGTGAGAATGGTCGCTGCCAACATGCCGCCGAAGACGGTGGTGCCGATCGACTGGCGGCTGGCAGCACCCGCGCCTCTGGCATACATCAGCGGCAGCACACCGAGGATGAAGGCAAAGGCCGTCATCAGGATCGGCCGCAGGCGCAGGCGCGCCGCTTCCGCTGCGGCCGCGACCACGTCGAGACCCTCCTCGCGTCGTCGTCTTGCGAACTCGACGATCAGGATGGCGTTCTTGGCGGCAAGTCCTACCAGCATCACGAAACCGATCTGCGAATAGACGTCGATCTGCAGTCCGCGCAGCCACAGCGCCGAAAGCGCACCCAAAAGCGCGAGCGGCACCGAAAGCAGCACCATGAACGGCATCGACCAGCTTTCGTACTGGGCGGCCAGGATCAGGAAGCAGAAGACGAGCGCGAGCGCGAAGACGAGCGCGGCGATCGAGCCTGCGCGGATCTCCTGATAGGTAATGCCGGTCCACTCGAATGTGTAGTCCCGCGGCAGCGTCGTGCGGGCGACGCGCTCCATCGCCGCAACCGCCTGGCTCGAGCTGAAGCCGGGCGCTGCCGCGCCGTTAACCAGCGCCGACGGGTAATTGTTGTAGTGGGTGATGGTCTCGGGGCCGACCGTCGGCTTGAAGGTTCCGAGCGTGTTGAGCGGCACCATTTCGCCTTCGGTGTTGCGCACATAAAGGCGGGAAAGATCGGTCGCCGACGCCCGCGCACCCTGGTCGGCCTGTAGCGTCACGCGGAAGGTGCGGCCGAAGATGTTGAAGTCGTTGACATAGAGCGAGCCGAAATAGATCTGCAGCGTGCTGAAGATATCCGGCAGGCTCAAGCCCAGCAGCTTCGCCTTGTCGCGGTCGAGGTCATAGTCGAATTGCGGGCTCGAGGTGCTGAAGGTGGTGAACAGCTGGTAGGGATTGATCTCCGGCTGCTTGCGCGCCTCGGCAATCAGCGCCTGGGTCGTGTCGTTCAGCGCCTGCGCACTGCGCCCGCCGAGATCCTCGACCTGGAATTCGAAGCCGCCGGTCGCGCCGAGCCCCTGGATCGACGGCGGATCGAAGGCAAGCACCAGCGCATCCGGGATCTGCAGCAGTTGCGGCATTACGGCCTCGCGCAGCGCCGAGGCACCCTGTTCGGGTGGACGTTCGTCCCATGGCTTCAAGACGGCGAACTGCACGGCGGAATTCGACTGGGCGGCGAAGGACAGGAAATTGAAGCCGACGACGGAGCCGACGAAATCCACGCCGGCGGTGCCGCGCAGGATCTCCTCGGATCGCCTTGCAACGGCCTCGGTGCGTTCGAGCGAGGCGCCGTCCGGCAGCTGGATGACGACGAAGAAATAGCCCTGGTCCTCGACCGGCAGGAAGGTCGACGGTATGCGCTGCCACAAAGCATAGGTGGACCCGATCGCGACGAGGAAAAGGGCAAACAGTGCCCAGCGCCAGCGCACGAGCCCCGCGACGCTGCGCGCATAACCGTGCGACAGCGCATGAAAGCCCGAATTGAACCAGCGGAAGAGGGCGAAGCGCGGCTCGCCGCGATAGCGAAGGAACGCGGCACTCAAGGCCGGGCTCAGGGTCAGCGAGTTGAAGGCGGAGAAGGCGACGGAGATCGCAACCGTCAGGGCGAACTGGTTATAGAGGCTGCCGGCGACGCCCGGAATGAAGGCGACCGGGATGAACACGGCGAGCAGCACGGCTGTCGTGGCGATAATCGGGCCGGTCACCTCCTGCATGGCCTTTTTGGTGGCGGCAAGCGGCGGCAAGCCGGCCTCGAGCTGGCGCTCGACGTTCTCGACGACGACGATCGCGTCGTCGACCACCAGCCCGATGGCAAGCACCATGCCGAGCAGGCTCAGCATGTTGAGCGAGAAGCCGAAGAGATACATGACGACGAGCGTCGCGATCAGCGAAACCGGAATGGCGATGGTCGGGATGATGGTGGTGCGCAGGTTCTGCAGGAAGATGAAGACGACGAAAACGACGAGGGCAAGCGCCTCGAGCAGGGTAAAGACCACATCCTTCATCGCCGCCGAGACGAAACGCGTGGTGTCGTAGAACATGTGATAGGCGATGCCGGCGGGGAAACGCTGCGACAGCTCGTCCATTTTCGCCTGCACGCGGCTCTGCAGGTCGAGCGCGTTGGAGCCCGGCGCCTGGAAGACGGCAAGCACGACGCTCTCCTTGCCGTTGAAGGTGACCGATGACGAGTAGAGAAGGGCGCCGAGCTCGATGCGTGCGATGTCGCGCAATCTGGTTGTCGCGCCGGTCGTCAGGTCGGCTCGAAGCACGATGTCACCGAACTGCGAGGGATCGCTCAATCGCCCGAGTGCGTTGATCTGCATCTCGAAGGGCGTGCCAGCTGGCGCCGGCGATTGCCCGATCTTGCCGCCTGCGACCTGGATATTCTGCTCGGCGATGACGTTCTGGACGTCGACGGCGGTGATGCCGAGATTGGCCATGCGATCCGGATCGAGCCAGACGCGCATCGAATAGCGGCGCTCACCGAAAAGCTGCACGTCCCCGACGCCCGGCAGGCGCTTCAGCGGATCAAGGATCTGCAGGTAGGCGTAATTGCTGACCGAGGCGAAATCGACAGAATTGTCCGGCGAATCCAGGCTGACGAGCACGGTGAAATTGGGGATCTGCTTGGCGATGGTGACGCCGGTCTGATTGACGAGCGCGGGAAGCGAGGAGGCCGCCTGGGAGACGCGGTTCTGGACGTCGAGTGCCGCGACGTCGATCGGATAACCCACCTCGAAGGAAATGATGATGCGCGACGAGCCGTCGTTTGAACTCGTCGAGGTCATGTAGAGCATGCCCGGCACGCCATTGATCTGCTGTTCGAGCGGCGTCGTCACCGTGTCGGCGACCACCTGGGCGCTGGCGCCCGGATAATTGGCGGCAACCACGATCTGCGGCGGCGTCACATCGGGAAACTGCGAGATCGGCAGCAGGAAATAGCAGATGCCGCCGGCAAGCGTCATGATGATCGCGATGGCCGATGCGAAGATCGGCCGGTGAATGAAGAAGTCGATCATGGCGGGATCGATCCTTTGCAGGCGCTGCCATCGTGGCGGGCGGCACAGCAGAGCATTTCGAAACCGGGCATGCGCACGCTTGCCGCGCGGACCTTCCGGTCCGCGACGTTCTCCTCAGCCCTCAGCCCATCCAGCATGCGCATCGTAAGGCTCCAGCACGAGATCCTGACGGGCCGGATCGACCCAAATCACGAGCGTTATCGAATCTTAAAAGTCTCTGCGGTGTGCGCTCTGGCTAAAAGACGCCTGACGACTGCGCTCACCGACACTGGGCTAGAAATTATTCTGCGGTTACCGCCGTCTCCAGAAGGCCTTCGCGGCAAGCGGCTACTCCTCTGTGCCGCGTTGGCGAAAATGTTACTGGTCGGTAACAGCGTTGCATGTTATCGACCAATGACAGGGCGTCAAGGGCAAGATTTTTCACGCCGACCACGCCGGGCCAATGCGATGACAACGGATTTCTGCAAGCCATCCCGTCGTTCGCCGCGCGATCGCATCGTCGAGGCTGCGCGAGACCTCTTTCGCCGGCACGGCATTCGCGGAACCGGCGTCGATGCGATCGCCGATGCCGCCGGCAGCAACAAGATGACGCTCTATCGCCATTTCAATTCGAAGGATGAACTGATCGTCGAATGCCTGCGCCATGCGGGAATGGAGATGGACGGCTTCTGGCGAGAGCTGGAAGACGCGTACCCTGGCGACGGACTGGGGCAGCTCAGGGCCTGGGTCCGGCGGATCGCCGACCATCTCGGTGACGACAAGTGCCAATGCGAAATGATGAGCGCGGCCGTGCAGCTGACCGACGAGGATCATCCCGGGCGCTCGGTGATCCGCATGTTCAAGGACGCGCAACGCGACCGCGTCGTTGAGCTCTGCCGCAGGGCTGGCGTCGCCGATGCGGAACTGCTTTGCGACACGCTGCTGCTGTTGATCGAGGGCGCTCGCGCCGCTCTGCAAAGCAGCGGTGCCGAAGGGCCGAGCGCCCGTTTTGCGGAGATCGCCGACGCGGCGATCCTGTCCTTTGCCGGCAGCGGTGACGCTTTGAAGTAGCAGTCGTTTGCCTATCTCTCGGCCGGCCAGTCCGGGTGATGGCTGTCGATCACAAACACATGGGTGTGCCGGTGACCGCCGCCGACGCGTGTTGCCCCTGCGAGATGAGGGTGACCGTCGGCAAGCTCATGATGGACGTGCTCGATTTCGTCCGGATCCTGCGCCGGCCAGAGCCGGGCCGCCGCGACGATGGCGCCTACAGCGATGAGGCCAAGCGCTGCAAAGGTCGGCGTGAGCCCGGCCGTCGCGCCGAGCCAGCCGGCAAGCGGATAGGTGATCAGCCAGCAGGCATGCGAAAGGGCGAACTGCGCGGCAAAGAGCGCGGGCCTGTCTTCCGGTTGCGCCGAGCGGCGCAGCAGCCGGCCGGATGGTGTCTGTGCCAGCGAATAGCCGAGACCGATGGCGAGCCACAGAGGCAGCAGCGAAACGAAACTTGGGACAAGCGCGCCGATGAACAGGCCGGCGGTGAGAACCGCTGCACCCGAAAACATGGCGACGCGATCGGGTGTCCTATCGAGCAGGCGGGGCAACAGCAGCGCGGCGATCATCGAGCCGCCGCCAAAGGCGGCGAGTGCGATGGCTGTGTCGGTCTGGGTGAGCCCGAATTTGGCCTGGACCAACACCACCGTGTTGACGATGACCATCGACCCGGCAGCCGAGACCGCGAGGTTGAGCGCGAGCAGCCCCCTGAGCCGCGGCGTTGCCAGGTAGATGCGCAGGCCCCGCGTCGTCCGGTCGTAGATGCCGCGCCGATCCGTCGCCTTCGGACTTGGAAGCGCGACTGAGACGACGAGTGCGGCGGAGGCAAGGAAGCCAATGACCGTGCCGGCAAACAGGTCGTGGAAATTGAAGACGGTGAGCAGCGCTGCGGCCAGCATCGGGCTTGCGACGCTCTCGAGGTCATAGGCAAGCCGCGAGAGCGACAGGGCGCGCGTGTATTCCCTTTCATCCGGCAGCACATCTGGAATGGTTGCCTGGAAGGTGGGGGTAAAGGCGGCCGACGCCGACTGCAGCACGAAGATCAGCACATAGACCTGCCAGATCTCGGTCACGAACGGCAGGAAGAGCGCAACGGCGGCGCGCACCAGATCGAGGCTGACGAGCATCGCGCGACGCGGAAGCCGCTCCGCAACGGCGGCGGCGATCGGCGCCACGCCGACATAGGCGATCATCTTGATCGCGAGTGCCGTGCCCAGGACGGCGCCCGCCTCGGCGCCTGCCAGATCATAGGCGAGAAGCCCGAGCGCAACGGTCGCAAGACCGGTTCCGACCAGCGCGATCACCTGCGCCAGAAACAGATGGCGGTACGTGCGGTTTGCGAGAATCTGCAGCATGATGTTTGGGCTCGCTCATTCGGTGGCGGTTGCAGTAGGGGCGGGCGTGGTCGTTCAGAGATACTTTGTGATCGCCTTGAACTCGTCGATGGAGTGGCGCTGGTCACGCGGAAGCGCACCGATCGTGTCTTCCAGGCAATGGTCCAGATGGTCCTGGATCAGGGTTCGTTTCGCCTGGCTGATCGCCTTCTCCACCGCGTGGAGCTGCTGGGCGATGTCGAGGCAGGGGCGGCCGCCCTCGATCATGGCAATGACGCTCTTCAGGTGCCCTTCGGCGCGCTTCAGCCGCTTGACGATCTCGGGATGGGTATCGTGCCTGTGTTCGTTCATGCTCGTAACCTATCCCCCTGGAGGGGATATATCAAGGGATGCTTGCGGAGATAGCGCTGCCCCTCAAGCACGAGTTTGGAAGCGCGGGTATCGCCTTGGCGTCATTCAACTCGCGCGAACGCTACGACAAGTGACGCGGTGTTCTTCATATTGCATACAATTTGAAATTCGGCAATCTTCGGAGATTTCAAGTCAGGGAAGGCCGATTTGGCTGATAAACCCCAGTTGCTGAATCCATTTGTTGATCAAATGAGCCGAGAAGCGGGAGAATTCTTGCCAACTTCGATGCGCCAGACCTGGTGGGTTTTCACTCAAGGTTCAAAATGCCTACAATCTAAAATACGATATTGACGCAAGATTGCATACATGAGACAGTTCTTTTGTCTATACAAAACGGTGTGGAGGCCGCTTGTATCGACGGCGCGAGGAGCGCCCACAAGGAGGAGAAAATTCATGTCAGTGAAGAGACGTACGTTCCTGCAAGGGGCGGCCGGCGCTATCGGCTTGGCCATCGCACAGGGTGCCTTGTCGAAAATCGCCTATGCGCAGGGTGCAGCCGGCACGCTCCGGGTCGCCATCGCCAAGCCTGCCGGCAATCTCGATCCGCAGAGCCACTATGCCATCTGGGCGATCCAGGATCTGATGTTCGAACCGCTCGTGAAATACGGCAAGGGCGGCCAGATCGAACCGTGCCTAGCGACCGACTGGAAGATCGAGGACGGTGGCAAGACGCTGCATCTGACGTTGCGCCAGGGCGTGACGTTCCAGGACGGCACCAAGTTCGACGCTGCCGCGTGCAAATGGAATCTCGAGCGCTGGATGGGGCTCGACCAGTTCAGTTGGATGAATTGCTCAAAACACTTTCAGTCGCTTGAGGTGGTCGACGACTACCACATCACCCTGCATTTCAAGGAGCCGGTTCTCGCGCTGATGCAGGAGCTTTCCTACACCCGGCCGACGCGCTTTCTTTCGCCCAAATCGGTTGGCGCTGATGGCAAGTTCAAGGAGCCTGTGGGCACCGGGCCGTGGCGTCAGATCAGCGCCGACGATACGCAGAGCGTCTTCGAGCATCACGAAGGTTACTGGGGCGAGTTGCCATCCTATGAACGCCTTGAAGCCAAGGTCGTCCCCGATGCACGGTCGCGGGTTGCAGCGCTGCGTGCCGGCGAACTTGACCTGATCGGCGGCTTCTGGATCGCGCCGCTCACCCCGGAAGAAGGCAAGCAGCTCGAGGCGGCGGGCTTCAATGTTGTCGTCGATCCGGGCAATGTCACGCTTGTGATGGCCTATAATCCGGACCGCGCCGAGGCGCTCAAGGATCCGGCGGTGCGAAGGGCCGTCAGCATCGGCATCGATCGCGCGGCGATCTCCAAGGTGCTCTACCACGGCTACGCCAAGCCCGCCGGCAACATGTTCTCCAGCGCTTTGCCCTATGCTGGAACGCAGAGTGATGCACCGGTTCGCGATGCGGCGGCCGCCTCGGCCCTGCTCGAAAAGGCCGGCTGGACGGGAAGCCCCATAAGGTCCAAGGACGGCAAGCCGCTGACGCTCGAACTGGTCGTCAGCCCGGACGCCGTGCCGGGATCGCGTGTGATCGCCGAAGTCATCCAGTCGGAGATGAAGGAGATCGGCATCGACCTGGTGATCCGCTCGGTCGATCACGCCTCCAAGCACACCGACATGCTGGAACAGAAGTACGATCTCGGCTTCTTCCTGACCTATGGTGCGCCATACGATCCATTCGGCTCGATCGTGGGGCTGTGCCTGTCGACCTTCCACAATGACGTCGAGGGCAAGCTGGTCACCGATCCGACCAATCTTGATCCATTGATCAACGCGGCGATGGCGGCAACGGGGGACCAGATTCAGCCGACTATCCAGAAGGTCTACGACTGGCTCAGGGACAACGACGCGATTGCGCCGCTGGTCTACGTGCCGAGCATCTGGGCGCATTCCAAGCGGGTCCACGGCTTTTCGAGCCCGGTCACCGAATACGACATGCCCTACGAAAACGTTCTGCTGGCCGAGTAAGAGGAGAGTACCTTGATCCACTTCATCAGCAAGCGGCTGAAGCATTCCCTGGTCCTTTTGTTCATGGCGTCCCTTGTTTGCTTCACCCTCGTGGTTTCGGCACCCGGTAATGTTGCAGTCTTGATTGCCGAGCTTCGCGGGGCGGTCGCAACACCGGGTTACGTCGAACAGGTTGCCGAAGAGATAGGACTGCATAAGCCATTGCTGATGCGCTACGTGGATTGGCTGGGCGATGCGGTTCGCGGAGATTTCGGCATCTCCTACAGAACGGGAACGGACGTCAGCGCGGACCTCGCGAACCGTATGTTCGTGACGGGAACGCTGATTGCGGGCTCGGCCGTGATCGCCACCCTCATCAGCCTGGCCTTGGGGTTCCTCGGTGCCTTCTGGCCCTACAAATTGCCGGACCGCGTTTCGCGCGGTCTGGCGCTCCTCGGCGCATCGACCCCGACGTTCTTCGTCGGCGCGCTGATGATCTACGCCTTCTCCGTCACCTTCCAGCTCCTGCCATCGTTCGGTTTCAATGGTCCGAAAAGCTGGATCCTGCCATGGCTCACCGTCGCCGTTCTGCCGGCTGCCGTCCTCAGTCGTGTCGTGCGGGTGGGTCTGGAAGAGGCGATGACCAGTCCCTTCGTTCTGACCGCGAAAAGCAAGGGCCTCGGCCGCACCGCCATCTTGTTCCGTGAGGCGTTGCCCAACATCACACCCCTCTTCATCAACGCGCTCGGCACCCAGGTCGGCCTGATGACCGCGACGGCGATCATCGTCGAACCGCTGTTCGCCTGGCAGGGCCTGGGAGACTACTTCCTTGCCGGTGTGCGCTTCCGCGATTTCATGGTGGTGCAGGCGTGCCTGCTCATCTTCCTCACCTTCTTCATCGTGGTGAACCTGATCGTCGATCTGGCAGTCCTGCTGACCGATCCGCGCATTCGTCGCCAATGGAGCTGACCATGAACATGCTCAATCCCATTTTTGCCCGATTGAACAAGATGCCGCGCGCGGCACTGATCACCATCGGCCTATTCGTTGCTCTCGGTACCTTCGCGCCCTGGCTTGCACCCCAGGATCCGAGCACCCAGAACCTGCTCGATGCCGGACTCGGTCCGGCCCCCGCTCACTGGCTCGGAACCGACCACCTCGGACGCGATACCTTCAGCCGGTTGATCATCGCCGCGAACACTTCGCTCGTCAGCGTGGGCTCGGTTCTCGGCGTCGCCATGACCATCGGCATCCTGCTCGGAACGATCGCCGGCTATCATCGCGGCTGGGTGGATGACCTCTTGATGCGCGTGGTCGATGTCGGTCTCTCCATTCCGAGCCTGATCATCTCGCTTGCCGTCATCGGCATCGTCGGCCCCGGATACTGGACGATGGTGCTGGCGCTGGCGCTTGCCTGGTGGCCGATGAGCGGTCGCATCAGCCGGGCGGTCGCCGTCAGCATCATGAGCAAGCCGCATATCGAGGCCTTGCGGGTGCTGGGCGCCAGCCCCTGGCGCATCTACTTCGGTCACCTTCTGCCAGGGACGATCGGTTCGGTGATGGTCTATGCGACGGCGGACGCCGGCACGGCTGCGCTCGCGGTCGCGACGCTGAGCTTCCTCGGTCTCGGCATCCAGCCGCCGACGCCGGAATGGGGGCAGATGCTCGTCGATGCGCTGCCCTATCTCGAATCCGACCCGCGCCAGGTGCTGCTGCCGGGCCTCGCCCTCACCGCAGCCGTTATCGGCTTCAACACGCTTGGGGAATCCATCGCGCTCAACCGCATTCCGAAACCACTCACCCGACGCATGCTCGCAATCCGTCGGGCCGAGGTCGCAAGCTGGGGCAAGGAGAATTCCGATGCATGACGAACCGCTCCTTGATGTCAGTAACCTGACGGTCAACTTGCTGACCGCGAAGTCAGCTGTCCGTCCCGTCGATGGGGTCAGCTATTCGGTCCGCCAGGGCGAATGTCTCGCCATCGTCGGCGAAAGCGGCAGCGGCAAGACGGTGATGAACTTCGCACCGCTCGGCCTGATGCCGACAGGCGTGGCGACGATGCTCTCCGGCTCCGTCAAGCTCGAGGGCCGCGAACTGATCGGCCTGCCCGAGGCCGAGATCCAGAAGCTGCGCGGCAAGTCCGTCGGCTTCATCTTCCAGGACCCGATGAGCGCCCTCAACCCGGTGCGCCGGATCGGTCGGCAAATTGCCGAGATGGCCGAACTGCATCTCGACATGACACCGAGGGCCGCCGAAGCGCGCGCATTGGAACTCGTGAAGCTCGTCGGCATCTCCGACCCGGTGGCACGGCTTCGGCAATATCCGCACGAGCTCTCCGGCGGCCTGAGGCAACGCATCGTCATTGCCATCGCGCTTGCCGGCGAGCCGAAGCTCCTGATTGCCGACGAGCCGACGACCGCACTCGATGTGACGGTTCAGGCGCAGATCCTGCGGCTGCTGAAGGACGTGCAGCGTCGGCTGAACATGGCGATGGTGCTGATTACCCACGACATGGGCGTGGTCGCGGGTGCAGCCGACAACATCGTCGTCATGTATGCGGCGCGCGCTGCCGAATGCGGTCCGGTGGATAAGGTGCTGGTGAGCCCGCGTCACCCCTACACGCAGGGTCTGATCAACGCGATACCGCGGCGAGAGGACCCGATCGGATCGGAGTTTCGCGGGCTACCCGGCATTCCGCCGACGCTCGGCGCTCCGATCAAAGGGTGTGCCCTTGCGCCGCGCTGCGAACTCGCCGTCCCTGCATGCGGCAAAAGCCGCCCCCCGCTGGTCCGGTCCGACGATAGCACCGTTCTGGTGGCTTGCCCCGTCGTCAATCAAGGAAAGGCTGCCGCATGACACAAGCACCTGTTCTCAAAGTCGAAAACCTGCAGACGCGTTTCAAGAGCGTTCAGCGCGGCAAATATGTCCATGCCGTCGACGATGTCTCGATCGAGCTCTATCCGGGCGAGATCGTCGGCCTGGTCGGCGAATCCGGTTGCGGCAAGTCGACCCTCGGCCGCACCATCGTCGGGCTCGAGAAGGCGAGCAGCGGCCGCGTGCTGCTCGACGGCGTCGATCTCAGCGCCCTCTCGGGAGCCGCCCTGCGCGACAGCCGCCGGGCACTGCAGTACGTCTTCCAGGATCCCTACTCGTCCCTGAACGATCGACAGACTGTGGGCGAGGCGATCGACGAAGCGCTCGTGATCGCCGGCACCCGGTCACCGGAGGAGCGCGATCGCCGGACGAAGGAGCTTCTGGATCAGGTGGGCCTCGCATCCGCGGTCAGGGACCGTCACACGCGCGAGCTATCTGGCGGTCAGCGCCAGCGCGTGGCGATTGCCAGATCGCTCGCCGTGAACCCACGGGTGCTGATCTGCGACGAACCGGTGAGCGCGCTCGATCTTTCAATTCGGGCGCAGGTGATGAACCTCTTCCTGCGGCTGCAGAAGGATCTGGGCGTTGCATGCCTGTTCATTGCCCATGATCTTGCGCTAGTGCGGCAGGCGGCTTCGCGTGTCTACGTCATGTATCTCGGCAAGATCGTCGAGCATGGCTCGTCGCGGGAACTTTACGACCATCCGAGCCACCCCTATTCGCAGATGCTGCTGGCGTCGGCGCCCGAGGTGGATCCGCGGATCGAAAAGAACCGCAGGGGACCGTTGATGATCGGGGAGGTGCCCAGCCCTATCAATCCGCCGTCCGGCTGCCGGTTCCGGACCCGCTGCCCTCTTGTCGTCGACGATTGTGCCAAGGCGATGCCGCCATCGCGGGTGCTTTCGCCGGGCCATACGGCGGCTTGCGCCTTCGCCGCGGATCTCCACCGCGGCAATCGAACGGCTCTCGTTCAACAGGAGATGTCGGCGGCATAGAGCCGGGAGCGGCTCGCCTCGGAGCCACCGGTCAGGACGTTGCCTGCTGCGAATCTCAAGTTCCCTCGCATCCTTTAAGCTGGGGATGCGCGCCTGCCCCGCCATCGAGCGGGGCATTTTTTTGTTCGGATAGACGTGTGGACCGCACCGCGGGTGTCGCGGACCCGATCAACATGGATGGGACTAGAGCGCCGTGCGTTTAGACGAACGCACCAAGGACGCTCTCGCACTTTGATTCTGGAGCATCTTATCCGCTTTCTGTGATTCCACTTGAAAGCGGGATGCTCTAGAGGCGGACGAGCATCTTGCCGGTGTAGCAGCGTCATGACCAAGGTTTTGCCACCGAACCGATTTTGACAATGAGCGCGGCAAGCGTCGCAACGAACAGCACGTAGGCGAGCGCCGCCTGCCAGGCCCCTGCGGGCAGACCGATCAGCAGCAGCGTGTCGTTCCCACCGGGAATGAGTAGTGCACCCAGTCCTATAAGGATGCCCGCAAGCGTTCTCTTGACCATGGTCTTCACTGTCGGCCGTTTCAGCATGAATCCATGCTTCCGAAGTCTTGCGGAAACGAGGCTGCCGCCGAACATGCAGACCGAAATCACGACGCCCGCGACAGGTATCGAAGCGATCGCTCCGACCGATGCGGTGATTGAGAACCCGGGCGCAAGAAGCGTCAGGACCGTAGAGGTGATGCCGATCGCTCCCATCGCTATCGTCAGCCGCCGGAAGTTTGACTCGGATCTGCGTGAAACGCCGAGCCTCAGAGCCATGATCGCCAACAATGCAAGCGCCAGAAGCGCCGCCTCCAGCGACGAAGGAGCACTTATCGGCGGCTGATCCGAAAGCAGATCAAACACGGATTCAATATAGAGGACCGCATAGATCCCGAGAAACGTGAATGCGAATCCGATTTCGCCATTTCCGATATGCCCAACAGACCCGAACACACAAGCGCCGTTCACATAGCTGCCGATCCCAAGCAAAATGGCAGCGGGAACGAGGTAGCCGAGTGGCGACCAGCCCTCCTGCATCATCGGTGCCGCTTCGAGGATTGCGTAGACGAGGGCCGCCCAGACGGCGCATTCGACCAGAGCGATGAAACGTGCCGGCCTCTTGTCGGATACCAACTCCTTCGTGGCGATGACGGTGCAGATCGATCCACGATTCATGGCGAAGCCGAGAACAAATCCGAGCGCCCCGATCAAGGCCATACCTACCCAGATCTCCAAGCTCGTGGTGACAGGGCCCGTGCCTGATATGTTGAGGAGAAATTCACTCATGCGGCAAACGGACTCGCGTCCTGCTCCAGTTTCGGACACATCCAGAGGTTCATATTGATCACCGCGCTGACATTTCAGCGACTCCGGCGGTGAGGTTCTCCCGCTCCGGCAGGCGCCCAATTGTGCCTCAAATCTTTTTGGGCGGACAGCACTTCGGTGGTTTCGATGCGAACGATCGCTTCGGAGGAGCGGGCGATCTCCCCGGGCGACTTCAAGCCGACCATTGCCGTTTAGCCAGTTGCCTCCGCCCCGACCTTGGCGTCGCCCGGGCGGGCTGTGCTCTTCCTGTCTTTGGGAAAAGGTGTGCTCAAAATAGCGTTCAGACGCGGGCGAGGCGACGCACGAGACCGCGCCGGCCACGCTCCATGACCACCCCATGGTTCCAACGGAAGATGGGCTTCAGGATGAATGAGAGCCTGATCATCCAGGGTTTGGTGACCTTGACGATCCAGTCGTAACGGACATGGCAACGCGGGCCTTCGCCCAGCAACGTCCAGCGGCCGACGCCCTCAAGTTCGCCGAAGGCCCTGCCTTCGATGATCGAAGGTGCTTCGACCCTTACCGTCTCCATGTCGAAAGCCAGTTCATAGGGCAGCGCCGTCACCCATTCGAGACGACGAACCCAGCCCACCCCGCGCTCGTCCCCTTCGCGCACAAGTGAAACCCGCTTTACCGATGGCCACCATTCAGGCCAGGCCTCTGGCGTACTCAGCTCCCGCCACACGTCTTCGACCGGAGCATCATAGCCGGAGGACGCAGCACGCCGGCGGCGATGCCTGAGCAAAGCGCAGGCCCGCCAGCGTACGCGATCCAGCCAAGCACTCGATAAGTCTCGATAGTAGATCCACTGCTCGGTTCGCTTGTACAATCTCTGCTTGATCGGCGGAAGGGGATTTGCGGCCGCTGGAAATAGGCGTCTCGCAGTGCGGGTACGCTTGACTTAAATGGTGGCTGTGCACCTTGCCGAGCGGGACATGCGGGCCGTCGTGGCCCGCATGTCTATTTGGAGCGCTAGGCCGCGCGTGCCGCAGCCGCGAGCGACTCAAGGTCGTCGACGACCTTGTCGCCGTTGTAGACGGTCTCGTCGAGAATGCCCTCGCGCTTGGAGACGATCGTCGGCACCAGTGCTTGGCCGGCGACGTTGACCGCCGTGCGGCCCATGTCGAGGATCGGGTCGATGGCGAGCAGCAGCCCGACGCCTTCGAGCGGCAGACCAAGCGTCGAGAGCGTCAGCGTCAGCATGACGGTTGCGCCGGTCAGGCCGGCGGTGGCGGCGGAGCCGAGGACCGAGACGAAGACGATCAGCACATAGTCCTGGATCCCGAGCGGCAGCCCGAAGAACTGCGCGATGAAGATCGCCGAGATCGCCGGGTAGATTGCAGCACAACCGTCCATCTTGGTGGTGGCACCGAGCGGCACGGCGAAGGCGGCATATTCGCGCGGCACGCCGAGGCTCTTTTCGGTCACGGTTTCGGTGACGGGCAGGGTGCCGACCGAGGAGCGCGAGACGAAGGCAAGCTGGATCGCCGGCCAGGCGCCGGCAAAGAAGCGCGACGGCTTCAGGCCGTGGCCGATGAGCAGCGCCGGGTAGACGACGAAGAGTACGATCGCGAGACCGATGTAGACGGCCGCGGCATACCAGCCAAGCTGCGCCAGCGTTTCCCAGCCATATTGGGCGACGGCGCGGCCGAGCAGGCCGATCGTGCCAATCGGCGTCAGGCGGATGACCCACCAGAGGATCTTGCGGACGATGGCGAGCAGCGACTGGTTGAATGCGAGGAACGGCTTGGCGGCGTCACCGACCTTCAGCGCAGCGGCACCGACGGCGATCGAAACGACGAGGATCTGCAAGACGTTGAAATTGAGCGAGGTGTTGGCGCCTGCATCGGTGACCTTGGTGCTGGCTTCGAGGCCGAGCATATTGGCAGGTACGAGGCCCTTCAGGAAATCAAGCCACGAGCCGGAGTAGGAGGGTGCCTTGGCGGCTTCCTGCGAAACGGCAGAGCCGACGCCCGGCTGGAGAATGAGGCCGAGGGCGATGCCGATGACGACGGCGATCAACGAGGTGATCGCGAACCAGAGCAGCGTCTGCGAGACGAGTTTCGCGGCGTTCTGCAGCGTCGCCAGATTGGCGATCGAGGCGACGATGGCCGTGAAGACGAGCGGCGGCACGAGGGCGCGCAGAAGCTGGACGAAGATCGAGCCGATCGTCTGGAGGGTGACGGTCAGCCAGTTGGGGTTGCCGCTGGCATCGACGCCCATGTTGCGGGCGATGAGGCCGAGCAGCAGGCCGATGACCATGGCCGCGAGGACCTGGAAGCCGAAGGAGACGTAAATCGGCTTCGGTGAGGATTTGGTGGTTGCTTGGGACACGTTCTGCACTCTCGATTGATGTTGATGGCCGCATCTTGGGCTGCGGCCGCCGCAGGTGCCCAAAAATTAGTCGAGCGCTCTCCGGAAGATAAGAAACTCTTTGGCGCGTCAACCACTCAGAGTAGAATAATTTCCCCGGTGCGATTGGTTGATTGTCCGCGTGCCGCCCGAGTCTCAAGGAGAGCCGGCATTGCAGCCGAAGCGGTATGCGCCGCGGCGATATCGCGCGTTCCACGTCGATGGTCCAGCGGTGGAGAGTCCTGCAGGATTTCGCGGCTCGCCGCGCTCTTCTGAAGAAAAGTTACAGCGCAACCTGCCTTTCTCTCTCAAGCTCTTCGTCCCCAGGGACACGGCGATTGATCTCGCTTTCTGCGCCGATGTCGAAAATCTTTTCACTTGCTTCCGGCGCACGGGAAATACTCTTTCTCTATAAAGATTATAGATAATGTAACCTCTCTCTAATGGCAGCCAAGGTCGTGGGTCTGGTCGCAGACAGCCCTTCATCCGTGCCGCTGGGGCGCTTGACGCCCAAGAATTTGCAGCGAGAAGAGGAGTGGATTGAGATGACACGCAAGATCCGGCTTGGAGCATTTCTTCCCGGTGGCGGACAGCATATCGCCGCCTGGCGCCACCCCGACCAGCCAGCCGATGGGGCGACCAGCTT
Source organism: Sinorhizobium sp. NFACC03 (assembly GCF_900103435.1). Taxonomy (NCBI): domain Bacteria; kingdom Pseudomonadati; phylum Pseudomonadota; class Alphaproteobacteria; order Hyphomicrobiales; family Rhizobiaceae; genus Sinorhizobium; species Sinorhizobium sp. NFACC03. The sequence continues at coordinate 219,653 of NZ_FMXF01000003.1, forward strand.
CGAATTTCACAAGCAACTGGCGCTGACGGCGGAGCGCGGTCTGTTCGACGCTTACTTTCTGGCCGATGGGCTGGCGATCGGCTTCGGCGGGGCGCGCGAGGGCGGCAACGCCCGGGTGGCGGGCTTCGAGCCAGTGACCCTGTTTTCGGCGCTGGCGCCGCTCACCACTCATCTCGGCTTTATCGCGACCTCGTCGACGACCTACGAGGAGCCATACACCACGGCGCGCAAATTCGCCTCGCTCGATCTCATTTCCGGCGGCCGCGCCGGATGGAACGTGGTGAAGACAACAGGTGATGCGACGGCGCAGAACTTCAACCGCGAGACGCAGCTTCCGCACGCTGAGCGCTATCGGCGCGCCGCCGAGCATGTCGACGTGGTCAAGAAACTCTGGGACAGTTTTGAGGACGACGTATTCATTCGCGACAAGGAAACGGGCGTCTTCTTCGACCCGGCGAAGCTGCACGATACCGACCATCGTGGCGAACATTTCAAGGTGCGCGGCCCGCTCAACATTTCGCGCTCTCCACAAGGGCATCCTGTCATCGTCCAGGCCGGCCAGTCCGATGACGGCCGTGGGCTGGCGGCTGCAACGGCTGAGGTGATCTTCACAGCGCACCAGCACATCGAGACGGCCCAGGAATTCTACCGTGACATCAAGGCTCGCGCCCGGGGGCTTGGCCGCAACCCGGACCACATTCTGGTGATGCCGGGCGTTTCCCCCTTCGTCGGGCGAACGGAGGCCGAAGCGCGCGAAAAGTACGATCGCCTGACCTCGCTCATCGTCGAGGAGGATGGGATTGGCTTGCTCAACGGCCTGACCGGCGGCACGCTCGATCTCCATGGCTACGATCTCGACGGCCCGCTGCCACCGGCACCGCCGACCGAGGGCATGAAGAGCCGCCAGGCGCTGATCCGCCAGATTGCCGACGAAAACAACTTCAGCATTCGCCAGCTCTATCAATGGATTGCGTCGGCGCGTGGCCACTACACGATTGTCGGCTCGGCCGAGCAGATCGCCGACACCCTGCAGGAGTGGTTCGAAAACGAAGCCGCCGATGGCTTCAATATCCTGCCGCCCTGGTTCCCGACCGCGCTCGACGATTTTGTCGAACTGGTCATCCCGGAATTGCAGCGTCGCGGCCTTTTCCGCACCGCCTACGAGGGCAGCACGCTCCGGGAAAATCTCGGCCTGCCCGTTCCCGTCAACCGCTGGGCCGCCGTGCGATCGGCCGTCCAGGCTGCAGAGTGAGGTGCGATCATGTCCTACGAACACGTCAACACATCGCTTGCCGCAAGTTTTGGACTGGGCCGCGCAGAAGGCCACGCCTCCACCGCAGTCCCGGCCATCGTCTCGCGCTGGCGCGCACTGCTTGGCGCGATCGTCGCACGCTATGGCGTCGTGCTCGGTTTTCTCGCCTTCTGGCAACTTTCCAGCACGCTTGGCTGGGTCAATCCGGCGGTCTTTCCGCCCCTCGATGTGATCCTGTCAGCGCTCTGGAGCGGTCTTGCCAGCGGTGCGCTGCTGGATGATATCGCCATCAGCCTGCAGCGATCGGGCATCGCCTTTGCGGCGGCCGTTGTAGTCGGCATCCCGCTCGGGCTGTTCATGGGACAGGTTCGGCTCGTCGAGCAGGCGCTCGACCCCATCCTGCAGCTCTTCCGCCAGACCTCGGCCCTGGCGCTCTATCCGGTCTTCATCCTGCTGCTGGGCCTCGGCGAGACCTCAAAGGTCTTCGTGATCTTCTGGGCGACGCTGTTTCCGATCCTGCTTTCGACGATCGGCGGCGTCAAAGAGGTCGACAAGAAACTGATCGAGATGGCCCGAACTTACGGCGCCGGGCCGCTCACAGTGTTCCGCCGCGTGGTGCTGCCGGCCTCGGTGCCAGCGATCTTCGTGGGCCTGCGCCTCTCGGCCACCACGGCGCTTCTGCTGTTGATCGCCGCCGAGATGATTGGCGCCAACAAGGGCATCGGCTTCCAGGTCATGAACGCCCAATACAACTTCCAGATCCCGCTGATGTTTGCGGCGATCTTGTTGCTCGCCCTGCTCGGGCTCGCCGCCAACGCGCTGCTCGTTCTGCTCCAGCGCAACCTCTGCCGCTGGTCGCAACCCAACGCCTGATCGCTTCTTTGCCAGATTTCTCCTTCGAAAGGATATCGATATGACCTTCCATGCCCGTAATCTTCTTCTCTCGGCGGCGGTCGCCCTCGGTCTTGCCGCACCGGCAGCCGCAGCCGATGACGTGAAGCTGCGCTATCTCGCCAGCCAGGGCGGCCTGTCGGCGCACGAGCTCGCCCAGGAACTCGGATACTTCGAGGGCACCGGCATCACGATCGAGAACATCGGCTACGCGACGGGCGGCCCGGCCTCGCTGATCGCACTTGCCTCGGGCGACGTCGAGATCGGCGGTGCTGCGACGTCCGCCGTGCTGAATTCGATCATCAGCGGCAACGATTTCGTCGCCGCCTATCCCTCGAACGGCATCAATGACGAGGTGCAGTCGATCTTCTACGTGCTCGAAGACAGCCCGATCAAGGGCATCAAGGACATCGCCGGCAAGAGCATTGCCGTCAACACGCTCGGCGCCCACCTCGACTATACGATCCGCGAAGCCCTGCATTCGGTCGGCCTGCCGACAGACGCTGCCAACCAGGTTGTCGTCCCCGGTCCGCAGCTGGAGCAGGTTCTGCGCTCCGGCCAGGTGGATATTTCCGCTTTCGGCTACTGGCAGACGACCTTCGAAGGGGCAGCCCGCAAGAAGGGTGGCCTGCGTGCGATCTTCGACGACACTGATGTGCTCGGCGAGATTGCCGGAGGCTTCGTCGTGCTGCGCCGGGATTTCATCAAGGAACATCCGGAAGCCGCCAAGACCTTCGTCCTGCAGTCGGCCCGTGCGCTGGACTACGCGCGTGAGCATCCCGAGGAAACCAAGGAAATCCTCGCAAAGGCATTGCAAGCGCGTGGCGAAAATCCTGACATCGCCCAGTATTTCCGTGGCTACGGCGTGCGGGCGGGCGGCCTGCCCGTCGAGCGTGACCTTCAGTTCTGGATCGACGTTCTGGTGCGTGAAGGCAAACTGAAGGAAGGCCAGCTGACGCCAAAGGACGTGCTCTTCGCCGTCGACGGCGCATCGGCCAGCAACTGAGGACCGGCCATGAGCGTTGCCCAGAACCTTCGTCGTGGAGAGGTGGCGATCCGCCATCTCTCCAAGTCCTACCGCCTGAACGGCGCGCCACTGCCCGTCCTCAGGGATATCAACCTCGACATCCGCTCAGGTGAGACGCTCGCGATCGTCGGCGCCAGCGGTTCCGGCAAAACGACCTTGCTGCGGGTTCTGGCAGGGCTCGAGGATCCGGATGCCGGAGAGGTACTGATCGACGGCAAGCTGACGAAAGGCGTCGGCACCGACCGCGCGGTGATCTTCCAGGAGCCGAGGTTGCTGCCTTGGCTGACGGTGCTCGACAATGTCGGCTTCGGGCTGGAGACGCAGGGGCTCCCGCGCGGCGAGGCGAGGAACCGGGCACGACGCTATGTCCAGCTCGTCGGCCTGCAGCAGTTTGAAAGCGCCTATCCCCGGCAACTGTCCGGCGGCATGGCGCAGCGCGTCGGCATCGCTCGTGCGCTGGCGGTCCAGCCCGAAATCCTGCTGCTCGACGAGCCGCTCGGCGCGCTCGACGCGATGACAAAGATCAGCATGCAGCAGGAACTGGCGCGGATCTGGCGGGATGAGGATGTGACGACCGTTCTCGTCACCCATGATCTCGAGGAGGCGATCTACCTCGCCGACCGTATCCTGATCCTGCCACGCGAGAAGGGTGGCGAACCAAGGCTGATCGAGATCGATCTGCCGCGACCCCGCGATCGCAGCACGCCCGAATTTGTCCGCCACCGCGAAGAACTGCTCAATCTCTTCGGTCTGCATTGAGGCTGCGGCGGAACGGTTGCAGCGATCAGGCGTTTATCTCTCGGGCAGCATCCGACAGGAGGCGCAGCCTGCTGGGCCTCCTGCGCGGGGCCGGATGCGAAGCCGAGACAGGAGCAACGCTATGAGAATTTCCAAAAGGATGTCATTCGCCGCAATCGTCTTTGCCTTGAGTGGGGCAGCTGGTCCGGTGCTGGCCAACGGCTTTTATACGGGTATCGACCCGCACAATCCGCCGGGCACCCAGAACAGGCTGATGTCGACGGGTCCGTATTATCTCGAGCCCGCACCTGGGCCTGTCTATGTGGAGCCGGCGCCAGGGGCGGTCTATGTCGATCCGATGCCAACAGGCAGTATCTATATGGATCCAGCGCCGGGCTACGTCTATCGCCCGCCGGCACGCACATTGGGCGACGCCCGCCAGCGCTACACGGGTGAGTATCAGAGCGGCGGCGAGGGCGACTACTATCTCGGTGTCGCGCATCCGCCACAGGTTCCTTAAGCCCCTGCCGCGGATCCAACCGACAATGCTTAGAGGCGACGCGTGGGATAGCGATCTCACGCGTCTGTCGGTTGGCGCGTCTCCCGAACAGGGCCGCCTATTCGGGCAGGTCCAGCAGGCGGTAGCCTTCCACGAAGTGCTGCAGCATCTTCTCGTCCCGGAACGGTTGCGAGGCGGCCCATTGGGCGATCGTGAAGTTCGGATTGTTCATCAAAAACAATTGCGCTTCGGTCCGTGCCTCGTCCAGGCGACCGAGCCGCGCCAGACTGGCAGCGAGCAGACGGCGTGATGTCGCCCGGTAGGTTTCAGGGCGACGCAAGGTTCGCACCGCGGCCTCGTAATCCCGAATTGCATATTGAGCCTGACCAAGCATCCAATAGTACCAGCCCGGTGGGTGCGGGTTGAGGCGAAGCGCCTTGTGAACATGCTCGATCGCCTGCGCCGGTCGACCGCAAAGGACGATGAGGTCGGCGCGCATCGCCCAGGCATCGGCGTGGTTCGGATCGAGCGTCAGGGCCAGGTCGAACTCGGTGTCGGATTCCTCCCAACGGCGCTCGTGACCGAGAATGATGCCAAGGACCCAGCGGTTCCCGGCGTCGTGGGGGTCGAGCGTTACCGCCCGTTGTGCTTCGCTGATGGCGCGCTGCCGATAGGGAACGATCGGCTGGTCCCAGAACTCCCAGCTCATCCAGAGGTTCAGCGCCAGCAGTCGATGCGCTTCCGCATAGTCCGGATCGAGTGCGAGCGCCCGCTCGAGAAGGAAGATCGCCTCTCTCGCTGCCCCTGCGGTCTGCAGACCGAGCGAGCGCGCTCGCACGCAATAGTCGTAGGCTTTCAGGTTCGATGGGCGGTTCCGGGCCGGCGCGTCGGTTAGGCGCCCGACCAGGGCTTCGACGATCCTGCTCGTCACCTCGTCCTGAACGGCGAACATATCCTCCAGGCTGCGGTCAAACCTCTCCGCCCACAGGTGATCACCCTGCAAGGCGTCGATCAGTTGGGCGTTGATGCGGACACGCCCGGCCGCCCGTCGGGCACTGCCTTCCAGCACGTAGCGAACGCCGAGTTCGCGTGCGATGCGGCGCACATCCTCATGCCGGCCCTTGTAGGCGAAAACCGAATTGCTGGCGATGACGAACAGCCCGCCGGCCCTGGAGAGGTCGGTGATCAGGTCTTCGGTCAAGCCGTCGACGAAGACCTCCTGCTCCGGCTCGTTGCTCATATTGGTGAAGGGAAGGACGGCGATGGAGGGCTTGATGGGCAACGGCAAGGAGGCCCTGGCGCCGCTACCTTGGCTCAAGGTCGCCGTGCTGATGCGATAGAGAGAAACCGGCTCGACTATGTTCTTGATCGCGTGGGGGCCAAGCGCGTCGAAATCGCAAAAGAGGCGCCGCCGCACCTGGTCGTAAATATTGCCGGAAACGTAGATTTCGCCGGGACCAGCCATGGTCTGAAGCCGCGCGGCGACAATGACGCCATCACCGTAGAGATCGCCGCTTTCGACGACGACATCGCCGAGATTGATGCCGACGCGCAGGAGAATTCGGCGGTCGTCGGCAAGGCCCTGATTGGCTGCTGCCATGCCTTTCTGAATGTCGATCGCACACGTGACCGCATTCACGGCGCTGGCAAACTCCACCAGCACACCATCGCCCATCGTCTTGACGATGCGGCCGTTGTGCTCGCGGACAAGGGGATCGAGAATCTGCTTGCGGCGTTCCTTCAACGTCGCAAGTGTACCGCCTTCGTCCAGTTCGACGAGGCGGCTGTAACCGACGACATCGGCAGCCACGATAGCGGCGAGACGCCGTTGAGCGCGTTCTTCAGCCATATCGCGCCCTTCCGCAGAATGGGGTGCACGGAATTGTAGGACGTCCGCCGGAAATGTCTATGAGGGAATGCTTATGGGCTCGATCGACGGCAATCGGAGCTCCAATGGTGACAACCCTGCCTGCTTCCGCCGAGGCGGGCCGCCGGCCTTAGCGCCAGCCGAGAGCGGGTGCGACGTGCTTCAGAATCGCCTCGATCACATGAGCGTTGTAGTCGACGCCGAGCTGGTTCGGGACGGTCAAAAGCAGCGTGTCGGCCTCGGTAATCGCCTCGTCCTTGGCCAGCTGCTCGATGAGTACGTCAGGTTCGGCGGCGTAGCTGCGGCCGAAGATCGCCCGCGTCTTGTCGTCGATGAAACCGATCTTGTCCTCGTGCTGGTTTCCGCCGCCGAAATAGGCGCGATCGCGATCATCCACCAGCGCGAAGATGCTGCGGCTGACGGATACGCGCGGCTCACGCGTGTGACCAGCCGCCTTCCACGCTTCCCGGTAGGCGCGGATCTGGTCGGCCTGCTGGACATGAAACGGCAGGCCGGTCTCATCGTCCTTCAGCGTCGAGCTCTGCAGGTTCATGCCGAGTTTGGCGGCCCAGACAGCGGTGGCGTTCGAGCTGGCGCCCCACCAGATGCGCTCTCTGAGACCATCGGAGTGCGGCTCGACGCGCAGCAGGCCGGGGGGATTGGGGAACATCGGCCGCGGGTTGGGTGCAGCGAAACCTTCGCCGCGCAGGACGTCGAGCAGAACTTCGGCGTGTCGTCTGGCCATGTCGCTATCGGTCTCGCCCTCCGGCGGCTGGTAACCGAAATGGCGCCAGCCGTCGATTACCTGTTCCGGCGAGCCGCGGCTGATGCCAAGCTGCAGGCGTCCGCCGGCGATGAGGTCGGCGGCACCCGCATCCTCGGCCATGTAGAGCGGGTTTTCGTAGCGCATGTCGATGACGGCGGTGCCGATCTCGATGCGGCTGGTCTTGGCGCCGACCGCCGCCAGGAGCGGGAACGGCGAGGCGAGCTGGCGGGCGAAGTGATGGACGCGGAAATAGGCGCCGTCAGCGCCCAGTTCCTCGGCCGCGACGGCGAGATCGATCGACTGCAGTAATGCCTCTGCCGCGGATCGCGTCAGCGACTGGGGCGAAGGTGTCCAGTGTCCGAAGGAAAGAAAACCGATCGTCTTCATGCTCGTGCCGCCTGTCGAAATGAAACCGACCGCTTCATGACACGATTCCGGTTTTGGATACAGACGGCCATCGGTGACTTCGCCGTGAACGGCGGCGCGTCGATAGCTCGCGCCGCTGTTGTGGAGTATAGGCGCTGCACTCCGGTTTCACCTGACTTGCAGGCGTGCTTTCATGTTCGGATGAAAGCGGCAGTAGTAGTCAAAGGTGCCGGCCCTGGTGACGGTGAGCGTCGCTGCCTTTTTTTGGGGCGGGATCACGACGTCGAAGCCGTCCTTGGCCGTTGCCGTGTGCGCCATGACGTCCTTGTTCTGCCACTCGATCACGTCGCCGACGGCGGCGCTGATCTCGGCGGGCGAAAAGACGAGCTTTTCGATCGTGACCCGGATGGTTTCGGCCCGCACCGGCGGTCCGGCCAGCATCAGGACCAGCCCGCAAAGAGCACGAAGGCTCAGTTTCGAGATCACGGCGCAGCCTACTTCATCATGGCAGCGACATGCTCGGCATGTTGCTGGTGGCCCTGAAACAGCTTAAGGCCGGTCTCTAGCAGATCCTTGAGTTCGGCATTCTTCGCTGACGGAATCAGCAGGGCTTCGAGCGCGCCGTTGACCTGCTTGTGGTAGGCAACCTCGTTGGCAACATAGGCCTTGTCGAAGTCGGTTCCGCTCAGTTTCGCCAGCTTTTCGCGCTCTTGCGTGGCGGTCTTCGTCAGCGCGCGGCTGGTGTCGTTGTCCTCGGGCTTCACGTTGAGCTTCGTGACGAGATCGAGGGCCTGCTTGTTCACAGCCTCGTGGTCACGCAGCATGTCGTTGGCGAAGGCGATGACGTCCTTGTCCTTGGAAATCTTGAGAGCCTGCTTGGCCGCCTCGATATCGATGACGCCGGCGGTGTAGGCGATATGGGCGATCTGGGGATCGGTGATCGTGCTCCCTGCCGCAAGGCTGGCGCCACTGATGAGGCAGGCGAGGGCGAGGGCGGAGGTCAGGCGGGCATACATCGGGAACTCCTCTCCGGCGGCGCGTTGCCGCCGGTCTCTGTGGATGACACCCATTGGATGCGCGCCGCCGGCGGAGGTTCCCGAAAATTTCACCCGACGAGCCCGAGCCGGCTCATGACGGCCGCCGTCAGCCGTTCGCAGCGGCGACCGGCAAAGGGAAAGGCATTCATCAGCACGGGTCCGATCTTGCGGTCGATATGCTGGCGCAGGAGCTGGCGGGCCCGGTGCAGGCGGCTTCTGACCGTCTCCGGCTTGATGCCAAGCAGGGCGGCGGTTTCCTCGACGCTCATGGCTTCAATGACGCGCGCGGTGAAGACCAGGCGAAACGCTTCCGGCAAAGCGTCCGTCGCCTCTTCCACCAGGCGCAGAATCTGCCGTTGGGCAAGGGCTCGCTCCGGATCCTCCGAGCTTGCCGCATTGGGAAAAGGCACGATGTCGGCGCTCGCCTGCTCGGTTGCCAGCGGAACTTCCCGTCGGGTGGACGACTTTCGCAGACGTCCGAGCGCCTCATTGAGCACTACGCGATGAAGCCAGGTGGCAAGACTGGCGTCGCCGCGGAACGTTTCCAAGTGTTCGAAGGCGCGGAGATAGGCTTCCTGCACCACATCCTCGGCGATGCTGTCGTTGCGCACGACGGCGCGTGCGATGCGGAAGAGCCGCTGATTGTGTCGGCACATGATGGTGCGGAACGCTTCAGGATCATTGGCGAGCGCACCCTGCACGAGATCGTGGTCCGTCAAACGATCAGGCTCGGGCGCGACCCGTGTTGTTTGCAAGAGAACATCCTTCATCATCCACCTCCAAACCACCGTTTGATGCGGATCCGGCAAAATCGTTCCCGATCGGTCGACGGAAAGAATACGCCTTGCTGAGGGGGACGGATATTGAAAACGAGCACCCGCTGTTTTTCGGCACGCGCCACGCGTGGTTCCGCCGGCTGAGGAATTTGGGCACTTTTGCCAGCGAAAGTTGGGAGCAAAGCCGCGCTTCGCGCGGAGGTACGCGTCGACGATATTTTTTTTATTGGCAAGGGAACTGTGGTTCCCGCTGGCGAGTTGGTGAAGCGGCGACCTGCGTGTGGAGGGGCGCACACCGAGGTCGCATCTTCGGACCAGGAGAGACGACTATGAAGCATCAATCGATTGAACAATTGCAAGCGCTCGCCGAAATCCGTCCCGCTCCCGTCATGACGAGAACGGAACGGCTCCAACGTTGGGCCGAACTCTTGGAAAGCAATCCCGATCGCCGGCTGGGCACGCTTTCCGGTACCGAACGTGCGACCGCTGCCGTTCGGCAAGCCATGCAGGTCAACGGTTCCCCCATGACCGTCGCATTCGAGGATCCGCAATTGCGGCTCGTGGGCCTTGCCGATGACAGCTACGGCGAAGCAAAACGGTTCTTTGAAATATCGGACCACCAACTGCACGACATCGTCTGCGACTGCAATTTCGGCAGCTCGGTACGTGCTGCCTATGCCGCCCGGCGGGTTCGCTCGGCCATCGGCCTCTGGCCGCGACTGAAGGCGCTCTTTAGCTGAGCTAGATCGGCCTCACCCCAGGGAAGCCAGGGCGCCAGCCGGAAGCTTCCCTCACCTCCCGTCTTTAATGCCGGCGACAGGACATGATCGTCGGAGGGGGTCGGTTGCGGTGAAATCGGGCAGCCAGTTATGGCGACCTTCGACCACCGGATTTGGCGCGAAACCGATCGAGTTGTCGATTGAATATGACAAAATGCTACCATAAGCTGTCCCTGTCCAATGACGGGGGCGCTCATGCGATATCTTGATGATGACGTCGTAAATCTCCGCCGTGCCGATGGCAGTCAGGGGCAGTATTACTGGGGCGACCGCTGCAACGTGCTCTCGACCGAAGGCAGTCGTATGCGTGTCGAAATCCTCGGCGCACGCGGAAAAATCGACGAAGGCTTCATCCGGGCCGAGACCAGGCTGCGCGACACGGGCTTGCCGCGGCTGTCGATGGTGGACGTGCAACAGGGCGATGGTCTCATTCTGGAGACCCCTGAAGGCAAGGTGATTTTCATCGATGGCGGTGACAACCAGCTCTTTGCCCGTCACGCCAATGCCCGCTTCCCGAATACGAGCGACACCGATCCACTGGTGGTCGATCTGATCCTGATCACCCATGGGGATGCCGACCATTTCGAGGGGTTGGTGGAACTGCGTAAGTCGGAGGACCGACAGCCGCCCGAACAAGCGGATTTTCATCGCGCCGAGGCGGGTTTATCACAACGGCATCGTCAAACGGCCGAGCGAAGACAGCAATCAGAAACGGCGCAAGGATACTGAGCTGCTCGGGCAGACCGTAGCGGTGGACGAGCGTGTATTCATCGTCGGCCTCGTCGACGACCAGGCGGCCGTGCCGCGCGAAGAGAGGAATCGTCCCTTCAACAAATGGGTCGATACGCTTGCCGCCTGGGAGGGGCGGGTGCAGACGGTTACCGGCAACGGCATCGAGCGCCGACGGATCGACCACCTTTCCGCCGTCGCCTTTCTTCAGGATGAGGTGATCGCCGTCGATATTCTCGGGCCAATCGTCGAGGCTGTCGGCGGCCAGCCTGCGTTGCGCTTTCTGCGGTCGCCGCCTGACGACGCCAACTTGATGCTCGGCACCGTGGTGGCGAGCGGCCAGGGCGCCTATTCTGCGTCGCACACGATCAACGGCCACTCCATCAATTTTCGGCTGCGGTTCGGCAATGTGCGTTTCATGTTCACCGGGGACATGAACCAGGAAGCAAGCCAGCGCTTGCGCGAGGCCTTGCCGTCGGCCGCCCTGCGATCGGAAATCCTCAAGGCGCCTCATCATGGCTCTGCCGATTTCGACATGGAATTTCTCAAGGAAATCGGCGCCGTCGTTTCGCTGATTTCATCGGGAGATGAGAGTGAAGCCAAGGAATACATCCACCCCCGCGCAACGCTGATGGCGGCGCTTGGGAAAGCTGGGCGCACCACGCCGGCGATCATTTTCTGCACGGAGCTGGCCGCTTTCTTCAAAACGCTGGGTTACGTGCAGGATCCCGCTGACGCCAGCAAGAAAGTCTTCGCGTTCGAGCGCACGAATTTCGGGATTTCGCATGTGCGGACCGACGGCGAGCGGGTCCTCGCCTTTACCCATTCCGGCAAGAGGTTCATGAACGAGGCCTATCGCTTCAACGTATCGCCCACGGGCGATGTCGTTTTCGGAAAGAGCGTCGTCAAACGATCGGCGCCCGCGGCGCCGTAGACCGATCGTGCCTCTTTTCAAGGTGCGCTCGGACTGGGCGCCTCTAGTCAGGGTGCGGCCCGGCGCCCGACGGACTGTGCTATGATGCCCCGACATCCGCTTTGATGGAGGTATCCATGGGCGTGACCTTTCCGAACGAAAGCCCCAACTATCGCGATGCGCGCAACAGGCTGTTGCAACGGGAGGCAGCACTCAGGCGCGAAATGGAGAGCGTCGCCGCCGAAATCCGTGCACTCCCGCCGGGCGGGCATGTCCTTGAGGATTATGAGTTCGACCATATTGATGAGACGGGCTCTCCGGCCAAGGTTCGGCTCTCCGAGCTGTTTCGACCGGGCACCGACACCCTGATCCTCTATCACTATATGTTTCCGCGTCACCACTCCGATAGCCGCGCCGGACCGCGGAGCGGCCCGATGGCAGGTTGTGCTCTGGAAGACGGGCCGTGCCCCTCCTGTACCGCCCTGCTCGACAATTGGGAGGGCGCCGTGCGGCATGTCGAAGGCTTCGGCGTCAACATCGCCGCCGTCGCCAAGGCGCCGATCGAAAGGGTTTCGGCCTTCGCCGCCGATCGCGGCTGGCGGGCTTTGAAGCTGCTTTCGGCCGCCAACAACAGCTTCAAGCGCGACTACCATGGTGAGAGTGAAGATGGACAGCAGGTCCCAATCCTGACCGTATTCCACAAGGATGGCGACGGGTCGATCAGGCTGAGTTGGGCTTCGGAGTTGTTGTTCGAACCAGCCGATCCCGGGCAGGATCCGCGGCATCTCGGCACTGTCGAACCGATGTGGACCCTGCTCGACCTGACACCAGGCGGTCGGCCCGACGTCACCGAACAATTCGATTCCGAAACCTATCGGGCCGAGATGGACGAACGGCAAACCTAGCCCGAGGGAGTATATCGCTGCCTTCCCGACTTGCAGCATCATCCATTCAACGCCGGTGCCGCGCGACTCGCCGGGGGGTGGAGGGATGCAGTCGCGGGAGGAAAATCTTATGACATTGGCAGCAGTAACCCGGGCGCTGAGCGCGACCTCGGTCCTGGCGATCATGGTTTGCGCCCGACAGCCGGTTTGGGCGGCGCCGGATCTGATCGTGCTGAATGGCGACGTGCGCACGGTCGATCAGAGCACGCCGGAGGCTCAGGCCTTCGCGGTCGAGAACGGCAAGTTCACTGCGATCGGCAGCAATGACGAGATCAAGGGGCTGGCCGACGCCGAGACCAAGGTGATTGACGCCGGCGGCAAGACCGTCACCCCGGGCTTCATCGACGGCCATACGCATCTGACGTCCGGCATGGACATGGTGACCGGTGTGGATCTCTCCTACATTCCGGAAAAGAAGACCTGGCTCGAAAAGATCAAGGAAGCCGATGCGCGCCTGCCCAAGGGCGTTTGGCTGATGGGCGGCGGTTGGGATTACACCCTCGGCGAAGGCAAGCTGCCGACCAAGGAGGATCTCGATGCCGTGGTGCCGGATCGCGTCGTTATCCTGCGCGACATCGATTTCCATTCCTACTGGGTCAATTCCAAGGCGCTCGAAGTGGGCGGTGTGACCGCGACGTCCAAGGTCGAGGAGGGCGGCGAGGTCGTACTCAACGACAAGGGCGAGCCGAGCGGCATTCTGCTCGAGAGCGCTGGCGATCTAGTCGAGAAACATCGGCCGGCGGTCGCCGATGCGGAACGGCGCGAGGCCCTGCTGCAGACGATGAAATTTGCCAACAGCTTGGGGATCACCGGCGTCAACGATATGTCCGATCTTGCCGCCGTGCACGACTCATCCATAGCTTCTGCGAGTCAACCAGCGCGACGCATTAGCGGTAGTGCCTCCAGCCGGCCAGGTAATAGTCGAGCAGCACGGGGCGATCGAGCGTATTGGTCTCGACGCCGCTTGCGACGATATCCTTCTCAAACAGGAAATGTTTTGCGACATTGGCGTCATCGAGGTAGCGCGTCGTGACGCTGAGCGCCGGGCGCGCGGTTTCGAGCGGCGTGTCGCTTGCCACCACGAACCCCCAATCGCCAAACGAGGGCACGTTGGCGTGATAGGGATAGACGTTACCGAAGCCCGCGGCTTCGACGGTGTTCGCGATGCTCGCAAAAGCTTGCGGGGCGAAGTAGGGGCTCGTCGCCTGGGTCACGAACAAACCTCCCGGGACAAGGTTGTTGCGAACCAGCCGGGAAGCCAATGGCGGTGCGGCCGGGTGCGGGAAGACGGAATCAGTGCTTTGCCGGCCGCAGGCGGCTCCAGATCGGCGCGACGACATTGCCCATCACGACGATCGTGGCAGCGCCGACGGCGATGGCAAGCAGCGCCTGGAGCGCCGAGGTCGTGAACCAGCCGACGACCGCCGGGGCGACCGCCAGCGTGTGGGCGACGCTCTCGGAGACATCGTGGATGAAGTGTTCCGGCTCGGCCTGGCCCAGTTGCGCCATGCCATGCACGAGGATGCTGCCGCCGACCCAGAGCATGGCCGCAGTGCCGATCGCGGCAAGAACTTTCAGGAACGCGGGCATGCCGAGAACGAGGCCGCGGCCGAGAACGCGCAGGGCGGACAGCGGGTTCTTCGCCAGCGCGACGCCGGCGTCGTCGGCTTTGACGATCAGGGCGACGACCCCATAGACGGCGAGCGTAATCAGGATGCCGACGCCCGCGAGCACAGCGCCCTGCATATAGATGCCGGCATCGGCGACGGCCGACAGGGTCAGCGCCATGATCTCGGCAGAGAGAATAAAGTCGGTGCGGATGGCGCCGGCAACCTTCTCGTTTTCAAGCGCCAGCGGATCGCTCTTTTCGCCGAGCACCGCTTCCTCGTGCGCGTGGGCCGCATGCGGAAAGATTGCGCCGTAAAGCTTCTCGGCACCCTCGTAGCAGAGATAGATGCCGCCGAGCATCAGAAGCGGCGTGATCGCCCAGGGCGCGAAATAGCCGAGCAGCAGTGCGCCGGGCAGTAGGAAAAGCAACTTGTTCTTCAGCGAGCCAAGGGCGATCCGCGCAATGATCGGCAGTTCCCGTTCAGGCGTGAGCCCCACCACATAGCGCGGCGTCACCGCGGCGTCGTCGATCACGACGCCGGCTGCCTTGGCGCTGGCCTTCGCGGTCTGGGCCGCCACGTCGTCCAGCGATGCAGCCGCCATCTTGGCGATGGCCGCGATGTCGTCGAGGAGGGCGATGAGACCTGTGGCCATAAGTTGCTAACCCCTTGAGAAGAATCCGAGAAACGCGGCTCCAGAAGCGCCAGTAACCACCATAGCGTGTCGAGTCAACGACAGCCGGGTGACATTGAAAGGTCGTCGGCCGCGCGCGGCGAGCTCAATGTTGGTTATCAAATCGTGAACGTGTGAGCGCATTCTTTCGTTGACGAGTGTCTCATTTCGATTTACGACTGACGAAATACAAAATTCGTCAGTCGTAAATCGAAAGGCAAGCGATGCCGGTTAGCAACGATAACGTCATGGATCAGGCGCGTCAGGACAACATCACGCGGATCCTCGACGCAGCGGAGCGGTTGTTCCGGCATTTCGGCTACAGCAAGACCAATGTCGCCGACATTGCCAAGGAACTCGGCATGTCGCCGGCCAACATCTACCGCTTCTTCGCCTCGAAGACGGAGATCCATCAGGCGATCTGCGGCCGCATGCTGGCGGCCAGCTACCAGATGGCCCAGGAGATCTGCGCCTTGCCATTGAGTGCGACCGAGCGGCTGCGCCGTTACGTACACGCGCAGCATCAGATGACCGTTGAGCTCATGCTCGACGATACCAAGGTGCATGAAATGGTGGTCGTTGCCATCGAACGCGAGTGGCACGTTATCGACAAGCATATCGACAGGCTCGACGCGCTTCTCGCCGACGTCATTCGCGAAGGCATCGCCGCCGGCGAGTTCCCGGAACAGGACGCCGATGCGGCGTCGCGCTGTTTCGGTGCGGCGACCGTCACGCTCTGTCATCCGCAAATGGTTGCGCAGTGTCTCAGCAAGACAAACCGCGCGGCACCGGAAGAGCTGGTCGAATTCGCGATCAAGGGACTGAAGGTTTAGCCGGACTGCTTCCGGCGCCAATGCGGCGTCGGCCTATTTTTCAGGAGTGCGACTATGTTTATGCCGATTGAATTTCGCCGCCGTATTTCATTCATTGCCACCGTTGCGCTGATTTCGACCCTCTCGGCGGCGCTTGCCGGCTGCTCGGAAGAAAAGTCCGAAACCGCTGAAGTCGTGCGCCCGGTCAAGGTCGTCGAGATCGCCCAGGCCGACAATGTACGCCAGCTCAGCTATTCCGGCGCCGTGCGGGCACGGACCGAGATGAATCTCGGCTTCCGCGTCAGTGGCAAGATCGTCGAGCGCGTCGTCAATGTCGGTGACCGCGTCAAGGTTGGCGATCTTCTAGCCCGCATCGACCCGACCGACTACGAGCTCGCGGTGCGCAGCGCGTCCGCCAATCTGGATGCGGCCGAGCGTCAGGTCGAAACGGTCGAGCTGGTGCGCGACCGCGCCAAGCAACTGCTTGCCAGGAAATTCGCCTCGCAGGCCCAGTTCGACCAGGCGGTGCTGAGTTACAACCAGGCCGTCGCCACGCGCGATGCAGCAAAGTCGGCACTGTCACAGGCGAAGAACCAGGTGGTCTATACCAGCCTCGTCGCCGACCGGCCGGGCATCGTGACCTCGATCAACGCCGATGTCGGCCAGGTCGTCGGCGCTGGCACGCCGGTCGCCACCGTTGCAGTCGAAGGCGAAAAGGAAGTCCAGGTCGCCGTACCCGAAACGGAAATCAGCAATTTCAAGGTTGGCTTGCCGGTCAAGGTCGAGATCTGGTCCGATGCGGGCCTGTCGCTCGATGGCACCGTGCGCGAGGTTGCCGGCAGCGCCGACCAGCAATCGCGCACCTTCTCGGTGCGTGTCAGCCTGCCGAACGACCAACGCGTCCTTCTCGGCATGACCGCGATCATCGAAGCTTCTGCCGGCAATGGCGTGTCGTTCGTTTCGGTACCCTTGAGCGCACTGGCTGAGAAGGATGGCTATCCGATCGTCTGGGTCGTCGACCGCGGTACGGAAACCGTCCGCAGCCGCCCGGTCACGCTTGCAGACTTCACCACCAATGGTGTGCGGGTCACCGAAGGCCTCAAAGTCGGCGATCTCGTTGTTGCCGCCGGAACGCAGTTCATGACGGACGATCTCAAGGTGACGATCTCCAACGATACGACGCACCAGGCTGCTGCCGCAGCCGAAACCGTCGTGCGCTGACGTCACCAGGATAGCGGAACCGAGCCGATGATGACCTCCTCTACCGAAGAAAAGCGGCCTTTCAACCTTTCGCGCTGGGCGATCGCGCATCCGAGCATGGCGCGGTTCCTGTTCGGCCTCATCATTCTCGCCGGTGCCTTTGGCCTGATGCGCATGGGGCAGAAGGAGGATCCGGATTTCACCTTCCGCGTCATGGTCGTGCAGGCTTTCTGGCCTGGCGCCTCGATCGAGGAAATGCAGGATCAGGTCGTCAACAAGATCGAGCGCAAGTTGCAGGAAACGCCGCACCTCGACTTCGTGCGCTCCTACACCCGCGCCGGCAGTGCGATCATCACGCTGCAGGTCGAGGGCGATACCAATGCCGAGCAGGTGGCGGACGCATTCTACCAGGTGCGCAAGAAGGTCGGCGACATCTCCAACGAACTGCCCGAAAGCTTACTCGGCCCCTATTTCAACGATGAGTTCGGCGACACCTTCATCACGCTCAATTCACTAAGCGGCGAGGGCTACAGCTATCCGGAGCTGAAGAAATTCGCGATCCAGGCGCGCGATATGCTGCTGACGACGCCGGGCGTCGAGAAGGCTGTGATCATCGGCGACCAGCCGGAGAAGATCTATATCGACGTCTCCTCGAAGGTGCTGGCCGAACGCGGCCTGACGCTCAACGATCTGCGCAGCACCATTGCGGGCCAGAACAATATCGATCCTGCAGGCTCCGTCGACACCGGCACGCGCTCGGTGCGCATCTCGGTCGAAGGCGGCCTGGACAAGGTCGAGGACCTGAAGAACCTCCGGCTTCGTGCCGGCGGCCAGGTCACGCGCCTCGGCGATATCGCCACGGTGACCTCGGGGCTCGAGGATCCCTATTCGCGCAAATTCCGCTTCAACGGCCAGGACAGCGTCCAGATCGGCGTCGTCATGGCCAAGGGCTTCAAGGTGACGGATGTCGGCAAGGCGGTCGAAGAGACCTATCAGCGCTTCGAGACGTCGCTGCCCTATGGGGTCAGTGTCGACCAGGTCTCCAACCAGCCTGAGGTCGTCAAGGAAGCAGTCGGCGAGTTCATGAAGGCGCTCGGCGAAGCGCTGGCGATCGTGCTCATCGTATCGTTCCTGTCGATCGGCTGGCGCTCGGGCCTGGTGATCGCGATCACCATCCCGCTGGTGCTCGCCGCGACCTTCGCCATCATGTACGAGCTTGGCATCGATCTGCAGCGCATCTCGCTCGGCGCCCTCATCATTGCGCTCGGCCTCCTGGTCGACGACGCCATGATCGTCGTCGAGATGATGGAAAGAAAACTGGAGGAGGGACTGGTCAAGGTCGAAGCCGCGAGCTTCGCCTATACCTCCACCGCCTTCCCGATGCTGACCGGCACGCTGATCACCACCGCCGGCTTCATTCCTGTTGGCTTTGCCGCCTCGACCGCCGGCGAATATGTACGTTCGCTGTTTTATGTGGTCGGCATCGCGCTGGTCGTCTCCTGGTTCGTTGCGGTCTATTTCACGCCCTGGCTCGGCAACATGCTCTTGAAGCAGCGCAGCCACGCCGGAAACCATCACGACGTCTTCGACACGCGCTTCTATCGTCATCTGCGTTCGACGGTTGCCTGGGCGGTGCGCCATCGCATCATCGTGCTTTCGACCACGCTCGCCATCTTCTTCGTCAGCCTCTGGGCCTTCCAGTTCATTCCGAAGAACTTCTTCCCGCAGTCGTCGCGGCCGGAAATCCTGGTCGATCTGTGGCTGCCCGAGGGCACGAGCATCAAGGAGGTCGAAAAGCAGGCCAAGGCGCTTGAAGCCCGGATGATGGATGATGAGGACAAGCGCTTCATCGCCACCTATATCGGCGAGGGAGCCCCGCGCTTCTTCCTGCCGCTCGACCAGCAACTGCGTAATCCGAACTTCGCCCAGCTTCTTGTCATGGCCAAGGACGAACCGGCGCGCGAGCGGCTGATTGCCAAGATGCGTGCGATCCTTGCCGCCGACTTCCCGTCGATCCGTTCCAAGGTCGACCGCCTGTTCCTGGGGCCGCCGACCGGCTGGCCGGTACAGATGCGCGTCATGGGTCCGGACCGCGAAGAGGTCAGGCGCATTGCCGACCGGGTAACGGCGAAGTTCCACGAGAACCCACTTCTGGGCGCCGTTCACGACGATTGGCTGGAGCCGGTAGCGGGCATGAAGCTGGTCATCGACCAGGATCGCGCCCGCGCGCTTGGCGTCACATCCCAGCGCATCCGCCAGATGCTGCAGGCGAGCGTCACCGGCGCGCCGCTCGACAACTTCCGCGACGGCGAGGAGACGGTGGCGATCGTCGCCCGCGAGCCGGCCGAAAGCCGCAAATTGCTGAGCTCGGTCGATTCCATCTACATCCCGACCGATTTCGGCGGCTTCGTGCCGCTCTCGCAGGTCGCCAAGGTCGTACCGGTACTCGAGCAGGGCATCGAATGGCGCCGTGACCGCCTGCCGACGATCACCGTGCGGGGAACCTTGCCGGACGGCGTGCAGCCGAACGACGTGGCGATGAAGATGTTCGGTGAGATGCAACCGCTGCGCGACAGCCTGCCTGCCGGCTATTCGATCGCCATTCAGGGTGGGGCCGAAGATTCAGCCGAAAGCCAGGCCTCGATCGCCGCCAAGGCGCCAATCATGCTCGGCGTCATCGTCGTGCTGTTGATGATCCAGCTCCAGCATTTCGGCAAGGCGATGCTGGTTCTCGCCACCGGACCGCTCGGCATCATCGGTGCGGCGGCGGCCCTGCTCATCAGCGGTGCCCCTTTCGGCTTCGTCGCGATCCTCGGCGTCATCGCGCTGCTCGGCATCATCATGCGCAACTCGATCATCCTGGTCGACCAGATCGACCAGGACATTGCCGCCGGCATGGACCGCGCCGAGGCGATCATCGGATCGGCCGTGCGACGCTTCCGCCCGATCACGCTGACGGCGCTAACTGCGGTGCTGGCCCTGATCCCGATCTCCCGCGGGGTCTTCTGGGGACCGCTTGCCTACGCCATGATGGGCGGCATCCTGGTCGCGACGGTGTTGACCATTCTGGTATTGCCCGCCGGCTACGCGCTCTTCTTCGGGCGCGAGCCCAAGAAGGGCACGGTCGAGCCGGATAAGGCGGAAGAGGTCCATGCGGATGCCGAACTTAATGAGCCGCTCGCTTATCCGCCGGCCGTGGCGGCGGAATAACGCCACGGCCCTTTCAAAGCCAATTCGGGCTAGAACTGTCTGGGGTCAGGCCGTGACATACATGGCCTGGCCCTGAGCCAGATATTGGAACAGCTCATAGCTCATCCAGATGTAGCCGCGACGTCCGTTCCACTCGCAGCCCCAGTCCTGTCCGAAGCTGTTTTGGATGAGGATCGCCTGCTGATCGTCGTCGTAGCCGATAATCAGCATGCAATGGCCGACATTCGGGACCTTGTTGAGGGGGCCGGTCATCGGGCCGGGGCCTTCGTATTTCATGAAGCCTTCGTTGAGCGACGTGCCGTAACAAAGCGCACCGCCGGCGGCGATGACCGCCTTGATCGCGTCGAGATCGCTGGTTTCGACGATGGCCCAGCCGGGAATCTGGAAGCTGCCATCGGTGGCGGCGTTGGGATCGTAGCTCGACCAGAGCTCGGGGCAGTTCGGATAATAGGGGGCGGTCTGCCAGTTCGGCGTTCCGCTCTGCTTGAGCAGGTTGAGGTAGGATGCAAGCCGCGATCCTGCACAGCCCTTTTGCCCGTAGCTCTTCATGACTTCGATATAGATATGGGCTGGGCTTGCCTGCAGCGCCGTGCTCGATGGGGACTGGCTCGCCGCTGCGGCCGCCGTGTAGGTGGCGAGCCCATAGGTCGAAGCCCAGGCGGCGCAACTTCCGGGGCTGCCGACATGGCGTGGCGTCCCCTGCGCCTTCGGAGGCGGGAGATATTGTGGGTCGACGGTGGCCGAGCTCGGCAGTGCCACAGGCACCGGCGGCCGGACGAGCGGGCCATCCTCTCTGATGGTGGGATCATAGCCGAGATCGAGAATTGCTTCATGCACGGACATGGAGGCCTCCTGTCAGCAGCTCCAGCTGCGTAGGTTGAAGGAATGATGTCACTGGGCAGGTTCCGGCAATCCGCCGGTATTTCGAGGCGTGCTCAGGCTAAACCCCGCTCCGGCCAAGGATCGCAGTTCGCTATGTTTCGAATTGATACACGCAATGGTAGAGTTTATCATGATCTTGCACGTTGGATATCCTGAGTTTTAACGGGGCAACTCCGGAAGTTCTCCAGTTTCGCGGCGTCGGTCATCATGTGCTGCGAACCGGTCTGGGTGCTGCTTTTCACGCGGGCATTTCTCGGGACGCCGTTGAGCCTTTCGCAGATCCTGGGCTAGGCCGTGATTCTCTTTGCGATGCTGAGCCAGGTTGTTCTGCGATCAAAATCGGGCGGCCGAACCGATCCCCGAGGCTCGATTTCCGCAATTGGTATTGCAATGAGAAATACCACTCACCCTCTTTTCCCGAAACTTTAGGCAGGGCGAATTCGCCCGATTGACAGCGCCTCTTTGGCAGACTTATCGTTAAGTCAAATTACTTGACTTAATAGATCGATCAACGAAACCTGAGGGGGAATTCGTCATGACGGCAGTCGAGGAAATGCGGCTTTTGGGTAACGCTCCGGAGGCCGGGAGGAAGAGGGTGACAGCGGCGCGATGGCGTCTTGGACCGGTCGCCGCAGCGCTGATGATGGTCGCGGCCGCCGAGGCCCGGGCCGAAGCGGTGCTCACCATGCACATCGAGGAACAAACGAGCTGGGTGCAGAACTTCAACCCGTTCGACCTCGGCGGCCGGCGGCAGAGCACCATGGATTTCGTCTACGAACCGCTGGTGATCTTCAACGACTATGACAGCGGCAAGCCGGTCTGGCGGCTGGCGACAGGTTACAAGTTCGCCGACGATCTGAAGTCGATCACCTATACCCTGCGTGACGGTGTGAAATGGTCGGACGGCAAGCCGCTGACCTCGGCCGACATGAAGTTTACGCTGGAGATGATGTTGAAGAACCCGGCCGTCGATACCGTCGGCGTCGGCGAAACGGTCGCCTCGGTGGAGGCGCCATCACCGACCGAAGTGAAGATTAATCTCAAGGGCGTCGACACGCATTTCCCGGAATCGCTCGCCGACTTTCCCGTGGTGCCCGAGCACATCTGGAAGGACGTGAGGGACCTGCTCGCCTTCAAGAACGAAACGCCTGTCGGCTCCGGCCCGATGACCGAGATCCGCCGCTTCACGCCGCAGGTCTACGAACAATGCCGCAACCCCAACTATTGGGACGCCGCCTCGCTCAAGGTCGATTGCCTGAAGTTGCCGCAGATCTCCGGCAACGACCAGATGCTGGCGCTTTTGCCGGAAGGCGCGATCGACTGGTTTGGGTCGTTCCTGCCGCAGATCGACAAGACCTATGTCGGCCTTGACGCCGAGCACAATGGTTACTGGCAGCCACCGGCGGAAACCGTTGCCTTCCAGATGAACTTCAAGTCGTCGAATCCCGGCAATGCCGAGGCCTTCAACGACATGACCTTCCGGCGCGCCTTCAGCCTCGCGATGGATCGCACCGCGATGGTCGATATCGCCGGCTTTGGCTATCCCGTCGTCAACACCCTTGCGAGCGGCCTGCCGCCGCGCTTCGACAGTTGGCGCAACAAGGCAGCCGAGGGTGCGCAGGACGAGTGGCTGGCCTATGACATCGACAAGGCCAACAAGCTGCTCGACGATGCCGGTTACAAGAAGGACGGCGAAGGCTTCCGCACCACGCCGAGCGGCAAGCCGATCGCTTTCCCAATCATCGTTCCGAACGGTTGGACCGACTGGATCGACGCGGTGCAGATCGCAACCGAAGGCCTGCGCAAGATCGGCGTCAATGCGTCGGTTGCCACGCCCGAATACGAGCAGTGGCAGAAGCAGATCCTCGACGGCAGCTTCGAGGCGGTGATGAATTCCCGCGCCGATGGCCCAACGCCTTTCCGCGGCTACTTCCAGTCGCTGTCGACCGGCTTCGGCGGGCGCATCACCAGCGCGCCGTCGCGCTATTCCAACCCCGAGCTCGACAAGGTCTTCGATGAATACCGCCGCGCCGCGACGGACGAGGAGCGCAAGAAGCTGTTCGACCAGGTGCAGGTGATCGTTGCCGACAACCTGCCTGTCGTTCCCGTCTTCAACGGCCCGACCTGGTACCAATTCTCGACCAAACGCTTTACCGGCTGGGTCACCAAGGACGAACCTGTCATGAACCCGGAGGACCACGACAACAACCGGATGCGGCTGGTGCACCTGCTCCGCCTCAAGCCCGTGCAATAAGCGACGACAGGCCCCAACGATGTTACTTTCCCGTCGACGGCTTGCCGTCTATTGCGTGGCGTTCCTATTCGCGATCGTCATGAATTTTGCGGTTCCCCGGCTGATGCCGGGGAGCCCCGTCGACAGCATGATCGCCCAACTCGGACCGCGGGCAACGCCCGCGGCCATCGAGGCGATCAAGGCGCGCTTCGGCGCGATCGAGCAGCCGATCTGGCAGCAATTCGTCGACTATGTCGTCGGGCTCGCCCATTTCGATCTCGGTGTCTCCGTCAAATATTACCCGCAGACGGTGCTCGAGGTTCTCGGCCGTTCGGCCGGCTGGACCGCATTCCTGGTCGTTACCGCCATCGTCTTTTCGCTCTCAATCGGCGTGCTCTTAGGCGCCATTGCCGCCTGGCGTCGTGGTGGCCGTTTCGACAGCTTCGTCTCGCCGTTCTCGGTCGTGCTGATCGCCGTGCCGCCGGTGATCATCGCGCTCGCGACGTTGTTCACCTTTGGCGTCACGCTGCGGCTGCTGCCGGTCGGCTACGCCTATGATCCGAGCCTTGATCCCGGGCTGAACTTTACCTTCTTCGGCAGCGTCTTCCTGCATGCGATCATGCCGGTGCTGACGCTTTCGCCCTATCTCATCGGCGAGTTCCAGACAACGATGCGCTCCAGCATGATTTCGGTGCTTGGCGA
This sequence comes from Sinorhizobium sp. NFACC03, assembly GCF_900103435.1. Taxonomy (NCBI): domain Bacteria; kingdom Pseudomonadati; phylum Pseudomonadota; class Alphaproteobacteria; order Hyphomicrobiales; family Rhizobiaceae; genus Sinorhizobium; species Sinorhizobium sp. NFACC03. Next base: position 243,556 of record NZ_FMXF01000003.1, read on the forward strand.
AGATTATGTCACCATGGGACGCGCGAAGGGCCTGTCCGAAGCGGCCGTGATGTTCGGCTATGCGGCCCGCAACGCCATGCTGCCGGTTTTGACCAACCTGGCGCTGATGCTGGGGGCGGTCTTCGGCGGTTCGATCGTCACCGAGATCGTCTTCAACTATCCCGGCCTCGGCCTGACGCTTTATACCGCGAGTGTCGCCCGCGATTATCCGGTCATCCAGGGACAGCTGCTCTTGATGACGATCGCGACGCTCGGGGCCAATCTCCTGGTCGATATCATCTATGGCGTGGTCGATCCGCGCATAAGGGAGGGCAGGGCATGAATGCGGGCGTCTCCTTGTTCTGGCGGCAGAAAAAAGCCGTCGCCGGCCTTATCATCATTCTCACGCTCTGTCTGACGGCGCTGTTCGCACCGGTTCTGGCGCCCGGCGATCCGAGCGAGCGCGTCGGCCGCTCGCACCAGCCACCGACGGTCGAGCATTATTTCGGCACGACGAAGATGGGCCGCGACGTCTTTTCGCAGTTCGTCTGGGGCGCCCGGCCATCGCTTGCCGTCGGCTTTGCCACCGGCCTTGCCATTACCGGGCTCGGCACCATCGTCGGCCTCGTTGCCGGCTATTTCGGCGGGCGCACTGACGCGACACTCGACCTCGCGACCAATGCCGTGCTTGTGATCCCCAACATTCCGCTATTGATCCTGCTCGCCTCCTTTGCCGGCACCGTTGGGCCGCTGGCGATCATGGCGATCATCGCTCTCACCTCCTGGCCCTGGGGCGCGCGCATGACCCGGTCGCAGACCATGGCGCTCAGGCAGCGCGAATTCGTGGTGGCGGCGCGTATGGTCGGCGAGCCGCATTGGCGGGTGATCTTCGTGGAAATCCTGCCCAATCTGGTGCCGCTGATCGGCATCAACGTCGTCGGCAGCATCATCTACGCGATCGTCGCGCAGACGACGCTCGAATATCTCGGCTTCGGCGATCCGCTGCGGGTGACCTGGGGCACCATGCTCTACAACGCCCAGAACTCCTCGGCGATCATCGTCGGCGCCTGGTGGGACATCGCCGTACCGGCCGCAGGCATTGCTCTCGTCGGCCTAGGTCTCGCGCTCGTCAATTTCACCTTCGACGAGATCGCCAATCCGCAGCTTCGCTCCGGTCCGGCATTGAGCCGTTGGCTGCGCCTCACGCGGCTGCGCCGCCGCGAGCTGGAGGCTGCCCGATGAGCGACGCACTGCTTCAGATCCGCAATCTCAACGTCGATTACCTGCTCGACGACGGCGCTTTCCGTGCCGTCAACGACGTCTCGTTCGAGGTTAGGCGCGGTGAGCTCTTCGGCCTTGCCGGCGAATCCGGCTGCGGCAAGAGCACGATCGCCTACGCGATCACCCGGTTGTCGAAAGCCCCGGCCTGGGTCGCCGGCGGCGAAATCCTGCTCGATGGGCAAGACCTTCTCAAGATGCCGGAATCCGCCTTGCAGAATGTCCGGTGGCGGCGGATCGGCATGGTGTTCCAGAGCGCCATGAACTCGCTCAACCCGCTGATGCGGGTCGAGGCGCAATTCTTCGACGTGCTGCGCAAACACACCGGCGCGACGCGGCCACAGGCGCGGGCGCGGGCGGAAGAAATGTTCCGGCTCGTCGGCATTCCGGCGGGTCGTCTCGACGACTATCCGCACCAGTTCAGCGGCGGCATGCGGCAGCGCATCGTCATCGCGATCTGCCTGGCACTGAAGCCGGAGCTCATCATCATGGACGAGCCGACGACGGCGCTCGATGTGGTGGTGCAGCGGGAAATCCTGGAACAGCTCGTCGACCTGCAGCGCAGCCTCGGCTTCTCCGTGCTGTTCATCACCCACGACCTGCATCTGATGGCGCAGCTCTGCCACCGCATCGGTGTTATGTTGAAGGGGCAACTGGTCGAGGTCGGCGACACCCATCAGATCAGCCGTGCGCCGATCCACGAGTACACGCGAAAACTCTGGGGCGCGATCCCGCAACTGCCGTCATCGGTCCGCAGCCTGGGGGTCGTCGAATGAACATCATGCCGGTATCGAGCACAATCCTTGACCATCAGGCCGCCATCGTCCGTCTGAAGGATATCAGGCGCAGCTTCGGCGCTGTCGAGGCGCTGCGAGGAATATCCCTGTCTTTGAAGCCTGGCCGGGCTCTGGCGCTCGTCGGCGAATCCGGCTGCGGCAAGACGACCTGCGCCCGCATTGTCGCACGGCTCGATGCGCCGAGCGCAGGGACGATGCAATTTCGCGGCGCAGACGTGACCGAAGCGGGTGACCGCGTCGCCGAGAAGCTGCGGCGCCGCGCCATCCAGATGGTCTTCCAGGATCCCTTCGCGTCGCTCAATCCCGTCTTCTCCATCTATCACCATCTCGCGCGACCGCTGCTCCTGCATCGCCACGCAAACAATGCCGGCGAAGCGCGGGCCGCGGTTGCGCGCCTGCTTGCCGATGTCGGCCTCGATCCCAATGTGACGGCACGGAAATTTCCGCACGAACTGTCCGGCGGCCAGCGGCAGCGTGTCAACATCGCCCGGGCGCTTGCTGTTGCGCCGGACGTGCTCGTCGCCGACGAGCCGACGTCGATGCTCGACGTTTCGATCAGGCTCGATATCCTCGAGCTGCTCGCGCGGATCAAACGCGAACGGAACCTCGCGATGCTTTACATCACCCATGATATCGCCACGGCCGCACACATTGCCGAAGAGATCGTCGTGATGTTTGCCGGGCAGATGGTCGAATGGGGAGAGACGGCCGCCGTCATCGGCAACCCTCGCCATCCCTATACCCAGCTTCTTCTTTCGGCCGTGCCCGATCCGGATCGCCCGTTCGTGCCGGGGCGGAGCGCCCGCTTCCTGGCGCATGCCGATGAAGTGCGGCGCCTGAGCCGTCCGGCCTCGAACACTGTCGAGGAGGTCGCCGAAAACCATTTCGTCCGCGCCCTTGGCCAAGCTCCGGCGTGAGCTATGTGAACCGAGGGCAGCCAATCCCCAGGAAAACCCGCCGGCCACTGGGCTGGCTTGCGAGATCAATCTTTCATGGAGCCGTTTGATGACGTTTGCCGCCAAATCTGAATTCCTGCTGGAAACCCTCTGGGTCCCGGTCGGCACAGCTGACAGGTCGGTCTATGCACTGACCTTGACCAACAACTCGGATCGAGTGCTCAAGGGTTTTCGCCTCGGCGTTTCCGGCCCGGCTCGTATCGACCCAGCTGCCGAGATTGAAGGTGGCCGGCTCCTGATCCGCCTCTCCAACTATGCGGAGTTCGCACCGCCGGAAGGCCTCGAAGTGCCGCCGGGCGCCACCTGGACGCTGAAGGCACACGGCATGAGCTATGAGCCGCGCCACTGGACCGATGGCGCCAACGCTGCCTTCCTCGTGCTTTCCGACGGCACGATGGCGCCGGTCGCGGTGCGTGCCGCGCGGGCGCATGGCGACAATGCCGAACTGAAGCGGGGTGCTGCCGTCTATCCGGTGCCGAAGGTGGCACCGGTGCCGGTCTCGATTGTACCGTGGCCGCAGGCCGTTTCCGTTTCCGGACAACTGGTGACGCCTCCCGGCCTGGATCTGAAACCCGAGGGCAACGAGGCTTCCGGCGCTGCCAAAGCCTTCGCCGATCTGACGGCAAACCTGTTTCCGGTCGAGGGCATCGTCCGTCCGGCGTCGGAGGGCGGCTTCCCGGTAGCCCTGTCGAAAGCAGAAGATCTTGGCCCGGAAGCTTACATTATCCGCTTCTCCCCCGCCGGTGTCACCGTTTCCGGCAGCACCGAAACCGGCATCCTCTATGGTCTGATCACGCTGGGACAGGTCCTGCGCGGCGCGCGGCTTCATCCGGGCACGTTCGTGTTTCCCACGGGCGGGGAGATCAAGGACGAGCCGGCACTTGCCTGGCGCGGCACCCATCTCGACGTGGCCCGGCAGTTTTACAGCACGGCGGAAGTCGAGCGCTTCCTGCGGCTGATGGCCTGGAACAAGCTCAACCGCTTCCACTGGCACCTGACCGATGACGAGGCCTGGCGCGTCGAGATCGACGCCTATCCGGCCCTGACGGAAATCGGCGCTTGGCGCGGCCATGGTCGCAAGATCCCGCCGCTGCTCGGCTCCGGTCCTGAGCCGACCGGCGGTTACTACACCAAGGCAGCGATCCGTCAGATCGTGACGCTCGCCGCAAGCCTCGGCATCGAGGTGATGCCGGAGATCGACATTCCGGGCCATTCCTTTGCGATGCTGCAGGCGATCCCGGAACTGCGTGACCCCGAGGAGCAGGGCAGCTATTTTTCGGTCCAGGGCTTCCCGGACAATTGCCTCAATCCGGCACGAGAAGAAACCTACCGGGTGCTCGAGATCATCTTCGACGAACTGATTGAACTGTTCCCGATGCGGGCCATTCATGTCGGCGCCGACGAGGTACCGCTCGGCGCCTGGTCGGGCTCGCCCGAGGCGCTCACACGGCTTCGGGCGCTTGCCGGAGACGAGGTTGCCGAAACCCATGCCAAGCGGCTGAACGTCGTCACCAACACCCACGGCGCCGACGAGATCGACGGATCGGGTGCTGCCGTATTGCAGGGCGAATTCCTGGCGCGCGTGCAGGCGTTTCTCGCGAGCCGCGATTGCGTCACCGGCGGCTGGCAGGAGGCAGCGCACGGCAACGTCATCGACAAGAAAAAGTCGCTGCTTTTCGGCTGGCGCACGGTCGAGGCGTCGGCAGCCCTTGCCGAGGAAGGCTACGACATCGTCGTCTGCCCCGGTCAGGTCTACTATCTCGACATGGCCAACAGCCCGGCCTGGTCGGAGCCTGGCGCCAGCTGGGCCGGCTGGTCGGATCCGGAAAGGCTCTACACCTTTGATCCGGTCGAGGGCTGGACCGACGCGCAGAAGAAACACCTGCTCGGCGTGCAATGCTGCATATGGTCGGAGCCGATGACCGATCGCGCCGTCTTCGACCGCCTCGTCTTCCCGCGGCTGTCAGCGCTCGCCGAAACCGGCTGGACGCGACCGGAGCGCAAGTCCTTCAAGCGCTTCGAGGCGCTGGTCGGGCTGATGCCGGTGCTTTACGGTTTTTACGCTGCGGAGTAGGAGCGAGTGAGTTTCCAGTTTGGCTTGGCCAGGCGATTGATTGGATAGGCAAGCGGCGGCGAAAGCCGCCGTTTGTCGTTCGGAGACAGCCGGGCGCGTGCTTGCGGTCAGCCTGGAGCGATTTGGATTTTCGCGCTTGTACGCTGGAGCGTGGCACGCAAAAGTGCGCATCGATCCCGCGACGACGGTCGCGGAGATGTGAGTGTAAAGCTTTCTGAGGCCAAAATATCGATGCGAAGACTTCCAGGATTGTCGGCGATGAAGGTCTTCGAGGTGGTCGGGCAGACCCGCAGTTTCACGCGCGCGGCCGAGCGCCTCAACCTGACGCAAAGCGCCGTCAGCCGGCAGGTGCGTAACCTCGAGGACGAGCTTGGCGAAGACCTTCTCATCCGCCGCCACCATTATCTTGAACTGACGCCGGCCGGCGCCGAACTGTTGGCGACGATCCAGGAGGCGTTTCACAGCATCGAGGTTTCGCTGCGCAGCATCACCGAGAAGAGCAACCAGAACCGGCTCAGGATCAACGTGCCGCCGACCTTTGCCAAGCGCTGGCTGCTGCCGCGTCTTGCCCGGTTGCGCGAGGCTCTGCCCGACGTCGATATCAGCCTCAGCACGGAAGCCACGGATACGCTTGCCGAGCGCGGGCTTCTGGACTGCGCCATTCGTTTCGGCGACGGCGAGTGGCCGATGCTGGATGCCAGCATTCTGATGACGGAACGGCACGTCGTCGTCTGCGCGCCGTCCTTGCTTGAGGGGGCGAAGGTCGAAGGTCCGTCCGACCTGCAGCGCTTCACTTTCCTGCATGTGCTCGCCTCGCCCGACCGGCGTTATCTGACCTGGCGGCACTGGCTGGATGCGGCCGGTTTTCAGGACGTCGATACCCGCGGCGGACTGGAATTCGACCTGCTCGATCTGGCGATCGAGGCAGCCTGCGCCGGGCTCGGTGTCACCGTTGCCGACCGCTCGATGGTCCGCAACCAATTGCAGTCGGGTCAGTTGGTGCAGCTCTTCGACGTTGAAGTCGAGGGCCATGAATCCTACTGGTTCGTGACACGGCCGCAATCGGCAGGCAACCGCAAGGTCGAGGCCTTCCGCGCCTGGTTGCTGGCGGAGGCCGCCGCCGACCGGGCCGAGTGAGCAAGCATTCCTTTTTGGAATGCTCTCACCGAAAATTACTCGCTTGTGCCCTTTTCCGCATCGTCGCATCAATTTTCCTGACGGTTGCGGTCAGGGAGAGAGGCCGGATCGTCGCTCGTGAAGCTCTCTCCCGGCTAGTCCGCCTCCCGCACCGCCATCGGCGTGCGGATCGCGCCGAACAATTCCGAGATGCCATGAGCCCCTATCGCAACTTCTCCGGCGGCCGCTTCATCGGAAGCTCCTCTACGACTGTGATCGACGTGCGCAATCCGGCGACCGGCCAGGTGTTCACCTCCGTGCCGGCGGCAACGGATGACGAGGCGAAGGCAGCGGTCGATGCCGCGGTGAAGGCGCAGCGCGTCTGGGGTGCCTTGCCGGCAATCCAGCGCGGTGACGCGCTGCGCCGGCTGGCGGCGGTGTTGGAGAGCCGGGCCGAACGCATCGGTGCCGCGCTGGCGAAGGAGTCGGGCAAGAGCCTTGCCGATGCGACCGCCGAAGTGATCTACGGCGCCGAGCTGATGCGCTACCACGCCGAATGGGCCCGCCGCATCGAGGGCGAGGTGATCGAGAGCGACAATCCCGGCGAAACCCTGATCCTCAAGCGCGTGCCGATCGGCGTCGCGGCGTGCCTGATCCCATTCAACTATCCGATCTATACGCTCGTGCGGAAGATCGCCCCGGCGTTGATTGCTGGCAACGCCGTTGTCGTGCGGCCGAGCAACAACACGCCGACTTCCGCTTTCGCCGTCGCCGAGGCAATCGTCGAAGCGGGTCTGCCCGACGGCCTCGTCAACATCCTCACCATGTCGCACGATGTCGCGAAGACGCTCTGCACCCATCCCGGCGTCGGCATGATCACGCTGACGGGCAGCGTTTCGGCCGGCCGCATCGTGCTCGAATATTGCAAGGAAAACATCGCCAAGCCGTCGCTCGAACTCGGTGGCAAGACGCCCGTCATCGTCGAACCGGACGCGGATCTCGATGCCGTGGCGCAGATGATCATCGCCGCCAAGACCACCCATTGCGGCCAGGTCTGTACCAGCGCCGAGCGGCTCTACGTTCATGAAAGCGTCCATGATCGGCTGCTGGCTAAGTTGCGCGAAGACTTTGCCGCCCGCACATTCGGCGACCGCGCCGAAGATGCGGGTCGTATGGGGCCGCTCGCCAATGCCGCCGCCCAAAAGCGCGTGCACGAGATGGTCGAGCAGGCGAAGGCCGAAGGCGCCGTCGTTGAGACCGGCGGCTATCTGCCTGAGGGGGACGGCTATTTCTACCCGCCGACGCTGATTTCCGGCTGCCGGCAGGATATGGAGATCGTTCGCGAAGAAGTCTTCGGCCCGGTGCTCGCCGTTCTGCGCTACACCACCTTCGAGGAAGCGCTGGCAAAGGCGAGCGACCATCAGTTCGGCCTGAGCTCGGTGCTCTTCACCGAGAATTACCGCACGGTGATGCGTGCCAGCGATGCGATCGAGGCCGGCGAACTCTACGTCAACCGCTTCCCGGCTGATCCCTATCAAGGCTTCCATGCCGGTTGGAAACGTTCGGGCCTTGGCGGCGACGACGGCAAACACGGCATGCTGGAATTCACCCAGACGCGCCTCGTGGTCCTGAAACACTGATCATCTTGAATTCGAGCAATCCCGACGGAAAGCCGGAATTGCTCCGACACCACCAACAACAATACCAGGCCGATGGCATCGCTCTCGCCCTCGGCCGCGGAGGAGACTGCCCGTGAGCTCAATTGCCGAAACAGAAATCGCCGCGCAATCCGTGTCGGCCCGCAGCCGCTACCTTCAGCTGGCACTGATTGTGATCGCCGCCGGTGCGATCTATCCGATCCTCTATCTTCGTCAGTCCTACCAGACGACGATGCTGGAGGTGCTGAAGCTCACCAACACCGAGCTCGGCGTCCTTTACTCCATCCTCGGAACCAGCTTCCTCGTCGGCTACCTGCCGAGCGGGTGGCTTGCCGACCGCGTCCAACCGCGCATCCTGATCCTCATCTCCATGGTCGGCACGGGTCTGCTCGGTCTCTGGTACGCGACGCTGCCGGGCTATTCGTCGCTCCTCGTCATCTATTGCGGTTTTGGCGTCACCACGGGTCTCACATTCTGGGCGGCGACGCTCAAGCAGGTGAACCTGATCGCCGGTGCCAATGAGCAGGGACGCTTCTTCGGCATCCTCGATGGCGGCCGCGGTCTGGTCGAAGCGCTGCTCGCAAGCGTCGCCATCGCGCTCTTCGTCTTCACGACGGAAACGGGCGGCGCCGGACTTGCTACCGGCTTCCGCGACGTCGTGCTGCTCTATGCCATTTTCTGCATCGTCGTCGGCATCGCCTATTTCGCGGTGTCGCCGCCGGTTGCTGCGGACAGGACCGCGCGCAAGCGCGAGGGCAGCCTTGTCGCCGACATCAGGACGCTGCTCGGCATTCCCGAGGTCTGGCTGGTCGCAGCGATCATCTTTTGCGGCTACCACGTCTTCCTCGCGACCTACAGCTTCTCGGCCTATCTGCAGGAGGGTGGTTTCGGCATTTCCGCCGCCATGGCCGGCCTGATCGTCACGGTCAAGCTCTGGCTGCGTCCGGTCGGCGGTATCGGCGGCGGCCTGCTCGGCGACCGCTACGGCAAGAGCGGCATCCTGCTCCTGAGCTTCATTGTCGCGGCCGCCAGCCTCGTGGCAATGATCGTCCTGCCGGGCATTGGCTCAACGGTCCTTTTCGTTGCGCTGGTGCTGCTCGTTGGCCTCATCACCTATACGATCCGCGGGCTCTACTGGGCGATCCTCGACGATTGCCATGTGCCGGCGAACATCACCGGTCTCGCCATCGGCATCATTTCGCTGGTCGGCTACGCGCCCGACACCTACCTGCCGCTGGTCAACGGATACCTCTCGGACCGCTATCCGGGCATCACCGGCTACCAGCTCTATTTCGGCTATATCGCCGCCGTCTGCGTCCTCGGCGCCATTGCCACCCTGGCCCTGATGGCCCGCCTCAAGAAAAAGGGATGACACCCATGAAGATCGCGTCTCTCAAGACCTATGCCGTTGCCGTCCCGCCGCCGCATGTGGGCGGCATGTACTGGATCTTCGTTCGCCTCACGACTGCCTGCGGCATCGAGGGCATCGGCGAGATCTATGCGACGTCGTTCCATCCAAGCGCCTTGACGCCGCTGATCGAGGATGTCTTCGAACGGCACCTGCTCGGCCATGATCCGCACCAGATCGAGCGCCTCTGGCGCTCGGCCTATTCCAGTGGCTTCACCCAGCGCCCCGACCCGACGATGATGGGCATAGTCTCGGGCCTCGAAATCGCCTGCTGGGACATCATCGGCAAGGCCGCCGGCCGGCCGGTCTCGGACCTCTTGGGCGGGACGGTGCACGAGAAGCTCCGCGCCTATACCTATCTCTACCCGAAGAACGCCGCCGGCGAGTTCGATTTCAACGATCCGGATCTTGCCGCCGAATGCGCGGTCGAGATGGTTGAGATGGGCTTCACCGCGGTCAAGTTCGATCCGGCCGGCCCCTACACCAACTATTCCGGGCACCAGCTCTCGCTTGGCGTGATGGACCGCTGCGAGGAATTCTGCCGCAAGATCCGCGACGCGGTCGGAAGCAGTGCGGATCTGCTCTTCGGCACCCACGGCCAGATGGTTCCGTCCTCCGCCATCCGCCTTGCCAAGCGCCTGGAAAAATACGATCCGCTCTGGTTCGAAGAGCCAGTGCCTCCGGGACAGGAGGCGGCGATGGCCGAGGTCGCGCGCGCAACCTCCATCCCCGTTTCGACCGGAGAGCGCCTGACGACCAAATACGAGTTCCAGCGCGTGCTTGAACTCAAGGCCGCGTCGATCCTGCAGATGAACGTGGCACGCGTCGGCGGCTTGCTCGAGGCGAAGAAGATCGCCGGCATGGCTGAGGCCTATTACGCCCAGATCGCGCCGCATCTCTATAATGGTCCGGTGGGAGCGGCGGCCAGCATCCAGCTTTCGGCTGCCACGCCGAACTTCCTCATCCACGAGGCGATCCTCGATTTCTCCGGGTTCCACGCCGATGTGCTGAAGACCAAGCTTACCGTCGAGGACGGCTATCTCATCCCGTCGCGCGAGCCCGGCCTCGGCATCGAACTCAACATGGATGTCGTGGAAAAGCATACGCCCTACGCCGGGGAGCGCCTGCACCTGCAGATGGACAGCCGGCCGGCGGACGTGAAGGCCTTTGCCCCCGCGCGCGGGTGAATTCGGATATCAGGGACACGAGATGATCTACGATTACATCATCGTCGGCGCCGGGTCGGCGGGTTGCATCCTTGCGAGCCGGCTCAGCGAGAACGGTCGCCACAAGGTGCTTTTGATCGAGGCCGGCGGCAACGATAATTCCTTCTGGTTCAAGATCCCGGTCGGCTACGCCCGCAGCTACTATAACCCTCAGGTGAACTGGATGTATTCGAGCGAGCCGGAAGCCGAGCTTCAGGATCGCAGCATCTACGTGCCGCGCGGCAAGGTCCAGGGCGGCTCCGGATCGATCAACGCGATGATCTACGTGCGCGGCGCGCGCGACGATTTCGACGACTGGAAAGCCGCCGGCAATGCGGGCTGGGGCTATGACGACGTGCTTCCCTATTTCCGCCGGCTCGAAACCCATGCGCGCGGATCGTCCGAATGGCATGGCGGCGAAGGCCCGATCCACATCACCCCGATGCGCGGCATGACGCATCCGATCACCGACGCCTTTCTCGAGAGCTGCGGATCGTTGCAACTGCCACTGAACGAGGATTTCAACGGAGCCTCGCTCGAAGGCGCCGGCGTCTACGACGTCAACACCAACAATGGCCGCCGCTCGCATTCGAGCGCCGAGTATTTGCGCCCGGCGCTCAAGCGGCCCAACCTGACGATCGAACGCTACGCTCAGGCCGAGCGGCTGGTCTTTGCGGATGACGGGCGCGTAACCGGGGTCGATGTCGTCCAGAACGGTGCCCGCCGGCGCTTTACCGCCGGCCGCGAAGTCATCCTCGCCGCTGGCGCCGTCGGCAGCCCGCAACTGCTGCAGGTTTCGGGCATCGGCGACGGCAAGACGCTGTCTTCGCTCGGGGTCAAGACACAGCGGCATTTGCCGGCGGTTGGCCAGAACCTGCAGGATCACCTCTGCGCCAGCTTCTACTATCGCGCCACCATCCCGACGCTCAACGACGAGTTCGGCAGCCTGTTCGGCCAGATGCGGCTCGGCCTGCAATATCTGCTCACCGGCAAGGGTCCGTTCTCCATGAGCGTCAATCAGGCCGGTGGCTTCTTCCGCGGCAGACCCGACGAAGAGCGGCCGAACATCCAGCTTTACTTCAATCCCCTGTCTTATCGGATCCCGAATGACCCGAAGGCCGGGTTGAAACCGGAGCCCTATCCGGGCTACCTGATCTGCTTCAACTCCTGCCGGCCGACCAGCCGCGGCAGCATCCAGATCGCATCCGGCGACCCCGCGCAAAAGCCGCTGATCCGGCCGAACTACCTGACGACCGACCGCGACATCGACGAAGTGCTGCAGGGAAGCCGGCTGGTGCGGCGGATCGCGTCGGCCACGGCGCTCTCCTCACTGACCGCGGAAGAAATCTCGCCCGCGCCGCGCGTTCAGAGCGACGACGCGCTGATGGATTATTTTCGCGAAAACTCAGGCTCGATCTACCATCTCTGCGGCACCTGCGCGATGGGGCCGGACCAGGCGAGCTCCGTCGTCGACAGCAGCCTGCGGATCCATGGCGTTCCGGGTCTGCGCGTCGTCGACGCCTCGATCTTCCCGAACATTACGGCTGGCAACATCAATGCTCCGACGATGATGGTTGCGGAAAAGGGCGCGGCTCTCATCCTGGCGGATGCCGCCTGACGAGAGCCGTATGGTTCCCCCCCCGTTGCCTGCGGGGGAGCCCGCCCAAGACAGCCCCTCGCGTTCAAACGCTGCCATCGGTCAGGTGTGAATTGCCATCGCCGACCGGGCGTGGCTATACTCCGCTGACTTCATAGCTGCCCACAATCAGTGCTTGCCTGGCCAAAAGATTGTTGCCGCCGCGTTGAACGCGGTGGCGGGCGTCCGCGTCGCGGCCGCCGGCAAGGCACTGCGAGCAACGCCTGCGAGGGAGAGACGCATGCTGAGTTTTCGCTTGAAGAGCCTGCCCGTCACCTTGTTTCTTGCGCTAAGCCTGGCTCCGCCAGAGGGCCGAGCCGCCTCGCCGGAGCCGATCAAGGCCGAGCATGGCATGGTGGTGACTGCCCAGCACCTGGCCTCGGATGTAGGTGTCGCGGTCCTGAAGAGCGGCGGCAACGCGGTGGATGCGGCGGTTGCAGTCGGCTATGCGCTCGCCGTCACCTATCCGACTGCCGGCAATATCGGCGGTGGCGGGTTCATGACCATCCGCTTCAAGGACGGCAGGACGACCTTCCTCGATTTCCGCGAGCGGGCGCCGCAGGCGGCAACCAAGACCATGTATCTCGACGGGAAGGGAGATGTCATCAAAGGGTTGAGCACCGATGGTTATCTCGCCGTCGGCGTGCCGGGGCCCGTCATGGGTTTCGAGGTCGCGCGGAGCCGCTATGGCACGAAGCCGCTTGCCGAACTGATCGCGCCGGCGATCGCGCTAGCCAAAGATGGCTTCGTGCTGGAGGAGGGCGATGTCAGTACCTTCGAGGGCAGGGCCGAAAGGCTGGCGAAAGATCCGGCCGCGGCCGCGATCTTCCTGAAGCCCGACGGCAAGGCCTTTGCGGCCGGCGAAAAACTCGTCCAGACGGACCTTGCCGCATCGCTTTCGAGCATTGCCGAAAAAGGCCCGGACGCCTTCTACAAGGGCGCGATCGCCGATCAGATCGTCAAGGCGAGCTCGGAGAAGGGCGGCGTGCTCGCCAAGGCGGACTTCGAGCGCTATGCGGTGCGCGAACTGGAGCCGGTCAAGTGCAACTATCGCGGCTATGACATCGTCTCCTCGCCGCCGCCGTCTTCCGGTGGCGTGATCATCTGTGAAATCCTCAACGTGCTCGAAGGCTATCCGCTTTCCTACATGGGCTATGGCGCCGCAGACACGGTTCACGCGATGATCGAGGCGATGCGCCATGCCTATGTCGACCGCAACACGTCGCTAGGCGATCCTGATTTCGTCGAAAACCCGATCGCCAAACTCACCGACAAGGCCTATGCGAAGGAAATCCGCGCCAAGATCGATCCGTTCCGCGCCGGCGTCTCCGCGACGCTGATCCCCAAGGGCTTCGGCGAAAGCAAGGAGACGACCCACTATTCGATCATCGACGACGAGGGCAACGCGGTCGCCGTTACCTATACGTTGAACGGCTCCTTCGGCGCCGGCGTGGTGGCGCCTGGAACCGGTATCCTGCTCAACAACGAGATGGACGATTTCACCTCGAAGCCGGGCGTGCCCAATCTCTATGGGCTGATCCAGGGCGAGGCCAATGCGATCGCGCCCGGCAAGACGCCGCTGTCGTCGATGAGCCCGACGATCATCTCCAAGGACGGCAAGCCCTTCATGGTGATCGGCAGCCCCGGTGGCGCCCGCATCATTACGATTACGCTCGAGGCGATCCTCAACGTCATCGATCACGGCATGAACATCCAGGAAGCCGTCGATGCGCCGCGCATCCATCACCAGTGGCTGCCGGACAAGGTGTTCATGGAGCCCTATGCGCTCTCGCCCGACACCCGCAAGCTGCTGTCGGCGATGGGCCATAACGTTCAGATCGACGAAAGCTGGACGATCTGGGGGCAGGCGACCGGCATCCTCGTCGGCGGCGAGAGCCTCTCCGACATCGGGGCCGGCGGCGGCGCCCGCTACAATGGCGCCGTCGACAGCCGCATCGGCGCAGGTGCTGCGCGAGGTTACTAGAGCAATTCCAGGAAAAGTGCGAAACGGTTTTCCGTCCGGAATTGCGTAATTTCAAAGACTTAGATCACTTCAGTGTTTCGGTGAAACAATGAAATGATCTAGAGAGCCCGAGATAGCGGGTGGCAAGTCGGTGCTTTGACACCCTTTGAAAGCAGCGGATCGTCGGTTCGCTGCGCGCTTTCGCATGTGCGATCACCGGGTACTCGCGCGAAAAAGATTTGAAAGCGTTTTCGATTGAATTTATTATGATTTCCAGAGCGTGCGCCGCACGCGGTCGTACGCTTTGGTCAAACTTCATTCGTGGAGGTTGTCATGGCACTGATGGAAGGAAAGAAAGCGCAGGACTGGATCAATCTGGTTCTCGCCCTCTGCCTGTTCATCTCCCCGTGGATCATGGGCTTCGTTGTCGAGAGCGTTCCGGCTTGGAACGCTTGGGCCGCCGCCGTCGTGCTCGGCGTTCTGGCGATCGCAACACTTGCCATGTTTGCGGAATGGGAGGAATGGGCAAGCCTCGTCGTCGGGCTCTGGCTGATCGCTTCCCCCTGGCTGCTCGGCTTCTCGACCAGCGCCAGTCCCATGTGGACGCACGTCGTCCTCGGGGCACTGGTGACTGCGCTCGCGATCTGGTCGGTCTGGGACGAACGGCAGCACCCGCATGCGCATGCATGATGACGAGCAGTGAAGGTCGCGGCCCGGCGCCGCAGCGCCGGGCCGCGAACAGCTGGCGTAATGTCGGTGCAATCTCGAGTTTGCAGCTTCACCCGGATTGAGAGCAAATCCTGAAACCGTGTAGAACGATCTTCTTTCAGATTTGCGTGATTTCAAAAAGTTAGCTCCCATCGAACGCGTCCGAGCGAGGCCCGACGATGCACCGCGCATTCAATTCCAGCCCTATGGTGCCGCCGGTGAGGAAACCGTGGCCCCGATCTCTCAAACAGCGGCTGATCGCCCAGCTTCTCGTTCTCCAGTTGGCGATGCTGCTGGCTTTCGGACTTTCGTTTGTAAGCCTCCTGGTCCTTGCCGACGAAGGCGGTGTGCTGGTCAGCCCAGCGCCGGTGGAGAAGGCCTTCGACGCGATCCGGAGAGGTCCGGAGGGCAAACTCGTACTGGCAAAAACCGAGGAAATGGGGGACGTCCATGCCAGGCATCCAGACTTTTGGTTCATCGCGCGCAACGACTACGGAGAGACTGTTCAGGTCGGTGACATCCCCGCGATCTACCGGGGCGTGAGCGAGAATCTCGGCAGGATGACCTATTCGGACATTCGCGATGCCGGTGATCCATCACCCTATCTTGCCGTTCTCCGGCGGCGGTCGAATGCGGAAGGCGATTTCACGGTATTCGGGCAAGGCGAGTTGATGAGCCAGTCGGCTCTCATCCTGCAGTTTTCGCGAGCGCCGATGCTGGTCTTGCTGGCCCTGGTGACGGTCGCCGGCGTGCCATGGATCGTCAATCGGACGAGCCGGGACATTTCAACGCTGGCGATCGATGAAGCTACGACTTTTCATATGAGCCGGCGGTGCAGCGCTCGCTCGTTCAGGCGGGCTCGCCTTCTCTCAGGCGTGCCATCATCAACCTGGTAAAAAATGCGATCGAGCATGCCGGAAACCGGGGAGCGATTGTCGTTCGGGTCGAGCGTAACGGCGTGATCGAGATCTGCGACGATGGTCCCGGCGTTCCCGAGGCAGCCATTTTACCGGCTGAAGCCGCGGCATCTAGGCGCGGGCCACGGTCTCAATCTCGTGCTGCAGATTGCGCGAAGGCATGGTGCGCAAATGACCGTTCTGAATTCGCCAGGCGGCGGCGCATGCTTCCGCATGGACTTCGGTAGCGAGGCCGCCACTTTGCCTTCCCATAAGCCGTAGAACTCCACGCAGGCAAAAGCTGATTGCCCATGACATTGGCGTTCACGGAACGACCGCGCACCGCCCGGTGCGCGCGTGCGGTGCACAATTGGATAATACCAATATAATACCAACTAGCAACTGTCTCTGAATGCTGACGCAACTTGTGTGCGCTATCTGTAAGAAATGTAATATGATTTATTCCGAATCTGGTCGCAGTCGCGGTCCGTTTTGACATCGCGCACTAGACAGGTGGTCATGTTTTGGTATTGCTAATACTGGCCGCATATAGATTGGCCAGATCGGAAGTGATTACGGAACGCTTATCGGCCCGAGGGCGAGCAAGCCTGTGGGCAACCGGAAAACTGGGAGATATCAAATGAAGCCAAGTTCCATTCTTGCCCTTTTGACGGGCTCGATCGTGTTTGCGTCGGATGTTCCGCATCGGACGAAGGCGGGCGGCGCGAGACGCCGACTCCTGGCAGTGTTGACAGCAACAGCGTGTCTTATCTCGGTCGCTCCAGCCGTGGCCTTCGATCAGACCAGCGCTGGCCGTATCAAGCAGCTGGTGGACACTGGCATGCAGTATTACTGGTCGGGAGGCGACGTCAAAAAAGCGGAAGCCGAAGTCTTCAAGGGCATTACCTTGCACGGCAAGTACGATGTCGTGGAAGCGGCCTTCAAGGAAGCGTCGACGTTAGCACCAGAGCGGCTGGATTTTCAGTATGCCGTCGCCTCAACGCAGATCATCCAGAAGAAGCTCGACGAGGCGCAGACGACGTTCCAGGGTATCCTTGACAAGGAGCCGACCGCATTTGACGCTCAAAGCTGGTTGGAAGCGATTGCCCGCATCCGTGGCGATGAGACCGGCGCGGCACTCGCCCATCAAGCGCTCGCAGGGCTCGATCGCGAACGCGCGGAGGAGTATCGCAAGCGCTTTGTTCGCGCAGAACAGATCATGGCCGAAAAGCCCAACTTCGATATCCCAACGGTGCCCGGCAAAATCGTGGTCGTCGCCTTGGGCTACGCGCTGGCGGATGACGGCACGGCGCAGCAGACTTTGCTCGATCGCCTCGACGTGACGTTGAAGGCTGCAGAGGCGAACCCGACAGCACTGGTGATGGTAAGTGGCGGCGTGCCGAAGAATGGCGTTACTGAAGGCGACGTGATGTCCAAGTGGCTGGTCGACAAGGGTGTCAGCCGCGATCGCATCATCATTGAAGACAAGTCGAAAGACACGATCGGCAATGTGATCAATGCTGCCAATCTGTTGGTGCGGCATCAGGCCGACACAGTGATCCTGGTGACCAGCTCAAGCCACATGCGCCGAGCTCGCACAGTAATGGAAGACGCATTGAAACAGCGCGACCTGCTGACGGCAGTGGTGCCGCTGAATGCGCTGGACGCACCATCCCAGGATGAGGCGGCAAAGGTCGGGTCTGACGAGAGGTTGGTAATTTACCGCGATCTGATGCGTGTTTCGGGCGTATGGGCGTATCCGGGGCTTCAGCAATAGCCACTGACGCATCTCAAGAATCATCGAAACCCGCGCGCCCAGTTCCGCCATTATGGGCGCGCGAGCTATTGACCAATGCATCGGCGACCTTCACGCCGCAACGCTTGCAGACGCTTCCCGTTCCCCTTGGTGATCGAAAATTTCTCTTGGCCTTGTGCCACAGCGCCGATGTTCGGTCGTCGAAACAGTATTTGTTCGCCACAATCTCCGACATTAAGCTTCCCATCGCCTCTGCTTTGTCCTAGAAGGCACCCCGTAATCCGGTCGCAGCCTACCCGGTCAAAACAAGGACACCTATCATGAAGACGATTGTCATCTGCTCCGGCGGATTGGACTCGGTATCGCTTGCCCACAAGGTCGCAGCCGAGCAGGAGCTTATAGGCCTGCTCTCCTTCGACTATGGACAACGACACCGCAAGGAACTGGACTTTGCCGCCGCCTGTGCGAGGCGGCTTGGCGTTCCACATCAGATCATCGACATTCGCGCCATCGGCGCCCACCTCACCGGATCGGCGCTGACGGACGATGTCGACGTGCCCGACGGCCACTATGCCGAGGAAACCATGAAGGCGACGGTGGTTCCGAACCGCAACGCCATCATGCTCGCGATTGCCTTCGGGCTTGCGGCGGCGCAGAAGGCGGACGCGGTTGCGGTCGCCGTGCATGGCGGCGATCATTTCATCTATCCCGATTGCCGTCCCGGTTTCATCGATGCGTTTCAGGCGATGCAGAACCAGGCGCTCGACGGCTATGCCAGCGTTGCACTCTACGCGCCCTATGTGACCGTATCGAAGGCGGATATCGTCACCGACGGCGCAAGCCATGCGACACCCTTCGAAGAGACCTGGTCCTGCTACAAGGGTGGCGCACGCCATTGCGGCCGCTGCGGCACCTGCGTCGAGCGGCGCGAGGCCTTTCATCTTGCCAGTGTTGCGGACCCGACCGATTATGAGGATCCGGATTTCTGGGTGGCGGCGACGTCTGCTTTTTCAGCCGAGGAGGTGAAGTGATGTTCCGGATTACCAAGGAGTTCCATTTCTCCGCCTCGCACCAGCTGAAGAGCCTGCCGGCGGACCACCAGTGCGCCCGGCTGCACGGGCATAACTACGTCGTTGAAGTCGAGCTTGCCGGTGCGGAACTGAACGAACACGGCTTCGTGCGCGACTATCACGAGCTGGCGCCACTGAAGCGCTACATCGACGAGAGCTTCGACCATCGTCACCTCAATGACGTCCTCGGCCATGACCAGGTGACGGCCGAATGTCTGGCAAAGCATTTCTACGATTGGTGCAAGGTGAGGCTCCCTGAAACCTCGGCGGTGCGCGTCAGCGAAACACCGAAGACCTGGGCGGAATACCGGCCATGACCGGGCCTGGCGAAACGCGCATCCGGATCAGCGAAATCTTCGGGCCGACGATCCAGGGCGAGGGCATCCTGATCGGCCTGCCGACCGTGTTCGTGCGCACGGGCGGCTGCGATTATCGCTGCAGCTGGTGTGACACGCTGCATGCGGTCGACAGCGAATATCGCGACCAATGGCTGCCGATGACGGTGGAGGAGATCTGGAGCGAAGTCAGCCGGCTATCCGGCAGCAAGCCGCTCACGGTCTCGTTATCCGGTGGCAATCCGGCGATCCAGCCGCTTGGACCTCTGATCGCGCGTGGGCGAGAGGAAGGCTACCGGTTTGCCCTGGAGACGCAGGGCAGCACCGCCAAGGACTGGTTTGCCGATCTCGACGTGCTGGTCTTGAGCCCGAAGCCGCCGTCGAGCGGCATGAAGACCGACTGGAACGCCTTCGACGACTGTCTTCGCATGGCGGCAGGCCGGCCCGAGGTGGCGCTGAAGATCGTCGTCTTCGACGAGCGCGATTATGCCTATGCCCGCGATGCGGCGGCCCGTTATCCGCATCTGCCGCTCTACCTGCAGCCTGGCAACCACACGCCGCCGCCCCCTGATGACGACGATGCCACCGTCGATATCGACGGCATTATCGACCGCATGCTCTGGCTTGTCGGCAAGGTGACGGAGGACCGCTGGTTCGAGGCTCGGGTGCTGCCGCAACTGCATGTTCTGCTCTGGGGCAACAGACGCGGGGTATAGCGGTCGCGCCCTTGGTGTCTGCCTGCAAATCCTCCAGGCTTGGTTGGACAGCGGCGGGCGGCTATGGTCCAAGCAATGCGGTCAGGCGAGGGGCGTTCATGCAGCTGAAGACGAAACGTGTCTATGAGCCGAAGGCGGATGGGGACGGCATGCGCATCCTGGTCGATCGCCTGTGGCCGCGTGGTCTGACCAAGGCGGAAGCGGCGGTCGACCTCTGGCTCAAGGAGATCGCGCCGACGACGGAACTGCGCCGGTGGTTTCACGGGGATCAAGGCACCTGGGACGAGTTCAGCAAGCGCTACATTGGTGAGCTCAACGACAACCGGGCCGCCGTCGATCTCTTGCGGCAGCGCATCGACGAAGGCCCCGTGTGTCTGCTCTACAGCGTAAAAGACGAAGGGCGCAATCACGCCTTGCTGCTCAAAGACTATATGCTGAGACAGCTGTAGACGGGGTCGTGCCCCACTTCAAGCCGTTACGACGGACGCCTCGGATGGATCCGTCAACGCGGGCGATGATGCCGCGCCAATCGTCCTGAGAAGGCAAGCCGAAGACGTCCGGCAAGGTCTGTTCGATCTGGCGGCGGCGGATGGTAATCCGAGGCCTCGCTGCCATCCGGCAGCCGCGGCGCGAACCCAGGCGGCCACTTGTCCACGTGTGGGAGGCATACGCGCTTGCACGAATCAGCCGTCGCCGTGAGGCGCCAGAAACGGTGCGACAGTGTCAGATGGAGGCGGATTGATGGACACAAACGATCTCGGATTTGCCGGCAAGGTCGCCTTGGTCGCAGGGGCCAGCAAGGGTATCGGCGCGGCCACCGCCCGCGCCTTTGCACAGGCCGGAGCATCCGTCGTCCTCCTCCCCCGTTCACAGGCGGCGGTCGAGGCGTGGGGCCTGTGGCCGAAACTCAATCCGCCGAGCTGAACGCCTGTGCGGCGACTGCTGCGTTAGACCCTTTCGGCGCGCCGCAATGCAAAGCCGAAATTTTCTTGAATGTCGACGTCGGGATGGGAAAGCGCCGCGCGTCTTAAGCTCGACGGCGGTTTTGAACCGCGCTGACAACAAGGAGGTGACATGAAAGAGGTCGCCTCTGGGAGAGAACGGATCACGGAGATGGCGGTGATGATTGCGGGACAGTCACGCTTCCAGCCTTTCGGCTTATCCTGTTGGGGTTTTCGAGATCTCAACAAGGGAGTTGGAAGCACGACTGCGTCCTATGATTACCACATCGGCGTCGACTACCACAAATCCTACAGCCACCTGGTGGTGCAGGATTCGTGCGGCAAGACGCTACGCTCCGGTCGGGTGAAGAACGACCGCCAGTCGCTGGGCAGCTTTCTCGAGCGCTATCGCGAGAACAGCCATGCGGTTGTCGAGGCGACGCGCAACTGGATGGTGATCTACGACTGGCTCGACGACATTTGTGATGATGTCGTTCTCGCCCATCCGTTGAAGGTCAAGGCGATCGCCGACGCCAAGATCAAGACCGACAAGATCGACGCCACCGTGCTGGCACACCTGCTCAGGGCCGACCTGGTGCCACAGGCCTGGGCACCGAGCGACAAGGCCCGCGAGCTGCGCGTGGCGCTGCGCGAGCGGATGTTTTACGTGCGGCTGCGCACGATGACGAAGAACCGCATCGTCACGGTGTTTGATCGTTATCCGGAACAGACGGCCCAGCTCAAAAAGTTCGGGGACCTGTTCGGCAAGGCCGGGCGCATCCAGCTGACGCAGGTCGCGGTCTCTGCGATCGACCGCGTCCAGATTGATCGTGGCCTCGCCTTCATCGGCGACATCGATGCGCGCATCAAGCAGGCGGAGACAACGATCCGGGCGATGACCAAGGGCAATGGCAATGTCAGGCTGTTGAAGACGATCCCCGGCATCGGCGAGTTCTTCGCCCGGCTGATCGATGCGGAAATCGACGACATCAACCGGTTCCGCAACCCGAAGAAGCTTGCTGCCTATGCGGGCCTGGTACCGTCGACCTATTCCTCCGGCGGCAAGACCTTCCACGGCAAGATCATCAGGCAGGGCAATAAATGGTTGCGCTGGGCGTTCGTCGAGGCGGTCACCCCCGCCATCGCCAGCGATCCTGAGCTGCGCGCCCAGTACGACCACTTGAAGTTCAGAGGAGTGAACAAGGCGCGGGTTGCCATCGCGCGCAAGCTTTTGACGATCGCCTTCCAGATCCTGCGTGACCAGCGCGCCTACGAGCGGCGCGACACCAGCCCCATGGAAAGCGCGTCGACGATATCCCGGTTGTCCTGATGCACTTCTAGCGAGCCCGGCAGGACTGGGCTGCGCTCATCAAGGAGAATGCGAAACCGGGAGCCGAACGTCACTCTGTGGCCGAAGCCAAGGCATCAGGCCACGTATTGGAGAATGGTTCGAGAACCGCAGGACGGCCACACACTGTCCAGCGGAAGGAAAAGATTGAGCCGATCGGCGTCTTGCCGATCAAAATCTAACCGAACCCAAGGAAATGCCGCCAGCTCAAGGCGTTTTGCCCCTTGTGTTCTTTCATTGGAGAATATGCATGTTCCGCACCGCTTTCATTGCTGGCGCTCTGCTGATTTCCGGCACCACATTTGCCGACGCCGAGCCGGTGGGCAATCGCGTCGATGTCAACGGCATGAAGATGTATTACGAGATCTCGGGCGGGGGCGAACCGCTGGTCGTGCTGCACGGCGCCTACATGAACATTCCGTCGATGGGCGCGATCATCCCGAAGCTTGCAGAGACCCACAAGGTCTATGCGGTCGAGCTGCAGGGCCATGGCCGCACCACCGATATCGACCGGCCGATCACTTATCCGAACCTCGCCGATGACGTCGCTGCCTTCATGGATGCGATTGATCTCAAGAAGGCTGACGTCTTTGGTTACTCCATGGGTGCGGCCGCCGGTCTGCAACTGGCGATCCGCCACCCGGAAAAGGTGAACAAGCTCGCTGCCGCATCCGTCGCTTACGACGCTGACGGCTGGAAGCCGGAGTTCAAGGCGGTCATCCCGCAGATGACGGTTGAGATGATCGTCGGCCTGCCGTTTGCCGAGGACTATCGCAAGCTCGCCGTCGAGCCCAACGGCTTTCCGGAACTTGCACGCAAGCTCATCCAGCTCGAAAAGGAACCGATGGCTTGGGAGGCAGACGTCAATACCCTGAAGACACCGGTGCTGATCATTGCCGGCGACGCCGACGTGGCGACGCTCGAGCACAACGTCGCGCTGTTCCGCCTGCTCGGCGGCGGTGCGATGGGCGACATGGGCAAGCCGCTTGCGGCTTCGCGCCTCGCGATCCTGCCGGCGACGTCGCACACCGCGGTCATCAATCAGACGGATCTGCTCTACGCCTTCGTCGAGCCCTTCCTGAAGGGCGAGACGCCGAAGGGCATGTTCCAGTAGGATTCGACCGGCGCCATCTCCAGAGGGATGGCGCCGGCGCAACAACACGCGCGGGCTGCCTAGATCATTTCATTGTTTCATCGAAACACTGAAGTGATCTAAGTCTTTGAAATTACGCAATTCCGGACAGAAAACCGTTTCGCACTTTTCCTGGAATTGCCCTACCGCAGACGCCTTCCGTCGGCGTCGAACACCAGAACGGCGGCCGGATCGAAGCGGGCGGCGATGCTATCGCCGGACTTCAGGCCGCGACCATTCTTGGTCTCGATGATGATCAATTCGCCGTCGCCATGGCGGGCATAGGCGAAGGTCTCGCCGCCGAGATGTTCCAGCATGTCGATCGTCAGATCGAGGCTTGCCGAGCCGCTGTCGCCGAAATGTTCGGGCCGGATGCCGATGGTCACGGAGCTCCCAGGCGTAGCCTCCTTGATGGCTACTGGAATAGTCGCGTTGCCGAAGTCGGGCAGACGTACCTGCGTTCCGCGAGCGTCGACGATCCCCTTCAAGAAGTTCATTTTCGGTGAGCCGATGAAGCCGGCGACGAAGAGATTGGCCGGATCGTCGTAAAGGTCGAGCGGCGAGCCGACCTGTTCGACCACGCCGCCGCGCATGACGACGATCTTGTCGGCAAGTGTCATCGCCTCGACCTGGTCATGGGTGACGTAGATGATCGTCGTTGCGAGCTTCTTGTGCAGCCTGGCGATCTCGATGCGCATGTGGACGCGCAGTTCGGCATCGAGATTGGAGAGCGGCTCGTCGAAGAGGAAAATCTTCGGGTGCCGCACGATTGCCCGACCAATCGCCACCCGCTGGCGCTGGCCGCCGGAAAGCTGTTTCGGCTTGCGATCGAGCAGCGGACCCAGCTCCAGGATGTTCGCAGCCTCACCGACCCGTTGTTCGATCTCGACCTTCGGCACGCCGGCAAAACGCAGCGCGAAGCCCATGTTTTCCCGAACCGTCATATGCGGGTAGAGCGCATAGGATTGGAACACCATCGCGATGCCGCGCTTTGACGGATCGACATCGTTCATCCGCTCGCCGTCGATCGTGAGATCACCGGATGTGATCTCTTCGAGACCGGCGATCATCCGAAGCAGGGTCGACTTGCCGCAGCCGGACGGACCGACGAAGACGACGAACTCGCCGGTCTTGATGTCGAGGTCGACCCCCTTGATGACCTCGAAGTTGCCGTAGGACTTTCTGACGTCGCTGAGTTGGAGTTCGCTCATGCAGCCGCTGCCTCGCTTGCCACTGCCGAAAGTTCCAGTCTTACGGATCCAAGCCGTGTCGAGGTTACCGCGACGGCGATGCCGCCAGCAGCCCCCGTCGTCTCCAGCCAGAAGCCCGTCGAACCACCCTGGAAGACCAGGCGCTCGGGCCCAAGCAATCGGGCAGGGCCGGTGACGGTGACGTCGACCGCATCGTTGAGGAACGGCAGGACGTTGCCGGCCTGGTCGAGCGCGCGCACGATCACGCGAACACTGTCACGCCCTTCGGTCCGCAGTGTGGTGTTGTCTGCCACGACCTCGAGCGTCGTCGGTACCGGATCGGCGACCATGCGCAGGCTGGCTGCGGCCTTGCCGTCGATGAAGCCGGTGAACGCGGCGTCTTCCCACTTCATGCCCCAGACGCCGAGTTCGTCCTTGGTGAAGTGGCGATGGTCGATGACCACAGGCGGATGCGGCAGATGCGGGAAATTTTCGCGGTCCGGACCAACGCGCTTCACCAGCGAGCCGTATTTCAGCTCGACCTCGTCGCAATTGGTGAGCACGATCAAAGGCAGCACGCCGCCGATGTTGCGCTCGCCGCGCGCCCAGAAAGTGACCGGCTTCATAACCACGTCCTCGGACGGCTCGCATTGGCTGGCGTAGACATAGGCTGCAAACTTCGGCTGGCGGAACATGTCCATGACACCGTGATAGCAGATCCGGTCGCCGGAGCCGAAATCCTTGTGGGTGTTGTAGTCGAACATGCACCAGCCGATGGCGCCGGAGATGCTGGGGTCACCATGCGCGGCGTTCAGCACCTCCAGGTGCCGGCGCACATGCTCGGCCTGTCGCTGCTCCTGATCGTAAATCTTCGTCGGGTACATGTGGCCGCCGAATTCGGTGATGAGGTAGGGCACCTTGCGATTGAGCCCGGTGCACTCCTGCTGTGGGCGCAGCGCCGTGCGCGGGCGGTTTTCCCCCGGCAGTTCCTCGTTGCCGAGGATGAAGTCGTTCATCGTGTAGACGTCTTCGAGGAACTCGCTGTCGGTGATGTAGCGCACGCCGCCGGTTTGCCGCGTCGGGTCGAGTTCACGCGCCAGCCGGTTGGTCTCGACGTAGAAATCGTGGGAGTCCTGCGACTCGTTGATGCGCACGCCCCAGATGATGATCGACGGGTGGTTCCAGTCGCGCTCGATCATGCGGCGGACGTTTTGGATCGCCTCCTGCTTCCAGGCCTCACCGCCGATATGCTGCCAGCCGGGGATTTCCTCGAAGACGAGCAGGCCGATGCGGTCGCAATGGTCGAGAAACCACTTGGATTGCGGATAGTGCGAGGTGCGGACAAGGTTGCAATGTAGCGTGTTCTTCAGGATCTCGGCATCGCGCTCCTGGGCCGACCGGCCCATGGCATAGCCGACATAGGGGAAGGCCTGGTGGCGGTTGAGACCACGGATCTTCAGCGGCCGGCCGTTGAGCTTGAAACCTTCCGTGGTGAACTCTGCTGTACGGAAGCCAAAGCGCGACGAGAGCCGGTCGCTGCCGCGATCGCTGCGCAGTTGCACCTCCGCCTCGTAGAGGACGGGACTGTCGATATCCCAGAGCGAAAGCCCCTTGAGACCGGTAATCTCCAATGTGACGCTCTCACCGCGGGTCTCGCCGATGGCTTCCGCCAGCACCTTGCCGTTCGTGTCCTTGAGCAGTGCCGTGACAGTTCCGGCTAACGTCAAGCTTTGCGGATTGGCGAGATTGCAACGGACCGTGACGGACTTGGCGTCGCTGAGGACATCGCGGGTCTCGATCTTGATGTTGGCGATCGAAACCGCGTCGGTGACCTTCAACCAGACGTCGCGATAGATGCCGGCGTAGGTCAGATAATCGATGCGGCCGCCGAATGGTGGGATCTCCGGGTTTTCGCTGCCGTCGATCTTGACAGTGATCAGGTTATCGCCCTCCCGCAGCCTGTCGGTCAGGCGCGCTTCGAAGGGCGTATAGCCGTCCTTGTGGGCAACGATCTCTTCGCCGTTGAGATAGACGACGGCATCGGCCATCGCAGCGTCGAAGACGAGCGAGACCTCGCGGCCATGGAACTCCCGACGCCAGGCGAGCGGCTTTTGATAGGTGAATGCGCGCTGATAGGAGGCCTCGTCGAAGTAATTGAACGGCAGTTCCACCGCATTGTGCGGCAGGCTCACGGGCCTGCCCGCCTGCAGGCGGCCGGCTTCAGTGGCGGCGCAGCCTTCGGAGAAGACCCAGGAATCGTTGAAAGAGGTAACAGAACGCATCATCATTCCTATTTGACTGAGCCCAGCATTCCCTGGACGAATTGGCGTTGCATGAAGAAAAAGACCGCGAGGGTGGGAAGCGTTGCGAGGATGGTGCCGACCATGACGACGCCGTAATCGGGGTAGTAGGCGGAGGCGAGCGAGGAGACGACGAGTGTGATTGTCTTCGTCTCGTTCGACTGCAGCACGATTAGCGGCCAGAGATAGTTGTTCCAGGCGGTCATGAAGACGATGATGAAGGCCGCCGCATAGGTCGAGCGCATCACCGGCACGTAGATGAACAGGAAGATCTGCCATTCCTTCAGCCCGTCGACCTTGGCTGCGTCGCGCAGCTCCGAAGGGAACGCCTTGGTGCACTGGCGGAAGTAGAAGACGATGAAGGCCGAGCCGATCGACGGCAAGACGACCGCGAGGTGGGTGTTGATCAGCCCCGCCTTGCCCATCATGATGAAGAGCGGGATCATCAGCGCCGCAAACGGGATCATCATCGTCAACAGCAAGGCGCTGTAGATCCGGTCACGATGGCGCGAGCGGAACATCTCGAAGCCATAGCCGGCAAGCGACGAGACGGCGAGCGTCAGCGCCGTTGCCAGTATGGCGATCTTGGCCGAGTTCCAGAAGACCAGCGGCGCATTCACCTGGGTGAAAAAGGTGGCGATGTTGGTGGCGAGCGCGCTGCCCGGCAGCATCTTGCCCTTGATGATGTCGATCGACGAATTGGTGGCGCCGAGCAGCATCCAGACGAAGGGGAAGATCGAAAGAAAGGCCATCAGCCCGACGAAGCCGTAGGTGACGATGGCGGTTGCGATGCGTGCGGATCCGTTGTTCATCGGTCGCGCTCCCGTGCCGCGAAGAACTGAAGGCAGGCGAGCAAAGCGACGAGCACGACGATCACGTAGGAGACCGTCGCCGCGTAGCCGAAGTTCGGCATGAAGCGGAAGGTCAGGTTGTAGATGTAGAGCGACAGGGTCAGCGTCGCGTTGGAAGGGCCACCCTTGCCCTCGGTCAGATTGTAGACCTCGTCGAAGAGCTGGATCGTGCCGATCGTCGAGATGATCGTGGTGAACAGGATGACGGGTTTCAGCAGCGGGATGGTGATGTGGGTGAAGCGGGCCCAGGCGGGCACCCCGTCGATACGGGCCACCTCATAGATCGACTTGTCGATGTTCTGCATCGCCGCCAGGTAGAAGATCATGTTGTAGCCGGTCCAGCGCCAGGTGATGGCGATGATGACGAGCACCTTCGCCCAGAAGGGATGCGTCAGCCACGGGATCGGCGAGGCGATGATGCCGATCGCCTCAAGGGTCGAGTTGACGATGCCGTCGAGCGCGAACATGCCTTTGAACAGCACCGAATAGGCGACGAGCGAGGTGACGCAGGGCAGGAAGATGGCGGTGCGGAAGAAGCCGCGGCCGACGAGCCTCGGATTGTTGAGCAATGACGCCAGGATTAGCGCCAGCAAGATCATGATCGGCACCTGCACGACGAAATAGGTCAGCGTGTTGGTGAGCGCCTTGATGAAGACCGGGTCGTTCCAGAGACGGACGATGTTGGCGAAGCCGGCGAATTTCAGCATCATGCCGCGGCCGGACTGGAACGACATCCAGAGCGACCAGACGATCGGATAGATCATGAAAAGGGCGATCAGCCCGAGCGCCGGCGCAACGAAGAGCCAGCCATTGACGTTGTAGTATCGGCCGATGCCGCCGCGGCGCGCGAGAGCCATCATCATCCCCATGGATAGCTGGAGCCGTTGGCCGCGGCGCAATCGCCACGGCCAGGAGTGGTGCAGACAAACGCCGTAGCGACTACTGGACCTGTGCGCTGACCTCGGCGTCGATCGCCTTCAGCACGTCGTCGACAGGTGTTCCCTGCGAGAGCGCCGGCAATTGCGCGGTGACCGCGGTGTCCGCCTCGTTGGTGAAGACGCCGTAGTTGACCGAGGGAACCTTCGCGAGCCAGTCGGAGAAGTTCTGCCAGACCTTTTCACCGCCGAAGAAGGCATCGGCCTCGCCATAGGCGGCCCCGCCACGGGCAGCGAGCAGCGAGCCGACGGCGCCGCGGTCCTGCAGGATCGTCTGGTAGAAATCGACGTCCTTGGCGTAGACCGCGTTCAGGAAGTCGATCGCCTCGGCTTTCTCCGCCGAGCTTTCAAGCACGTACCAGCTCGATCCGCCGAGGTTCGAGGCATGCGTCGCGCCGTCGATCGAAAGGGCCGGGATCGGCGCCACGCCCCACTTGCCCGACTGGTCCGGCTGCGCCTTGACGGTGCCGGTGATCCAGACGCCGGTGATGACGGTGGCGACGTCACCGGAAGTGAAGGTTCCGACCCAGTCGGCCCAGCCGGCGGCCGGCTTGTAGATGTTGGAAGACATGATCTTGCCGACCGTCTCCAGCGCTCCCTTCAGCGCGGCGTTGCCGGTGATGTTCGCCTTGCCTTCCTTGTCGAAGTACCATTGCCCGGCCGATTGCATGATGATGCGCACGAGGCCGGCGTCGGTCGGGTCGAGACCCATCATCTTCTTGCCGGTCTTGGCTTCGACCTGCTGGCCGATCTCGATGAAGCGGTCCCAGGTGATGCCCTGCATGTCCTCGGGCTTGAAGCCGGCCTGCTCCAGGTAGTCCTTGCGATAATAGAGGCCGGTGACGCCGGAATCGAAGGGCATGCCATAGACCTGGCCATCCAGCGTCATCAGCTCGACCTTGTAGGGAGCGAAGCCGGAATAGTCGACCGTGCCGGAGAGCGGCGCGAAGGCGCCGGGGAACGATTGCAGGTATTTCTGCGCGCCATAATCCTCGATCAGCACGATGTCGGGCAGTGCGTCCGCCGTGCCGGACGAAAGGCCGGTCTGCAGCTTCTGCTCGACGTCGGCCTTGGCGAAATCGACGATGTTGAAGGTGACGTCAGGATGCGTCTTGGTATAGCGCGCGCCGGCCTCCTTCATGATCGCGACGTTGAAGTTCGGATCCCAGCACCAGACGGTGATTTCCTTGGCTTGCGCCGCAGTCACCGCCAAGAGGCTGGCGCCGGCGAGCGCGATGGCGCTAAAGCGCGGCAGATAGATACGCATGTCCATTGTTTTCCTCCCTTGAATTTCGTTCCCCGAGACGTTCCTCCTAGTCTCGGCGCGGAGTATTTCGCAAAATTCTGAAGAAGGCAATATTTCAGTAAATTTTTACCACCGTGTTTTTACCGGCTGTTTACCGGTCAGCAACGGAGCCCGTCGTGGCCGTGCTGCCGCGCCAGACCATCTCTGTTCCGAGGATCACCTTCTTGGCCACGTCGCGTCCGGTCAGCCGTTCGACCAATAGGTCGACAGCCGTCTCGCCGATCACTTCGGCCGGGATCTTGACCGTCGAAAGCGGCGGGCCGAGAAACTGCGCGACCGGGATGTCGTTGAAGCTTGCCACGGCGACATCGTCGGGGATCCGAAGGCCCATCTCGTGAATGGCCCGGTAGGCGCCGATCGCCATGTTGTCGTTGCAGGTCACCAGGATTTTGGGCGGATTGGTTTTTGACAGCATCGCCTTGGCGAGCATATAGCCGCTGTCCGGCGTCAGCTTCTCGACCATGCAGAGTTCCGGATCGTAGAGGCTGGCCTTCGTCATCCACTGGATGAAGGCGCGGCAGCGGCGCTCCGAATGGATGTCGTCCTTGTCGCGGAAGGCGTCGATCCAGCCGAGAAAGCCGATTCGGCGGTAACCCATGCCGTATATGCCTTGAAGCAGGCGGTTCATGGCCACGGACACGTCGCTCATCACGCTGTCGTCGACATCGTCGTCGGGGGCGAAATCGGCAAAGACCAGGTGGCGGCTGTGCCGCCGCAGCCAGTGAACCTCTTCGCCGTAATGGTGGCCGACGGCAACGACGCCGTTGGCGCCCTGCAGGATCGCCGCCTCCGGCAGGTTGCCGTTGTGGAAGACCTTGACCACCTCGATCTTCAGCGACTGGCAGCGGTTTTCGATGCCAAGCCTGACGCCGACATAATAGGGATCGATCAGTTCCTGGGCGGGCTGGAGAAAATGCACCAGCGCGAATTTCAGGCCCTGCATCGGTCCCGCACCGCGCCCGCGGTTGCGGGGCGTCGCATAGTTCAGCGCCTCGGCTGTCTCGATGATCGCCTGCCGCTTCTTGGTGGAGATCGAAAGCGTTGGATCGTAATTCAGCACCCGTGAGACGGTCGCCGAAGAGACCCCGACAGCCGAAGCGATTTCCTTGATTGTTACCATGTCCAACGTCCTGCCCGCCGCCGCAACCCAGGCTTCGGGCGCGGCGCAATCTTTATTTAGTAAAATTTTTCTCGGGTTTTTTCAATCTCTGGGCGTTGTATTTCGTTCGTCGAGCGTGACGCAACCGCGGTTGAGATCACGCTGCGCGGCCCGTTGCCAATGCCTGCGCCTGAAGCTCTTCGGAAAGGAACGCCCAGAGTGCTGAGACCGGGCGGGATGAGAGGCCCTGGTCGTCGGCCGCGAAAAGCCCGAGTTCGATCACCGGGGCGGGCGGCAGGCCCTCTTCGGTCCCGAGGACCCGCATCGTGTTGGCGCGGATATTGAGATCCAGCAGAACGGCGATGCCGAGCCCCGCCTCGATCATCGACTGGATCGAGGAGAGGCTGGCGCTCGTCAGCACCGTGCGCCAAGGCCGATCCCCACCCTTCAGCGCTTCAATCATCTTGTGGCGCCAGGTGCAGACCCCGTCGAAGGTGACGAGCGGCAAAGGCCCTTCCTGCGGGAGCTCGAAACCGCGCGCCGCGACCCAGCGCAGCGGCAGCCGCCAGGTGAGGATCGGCTCACCACGGATTAGGGCCGGATCGCCGATCGCGACATCGAGCTGACCCTGCGACAGCTTCTCCGACAACACGGTGCTTTCGGTGACCGTCAGTTCGAGCGCCACGTTCGGATGACATTCGGCGAAACGCTGCAGTGCCCTTGGCAGCGAGCCGACGGCGATGTCCTCGATCATGCCGAAGCGGATCGGGCCCTGGAGCGCCTGCCCGGCGAGCGCTCGCCGGGCTCCTTCGCTCAGCCCCAGCATCTTCTGGGCATAGGGAAACAGCACATGCCCGGCTTCGGTCAGGTCCATGCCCCTGGTGCTGCGGTTCAAAAGCCTGGCGCCGACATCGTCCTCCAACCGGCGCAACTGCATGCTAACGGCGGCTTGAGTCCGTGCCAACCGCTGGGCAGCACCGCTGACGCTGCCGCATTCGGCGGTCACGACGAAGGCGCGCAGCAGGCCGATATCCAGATCATGCATATAACGATCCCTTATAGCGACATCACAACTATTAGCGTTCATTATTGTGCCGGGATTGCTATGTCTGTTCAAGCCCAACGGGAGAATGGACATGGCGGAAACGGAGACGACTGCGGATAGCGGGTGGAGCGGGCAGGGTACGACGGACGATTCCACAGGGCGTGTCTCTGTCGCGATTGTTTTTTGTCTGCTCTCCATGTCGAGCGTGCAGTTCGGCGCTGCACTCTCCAAGCCGGCGATGGAAAGTGTCGGGGCTTTTGGCGCGACCTGGCTGCGGCTCTCCTGGGCGGCGGCATTCCTGCTGCTTCTCGTCCGGCCCGCCTTCCTCAGCTACACCCGGGCGCAGTGGCTCTCGGCGCTTTCGCTCGGCGCCACGATGGCCGTGATGACGCTCTGTTTCTTTGCGGCGATCGCGCGCATCCCGCTCGGGCTTGCGGTGGCGATTGAGTTTCTCGGTCCGTTGACGGTCGCTGCGATTTTCGGCGGCCGTGGCTGGCGCCTGCTTTGCCCGCTTGTGGCAGCGGCGGGCGTACTCTGCCTCTCCTGGGATGGTGGCGCCTGGGTCGGAGACACAATCGGCCTACTTTTCGCCTTCGGCGCGGCGATCGGCTGGGGCGGCTATATCGTGCTGATGAAACAGGCCGGCCAACGCTTCAGGGGATTGGAGGGACTTGCTGTTTCGCTGCTGTTTGCTGCAGTCTTCGCGACGCCGTTCGGTCTCCATCAGGTTCAATCCGGCTTCTCCCTCGACATGCTGCTGGTGACGGCTGGGCTCGCCATTCTGGTGCCGCTGCTCCCCTACGCACTCGAGTTCATGGCGCTGCGTCGCATGCAGCCGTCGGCCTTCGGCATCCTGATGAGCCTTGAGCCGGCCATCGGCGCCTGCGCCGGCTTCATCGTTCTCGGGCAGGCGCTCTCCCTCAACCAGATCTTCGGTGTGGTTCTCGTGATGACCGCCAGCGCCGCCGGCACATTGCTGGCGAGGGCCTAGCGCGTAGCGGAAGGCGCCTGTTCTCGCCCGCTAATCCTCTGAACGTTCCGACGCTCCCGCGTCGGGGTCGGCTGCCCGCGTTCAGCCTTCTGCGACCTCCGATGAATTTCATCGACGTCTTGCGCGTTAGATGAAAAGTGCCCGTTTACAAAAGTAATATTATATGATTTTTATCTCGATGGCTGCGTGGAGGCAGCTTTCTTTGGGAGGACATCATGAAAATCGCCAAGGCACTTGCGAGTGCAACGATCTTTGCTGCCTGCACGTTCGGCAGTGCTTCCGCGGCCGATCTGGTCGTCGGCTTTTCGCAGATCGGCTCGGAGTCCGGCTGGCGCGCCGCCGAGACGACGCTGACCAAGCAGCAGGCAGAGCAGCGCGGCATCGACCTCAAATTCGCTGATGCGCAGCAGAAACAGGAAAACCAGATCAAGGCGATCCGTTCCTTCATCGCGCAGGGCGTGAACGCCATCCTCGTCGCCCCGGTCGTCGCTACCGGCTGGGACGAGGTGCTGCAGGAAGCTAAGGATGCGGAAATTCCGGTCATCCTGCTCGACCGCACCGTCGACGCCTCGAAGGATCTCTATCTGACGGCCGTGACGTCCGATCTCGTGCATGAGGGCAATGTTGCCGGCAAGTGGCTCGTCGACGCCGCGGCCGGCAAGCCCTGCAACGTCGTGGAGCTTCAGGGAACGACCGGCTCCTCGCCGGCGATCGACCGCAAGAAGGGCTTTGAGCAGGCGCTTTCCGGCCACGACAACCTGAAAATCGTCCGCAGCCAGACCGGTGACTTCACCCGCACCAAGGGCAAGGAAGTCATGGAAAGCTTCCTCAAGGCGGAGGACGGCGGCAAGAACATCTGCGCGCTCTATGCCCACAACGACGACATGGCCGTCGGCGCCATCCAGGCGATCAAGGAAGCCGGCCTGAAGCCGGGCAAGGATATCCTTGTCGTCTCGATCGATGCGGTTCCGGACATCTTTCAGGCGATGGCCGCCGGTGAAGCCAATGCCACGGTCGAGCTGACGCCGAACATGGCCGGCCCCGCCTTCGATGCGCTTGCCGCGTACCAGAAGGATGGCACGGCGCCGCCGAAGTGGATCCAGACGGAATCGAAACTCTACACTCAGGCCGACGAGCCGCTGAAGGTCTACGAGGAAAAGAAGGGCCTCGGCTACTGATGTCGGCCGTGGCCCGCGCTGCTTCTCGCGCGGGCCACGCTCTTTTCCAAGTTTCCGGCTGAAGAGCGCTGCTTGCCGCAGACAGGCGCCGTGCTTCTCGTCCGACAGATACCAGCATCGCGGAGACGGTACCGATGCAGACCAGTGACCACATTCTCCAGGCGATCCGGATCGAAAAGACCTTCCCGGGAACGAGGGCCCTCGACAAGGTCGATTTTCACCTGCGGCGCGGAGAAGTTCATGCGCTGCTTGGCGAAAACGGCGCCGGCAAGTCTACTCTCATCAAATGCCTGACCGGTGCCTACCGCCGCGACGGCGGCGCCATCCTGCTCGATGACGCGGAGGTCGATCCGCGCGACACGTTCGAGGCCCAGACGCTCGGTATCGGCACGGTCTACCAGGAGGTCAACCTGCTGGCGAACCTGACGGTTGCCGAAAATCTCTTCCTCGGGCGCCAGCCCCGGCGCTTCGGCATGGTCGACGTTAGCGCCATGAACCGGCGTGCGCAGGAGCTGCTCGCCGACTATGAACTCGACATCGACGTCACCCGCGATCTTGCAAGCTATTCGGTCGCGATCCAGCAGGTCGTCGCCATCGCCCGCGCCGTTGATCTCTCGGGCAAGGTGTTGATTCTCGACGAGCCGACGGCGAGCCTCGACACGCATGAGGTGGCGATGCTCTTCCGTATTGTCCGGCGCCTCAAGGCGCGTGGGCTCGGCATCGTCTTCGTCACCCACTTCCTTGAACAGGTCTACGAGGTTTCAGACCGGATAACGGTCCTCAGGAACGGGCAACTCGTCGGAACCCGTGAAACTGCCAATCTTGATCGGCGCGAACTGATCGCGATGATGATCGGCCGTGAACTGGCGGCGGAAATCCACGCGCCGCGCGCGCAGGACCAGGAAGGGCCGCTGCGCTACCGGTTTCGCAATTACGGTCGCAAGGGCCGCGTCCGCCCCTTCGACCTCGATGTCTGCGCCGGTGAAGTCGTCGGCATGGCTGGCCTGCTCGGTTCCGGTCGAACGGAAACCGCGGAGCTTCTCTTCGGGGCCCATCGTGCCGACAGCGGCGAGGCCGAGATCGACGGCCGCGCGGTCGATCTCTCATCACCGCGTGCCGCCATTCGCCACAGATTCGGTTTCTGCCCGGAAGATCGCAAGACATCAGGCATCATCGGCGACCTCTCGGTACGCGAGAACATCGTGCTCGCGCTGCAGGCCCGCCGTGGCTGGACGCGGCCAATCGCACGGGCGGAACAGAACCGGCTGGCGGACCACTACATCCGCGCGCTCGATATCCGTACGGCCGATCGGGAGAAGCCAATCAAGCTCTTGTCCGGCGGCAACCAGCAGAAGGCGATCCTGGCGCGCTGGCTTGCGACCGAGCCCGAATTCCTGATTCTCGACGAGCCGACGCGCGGCATCGACGTCGGCGCCCATGCGGAGATCGTCAAGCTGATTGAGGCGCTGCGCGAGAAAGGCCTGTCTTTGATCGTCGTCTCCTCGGAGATCGAGGAACTGGTCGCCTATAGCACGCGGATCATCGTGCTTCGGGATCGCGCCCATGTCGCTGAACTCGACGGCAACCGAATTACCGCCCACCAGATCGTCGAAGCGATCGCCGCAACCAATGAAAGGAGGACGTCATGACGTCGTTCTTCCGGCTCTATCTGAACCGGTTGCTACCGCAACTGATCGCGCTTGGCGTCATCATCCTGGCGGTTTCGCTCGTGTTTCCCGGCTTCCTCAACCTAGAAATCCAGAACGACCGGCTTTATGGCAGCCTCATCGACATCCTCAATCGCGGCGCCCCCGTGGTGCTGCTGGCAATCGGCATGACTGTCGTCATTGCCACCAAGGGCATCGACCTCTCGGTCGGCGCGGTCATGGCGATCTGCGGCGCTACCGCGGCTGCTTGTATCACGTCGGGGCATTCGGTCGCCGTAACCCTGCTGATCACGCTTGCCGTCGGTATCCTTTGCGGTCTTTGGAACGGGGTGCTGGTGGCGGTGCTCGACATCCAGCCGATCATTGCGACACTGGTCCTGATGGTCGCCGGGCGCGGTATCGCCCAGCTCATCACCGAGGGCGCGATCCTGACCTTCAATGATCCCGGCCTCGCCTTCATCGGCAGCGGTTCCTTCGCGGGCCTGCCGATGCCGGTCGTGATCTGGCTGGTCTTCGGCGTGCTGATCGCCATGGTCGTCCGACGGACGGCGCTCGGCATGCTGATCGAAGCGATCGGCGTCAATCGTCAGGCGAGTACGCTGTCCGGCGTGCTAACGCCCGTGCTGCTGATCGCCGCCTATGTTCTTTCCGGCCTTTGTGCCGCCATCGCCGGCATCATTGCCGCCGCCGATATTCGTGGCGCCGATGCCAACAATGCCGGGCTCTGGCTGGAGCTCGATGCCATCCTCGCGGTCGTGGTCGGCGGCACATCCCTGCTCGGCGGCCGCTTCAGCATTGCCGCATCGGTGCTCGGTGCGATCATCATCCAGGCGATCAACACCGGCATTCTTCTTTCCGGCTTCCCGCCGGAGTTCAACCTGATCATCAAGGCCGCGATCATCGTCTTCATCCTTGTGTTTCAGTCGCCGCGGTTCCGCACCGCCTTTTCCTTCTTGGTGCCGGCGCGTGGCGCGAGCAAAGCGAGCGAGCGAGCTGCAAAATGAAGCCTAAATATCTTCCGCTGATCGCTACGCTCGTGATCTTTCTTCTCGGCTATGCGCTTTGCGTCGCGCAGTATCCGAACATCCTCTCCACGCGGGTGATTGGAAACCTTTTGACCGACAATGCCTTCCTCGGCATCGCGGCCGTCGGGATGACCTTCGTCATCCTCTCGGGCGGCATTGATCTCTCCATCGGTTCGGTCATCGCGTTCACCGGCGTTTTCCTGGCCGTCGTGCTGGAACACACAAGCGTCCACCCGCTCATCGCTTTCGCCATGGTTCTAACGGTCGCGACGCTTTTCGGCGCGGCGATGGGCGCGATCATCCACTATCTGGAGATGCCAGCCTTCATCGTCACGCTTGCGGGCATGTTTCTCGCGCGCGGTCTGGCCTTTGTGTTGTCGATCGATTCCATTCCGATCAAGCATCCATTCTACGCGACGTTGAAGAGCCTATACTTCAAGCTGCCGGGCGGCGGACGCATCACGCTGATCGGCGGGCTGATGCTGCTCGTCTTTGCGATTGGCATTCTCTTGGCGCATCGAACCCGCTTCGGCACCAATATCTACGCGCTCGGCGGCGGCGCGGCGACGGCGCGGCTGATGGGCGTGCCGGTCGCAGCGACGACCGTGCGGATCTACGCGCTTTCGGGGTTGCTGGCGGGGTTGTCCGGCATCGTCTTTTCGCTCTACACGTCCGCCGGCTACTCCCTTGCGGCCGTCGGCGTCGAACTGGACGCGATTACTGCGGTCGTCATCGGCGGGACGCTTCTGACCGGCGGTTCCGGTTTCGTTGCGGGTACATTTGTCGGCATCCTCATCCAAGGCCTGATCCAGACCTACATCACTTTCGACGGATCGCTGTCGAGCTGGTGGACGAAGATCCTGATCGGCCTTCTGCTGTTTGCTTTCATCCTCTTGCAGAAGGGCATCATCTACGTCTCGCGTCATCGCCGACAGCCGGCGTGATCTGGCAAGGACCGGGCGATGTGGCCATTCTTCCAGCCGCCGCGTAAAAGGACGAGCCACCGGCTCGTCGTCGAAGAGCTCGGCCAGGCGGTTGTCGCAGGGGAATTCGCCGTCGGCGCCATCCTGCCCGGAGACGTGGAGCTTGCGGCACGATTCAACGTCTCCCGCACGGTTCTGCGGGAAGCAATGAAGACGCTCGCCGCCAAGGGGCTCGTCGTCGCGCGCGCCCGCATCGGCACACGCGTGATGCCGCGGGCGAACTGGAACCTCTTCGACGGCGACGTGCTTTCCTGGCATTTCCGGGCCGGTGTCGATGAGGAGTTCCTGCGCCATGTCACCGAGGTCCGTCTCGCTCTGGAGCCCTATGCAGCTTTGCTGGCTGCGCGCCGCGCCACGGACACCGATATCTCCCATATGATGCGGCTGGCGGTTGCCATGGGCGACGCCGACCACAGCGCACAGACGCTGGCCATTGCCGATCTCGAATTCCACCTCCGCCTGCTCGAAGCTTCGCTCAATCCGTTCATGCAGACCGTTGGCAGCCTGATCGAGGCGGCGCTGATCGGCGTTTTCCGGTTGAGCAACTCGGCGGCCGATGGCGCCGAGATCGATCGTGTCGCCGTCGCGCATATCCGCATCGTCGAGGAAATCCGCCTGCGCAACGAGGAAGGTGCACGAAGCGCGATGGAGCATGTGATACGCGTTGGGCAGCAACAGTTGATCGCAAATTTGAGGGCGCGCGGCTGATCCGGAGGTGAGCGCCGGACGCTCCGCAGACGAGTTGCCACAAAGCACTTTCTGCGCAGCTTGGCTTTGTCTGTCGCGTGGGCGTAGGGTCGGCGAAGATGCCGGCGCAACTTTTGCCGCCGGCGAAGGCGAGCGGAGAGCAGGGTGACGGAACAGGACGTTCTGATCGTCGGCGCGGGACCGACGGGGCTGGTGCTTGCTCTCTGGCTGACCGCCCAGGGGGTGAAGGTCCGCATCGTCGACAAGAATACCGGTCCTGGCCCAACGTCGCGGGCGATGGTGGTGCATGCCCGCACGCTCGAACTCTATCGCCAGCTCGATCTGGCGACAGCGGTGATCGCGGCCGGACACCGCAACCCGTCGGTCAACCTTTGGGCGAAGGGCAGGATCAGGGCGCATATCCCCTTTGGCCCCACCGGTGGGGAGCTGACGCCCTACCCTTTTGTCCTGGTCTATCCGCAGGATCATCATGAGCGCTTGCTGACCGAGCGATTGGAAACCATGGGCGTCACCGTCGAGCGGCAGACCGAGCTGGTCGACTTCGAAGACGCGGGCGGCGCGGTTCGCGCGCGCCTTCGGCTGCCTGACGGCAGCGAGGAGGTCAGCGCTGCGCGATACCTCGCTGGCTGCGATGGCGCCCGTTCAGCGGTGCGGCACAAGCTCGCTATCGGGTTTGAGGGCGGCACCTATAACCAGACTTTCTACGTGGCCGACGTCGAGGCGAGCGGCCCCACCGCCAACGGCGAGGCGCACATATCGCTCGAAAGCGGCGACTTCGTTGCGCTTCTCGCCTATGCCAAGGGGCGAGGACGCCTTATTGGCCTGGTCCGTGACGAGCGCGAGGACGCGCACAAGCTCACCTTCGAAGATGTCAGCCACCGGGCGATCGAGGGCCTGCGGCTCACCATCGACAAGGTCAACTGGTTCTCGACCTATCGCGTCCATCATCGTGTGGCTGACCGTTTTCGGGAGGGGAGTGCCTTCCTGCTGGGGGACGCGGCGCATGTGCACAGCCCTGTCGGCGGGCAGGGCATGAACACCGGGATCGGCGATGCGATCAATCTTGCGTGGAAGCTCGCTGCGGTGCTGAGGGGACGAGCGCCCGATGGTCTTCTCGACAGCTATGAGCGCGAACGCGTCGGCTTCGCGCACCAGCTCGTGGAGACCACCGATCGCCTGTTCACCTTCGTGACGGCAGAGGGCCGCTTCGCAGACTTTTTGCGGGTCGAGATCGCGCCGGTTCTGGCAGGTGTCGCCTACCGCATCGGCGGCATCAGGGCATTTCTGTTCCGGATCCTCTCGCAAACCCAGCTGAACTATCGTGGCGGACCTTTAAGCCGCGGCAAGGCCGGCAGGGTGGACGGCGGAGACCGGCTTCCCTGGGTCTTGGTCAATGGTCTCGACAACTACCCGCCCCTTGCCGCCATCACCTGGCAAGTTCATGTCTATGGTGCGGCGTCCGGGGAATTGAAACAATGGTGCGCGGCGCGCGGCGTGCCGCTCCATGTATTCCCCTGGACGGAGGAACACACGGCGGCAGGGCTGGCGATCGACGCCGCCTATTTCTTGCGCCCCGATACCTACGTAGCGGTTGCCGCTTTGGAGCGGGCGCCCGATGTGTTCGACGCCTATCTGGTGGACGTGGGGATCACCCCCTGCTGACGCGCGCCGTACAGGGGCCCGGCAACCCCGAAGGCAGTTCCCTTTGGGATTGCGGGGCAGGCAGATCCAACGCCGATTGGCGGAAAGGGTCGAATGGAAACGGGGCCGAACCGGCCCCGTTGTCGATGTTGCCGTCGGGTGGTCAAGCCGATCCATGGCTGGTTGGTGTCTGGGCGCCGCTCTCCGTCGCGTCGCTTTCTGCCGACGCGCCGTGCGCTCCGACCGGGTGCATGGAAATGCCGGCGAGTTTGTGGCCGCGCTCGCGCAGCCACTGGAAGGCGACGTAGAGCGCCGGGATGACGAAGATGCCGACGAGTGCCGCGGCAAGCATGCCTCCGGCAACGCCGGTGCCGACCGCGCGACGGCTGAGTTCGCCGGCGCCCTTGGCGACCACCAGCGGCACCAGGCCGACGATGAAGGCGAAGCTCGTCATCATCACGGCACGGAAGCGGGCGCGCGCCCCTTCGATCGCCGCATCGACGATCGAAGCGCCGGCTTCGCGGTGGGCCTTGGCGAACTCGACGATCAGGATCGCGTTCTTCGATGCGAGCGCGATCAAAACGACGAGGCCGATCTGGGCGTAGATGTCGAAGGAAAGCCCGGCGACGAGCACCGACAGCAGCGCACCTGATACGCCGAAGGCGACCGACAGCAGCACCGGTACCGGGATCGTCCAGCTTTCATAGAGTGCAACGAGGAAGAGGTAGGCGAAGAGCACGGCCATCGCCAGGATCGCCGTCGTCTTGCCGGCCGCTTCCAGTTCCTGCAGCGCCGTTCCAGTCCATTCGTAGCTGTATCCGGGCGGCAATGTCGAAGCGGAGAGCGCCTCCATCGCGGCGAGCGCCTCACCGGACGAATGTCCCGCGGACGGCTGGCCGTTCAGCGTGATCGAGCGATAGTTGTTGTAGCGTACGATCGACTGCGGGCCGACGATATAGTCGACCTTGGCGACCGAAGCGACCGGCACCATGTCGCCGTTTGCGTTGCGAACGTGCAGACGCTGAATGTCGTCGACGGCGTTTCGGTCCGTCTGAGAAGCCTGCATCGTCACCTTCCAGGTGCGGCCGAAGAGGTTGAAGTCGTTGACATAGTAGCTACCGAGCGTGCCTTGCAGCGTGGTGAACAGATCGCTCACCGAGACGCCGAGCGATTGCAGACGGTCGCGGTCGATATCGAGATAGAGCTGCGGCGAGCTCGCCGAATAGGTGGTAAAGGTGGGGCCAAGCGCCGGATTCTGGTTCGCGGCGATGATCAGGCCGCCCGCCGTGGCCGAAAGATCGGCGACCGAACGACCCTGCAGGTCGAGCAGCTGGTATTCGAAGCCCGAACCGGTGCCGAGGCCCATGATCGGCGGCAGGTTGAAGGCGAAGATCTGTGCGCCACGGATCGCCTGACCCTTGGCCATGGTCGTGCGGATTGCCGTTTCGACGCCGGCCGCATCACTTAGGCGCTCTGCGAAGGGCTTCATGGTGACGATCGCGAAGGCCGAGTTGGACTTCGACAGGCCATCGAGGAAGGAGTAGCCGGTGACGGTGATCACATTGGCGACCCCCTCGATGCCGCCAAGCATCGTCTCCACCTGTTTCACTACCGCGTCGGTACGGTTGTACGAGGCGCCTTCCGGCAGGCGGATTTCGGTAAAGAAGGCGCCCTGGTCTTCCGCCGGCAGGAAGCCGGTCGGCACGACACGGAAGAGGAAGCCGGTCGCGACGAAGGCGACGGCCAGCAACGCAAGCCCGATGATCGCGCGGCGGGCGATGTGGCCGGCCACATAGGCATAACCGTCGCGCCCCTTGTCGATGGTGCGCGAAATGTAGCCGAGAATGCCGCGCTTCGGTCCGTGGTGCGGCTTCAGAAGCACGGCGCAGAGCGCCGGGCTGAGCGTCAGCGCGTTGATCGCCGAGATCACCATCGACACCGAGACGGCGACGGCGAACTGCTGGAACAGCTGGCCGCTCAAGCCCGGGATGAAGGCGACGGGGACGAAGACCGACAGCAGCACGAGCGTGATGGCGACGATGGCGCCGGTGATTTCACCCATCGCACGACGCGCGGCTTCCGCTGCTGAGAGGCCGGGATTTTCCTCCATCACCCGCTCGACGTTTTCGACGACCACGATGGCGTCGTCGACGACGATACCGATCGCCAGAACCAATGCCAGCAACGACACGGTGTTGAGCGAAAAGCCCATGGCGAGCAGCACCGCGAAAGTGCCGATCAGCGCGACCGGAACGGCGACGAGCGGGATCAGCGTTGCCCGCCAGTTCCCGAGGAACAGGAAGACGATGATAATGACGAGGACGAAGGCCTCGAACAACGTTTCTTCGACGTTGTCGACGCTGGCTTCGACGAACTGCGCCGTGTCATAGGAGACCGAATAGGTGAGGCCCGGCGGGAACGATTTCGACAAGCGTTCCATCGCCTCCTGCACGCCCTTGGCGGCGGCAAGCGCGTTGGCGCCCGGCGCCTGATAGGTGCCGATCATGGCAACAGGCTTGCCATTGATCCGGGCGTTGGAGTCCGAACTGGCCGCCCCGAGCTCGACACGCGCAACGTCGCGGATGCGCACATAGGAACCATCGGGCCGCGCGCGCAACACCACATCCTCAAACTGCTTGGGATCGGTCAGGCGGCCTTGGGTCTGGAGATTCAGCTGGAACAGCGGATCGTCGGTCATCGGCTGGGCGCCGATGCGACCGATCGCGGCCTGAACGTTCTGCGCCTTCAACGCATTGATCACGTCGGTTGGCGTCAGGTCCAGGCTCGTCATGCGGTCGATGTCGAGGACGACGCGCATGGAGTAGTCCTGAGCGCCGAAGAGCTGCGCATCGCCGACGCCGGGCACGCGCTTGACCGTGTCGAGCACGTTGATCGTGGCGTAGTTGGACAGGAACAGGGAATCGAAGTTCTGCTTCTCGTCCGCAGCAAAGATGGTGATCACCTGCATCAGCGCGGACGACTTCTTGCGCACGCTGACGCCGCTCTGCTTGACCTCGGACGGTAGACCCGCTTCGGCCAGCGATACGCGGTTCTGCACGTTGACCGTGGCGATGTCCGGGTCGGTCCCGACGGCGAAGGTGACGGTCAATGTATAGGAGCCGTCAGCGCCGCTCGTCGATTTCATGTAGAGCATGTCGTCGACGCCGACGACCTTGCTCTCGATCGGCTGGGCAACGGTGGTTTCCACCACGTCGGCGCCGGCGCCTGGATAGCTTGCCGTGACGCTGACCTGCGGCGGCACGATGTCGGGGAACTGCGCGATCGGCAGACGGGTGAGCGCCAGAAGGCCCGCCAGCGTCAGCACGATGGAAATGACCGTGGCGAAGCGCGGGCGATCGATGAAGATCTCTGAAATCATCGCTTAGCCACCTGCTGCCGTGGCGGCATCGACGGTGATGCCCGGCCGGACCTTACCCGCCCCCTCGGTGATGACGTTCTCGCCTTCTTTCAGGCCCCTGCTGATCACCGCTTGGCCGCGGGTGTTGCGCGCCACGTCGACGCGGCGAAGCTCCACCTTGGAGCTGGCGTCGACCACCAGCACGAAGGCCCCCTGCTGATCGCGCTGGATCGCCTGCTGCGGCACCGCCAGCACATCCTGTTTGTCCGACTGCTCGAGCACGACGCGCACCAGGGCGCCGTCGAGCAGTATGCTGTCCGGATTGGGGAATTCGGCGCGCACGGTCACCGTGTCGGTGCCTTGCGAGACGTTGCTGGCGATGAAGTTGATCGTGCCCTTCTGCTTGTATTCCGTGCCGTTCGGAAGCCCAAGCCCGACATTGGCGCCGCCGCTGATCTCGCCCTTCAGCACGCGCTCGCGATAGGTGAGGTAGAGCGCGGTCGCTACCGGAAACTGAACATAGATGGGATCAAGCCGGGTCAGCGTGACCAGCGACCCGCTGTCCGGGCCGACGAGCGCGCCGACATCGGCGGCGGTCAGGCCGACGATGCCGTCGAAGGGGGCCACGATCTTCGTGTAGGAAAGGTTGAGGTCGGCATTGTCCTTGCTGCCCTTGAGCCGCACGAGATCGCCGTCTGCCTTGCGGACCGCGGCATTGGCCTCGTCCACCTTGGCCTGGGAGACGGTCTTGGTGGTGAGGAGCTGGTCGGCGCGATCGCGCTCAAGGACAGCGAGATCCTTGGAGGCTTCGGCCGCTTCGATCTGTCCCTGGATTTCCTGGACGGCGGCGCGATAGGCGCCGTCTTCGACCTGGTAGAGCACCGTGCCAGCGGTGACCTTCTGTCCCTCGGTGAAGTTGACGGCTTCGAGGAAGCCCGGCACGCGGGCGCGAATATCGACCTTCTGGATGGCGGTGACCTTGCCGGTCAGGTCGACGCTTTCACGCAGGTCCATGATCGCTGCCGGCGCTACGACAACGGCCGGAGCCTGCTGGGCAAGAGCCGTCTGCGCCGTCAGACCAATTGCGACCAGAAGCGTTGATGTGATTGAAGCTGCACGGATTCTCGTATGACGCATGCAACGTTCCCCCTGAACGAAACAGCTTGAGATGACTTCAGCGCGCCTG
Organism: Sinorhizobium sp. NFACC03; assembly: GCF_900103435.1. Lineage (NCBI taxonomy): Bacteria > Pseudomonadati > Pseudomonadota > Alphaproteobacteria > Hyphomicrobiales > Rhizobiaceae > Sinorhizobium > Sinorhizobium sp. NFACC03. Next base: position 287,991 of record NZ_FMXF01000003.1, read on the forward strand.
GGCAGGCGCCCTCGTTGCGTTGAAAGCAGAACACGTTCTCTGCCTCAAGTCACGCAACTAATAGTTGATAAGACGTCGACCACATAAATGGGATGGGTTTGCCAGAGCTGGACGGTACGAAGGAGAACTTGTCGCAAAAGCAATGGCTTGCACCCCTTGTCCCATCCGAGGCGGAAGTGCTTGCTGGCGCGAGGTTCAGGATGGTTCGGTTGAACCCGTCACCCGAGGGCGACCGTTTAACGTGTGTTGCGCCGTGGCGGCCGCAGGGCCGGCCTTGCAACCTTAGGTGACGAATTTCGCGCGGATGCTCTAAAAACAGGTCCCGGCTTTATGCCGGGACCTGCGGTCGATGGTGGCGTCAGGCCGGAACGTCAGGTGAGATCGAAGCGATCGGCGTCCATCACCTTGTTCCAGGCGGCCACGAAGTCGCGCACGAACTTCTTCTTGGCATCGGCCTGTCCATAGACTTCCGCGACGGCCCGAAGCTGCGAGTTGGAGCCGAAGACGAGATCGACGCGGGTCGCCGTCCACTTGACGTCGCCGGTCTTACGGTCACGACCTTCGAAGACGTCCTTGGCATCCGACGTCGCCGTCCACGCGGTGGCCATATCGAGCAGGTTGACGAAGAAGTCGTTGCTGAGCGTTTCCGGGCGATCGGTGAAGACGCCGTGCTTCGTCGCATCGTGGTTCGCGCCGAGGACACGAAGGCCGCCGACCAGTACGGTCATTTCCGGCGCGGTCAGCGTCAACAACTGTGCCCTGTCGATCAGCAGCTCTTCCGGCGAAACCGCATATTGGGTCCGCTGGTAGTTGCGGAAACCATCGGCGATTGGTTCGAGCACCTCGAAGGAGTCGACATCGGTCTGCTCCTGGCTGGCATCTGCGCGACCTGGTGCGAAGGCAACCTCAACGTCGTGACCCGCCGCTTTCGCTGCCTTCTCGATTGCGGCCGCACCGCCAAGCACGATCAAGTCGGCGAGCGACACCTTCTTGCCGCCGGACTGCGCGTCGTTGAAGGCGCGCTGGATGCCTTCGAGGGTTTCGAGCACCTTGGCCAGCTGTGCCGGCTGGTTGACCTGCCAGTCCTTCTGCGGAGCAAGGCGGATGCGGGCACCGTTGGCACCGCCGCGCTTGTCCGAACCGCGGAAGGTCGAGGCGGACGCCCAGGCGGTCGAGACCAGTTCGGAGACCGAAAGGCCCGAAGCGAGAATCTTGGCCTTGAGGTCGGCGATATCCTTTGCGTCGACGAGCGGATGATCGACGGCGGGGATCGGATCCTGCCAGATCAGGTCTTCGGTCGGCACTTCCGGGCCGAGATAGCGGGCGCGTGGGCCCATGTCGCGGTGCGTCAGCTTGTACCAGGCGCGAGCGAAGGCGTCTGCGAAGGCGTCCGGGTTCTCGTAGAAGTGCCGTGCGACCTTTTCGTAGGCGGGGTCGACGCGCAGCGCGAGGTCGGTCGTCAGCATCGACGGGGCGTGACGCTTGGACTTGTCATGCGCATCCGGGACGGTGCCGGCGCCCATGCCATGCTTCGGCGTCCACTGGTGCGCACCGGCCGGGCTCTTCGTCAGTTCCCATTCGTAGCCGAAGAGGTTCCAGAAGAAGTTGTTGCTCCACTTGGTCGGCGTCGTCGTCCAGGTGACTTCGAGACCGCTGGTGATGGCGTCGCCACCACGGCCGCTGCCGTAGGTGCTTGCCCAGCCGAGGCCCTGTTCCTCGATGCCGGCGCCTTCCGGCTCGCGGCCGACATTGGCGGCATCACCGGCGCCATGGGTCTTGCCGAAGGTGTGGCCGCCGGCGATCAGCGCGACGGTTTCCTCGTCGTTCATGGCCATGCGCGCGAAGGTCTCGCGGATGTCACGGGCCGCAGCGACCGGGTCCGGGTTGCCGTTCGGGCCTTCCGGATTGACATAGATCAGGCCCATCTGCACCGCTGCGAGCGGATTTTCGAGGTCGCGGTCGCCGGAATAGCGCTTGTCGTCAAGCCAGGTCTTTTCCGTACCCCAGTAGATGTCCTCTTCCGGTTCCCACACGTCCGGACGGCCGCCGGCGAAGCCGAAGGTCTTGAAGCCCATCGACTCGAGCGCACAGTTGCCCGCGAGGATCATCAGATCGGCCCAGGAGATGCTGTTGCCGTACTTCTGCTTGATGGGCCACAGGAGGCGGCGCGCCTTGTCGAGGTTGGCATTGTCCGGCCAGCTGTTGAGCGGAGCAAAGCGCTGCTGCCCGGCGCCTGCGCCCCCGCGGCCGTCGCCGGTGCGGTAGGTGCCGGCGCTGTGCCAGGCCATGCGGATGAAGAGCGGGCCGTAGTGGCCGAAGTCGGCCGGCCACCAATCCTGCGAATCGGTCATCAGCGCGAAGAGGTCATTCTTCACCGCTGGCAGATCAAGCTTTTTGAATTCCTCGGCATAGTTGAAGGCTTCGCCCATCGGGTCGGAAAGGGAGGAATTCTGGTGCAGGATCTTCAGGTTGAGCTGGTTCGGCCACCAGTCACGGTTCGAGGTGCCGGCGGATTGAGCGCTCGTCTGAGCTCCGTGCATGACGGGACATTTGCCCGTTTTGTCGGCTTTCGCGTCCATTTCTATCTCCCTTTGCGATAACGTGAATTGTGCGGATCAGAGGAAAGGCAGGCTGTGCGGGCCAGCGATGCGCTGGGCCCGGCTTGCGGCATTCTTTGTGCCGTCGGTGGTTGTCGTTCCGCGAAGCGGTCTCGCCACTGGCTGCGTCTCCCTCATTGCACCGGCAACTCTATCAAAGTGGTTCCATTAATTTAAGTTGGATTTCCTGATGGTGACGATAAGACGATCCTATGGCTAATGGACGGCAGGGCAACAAGCGCATGCTTGCAGCCCTGCATGCATCTTTGATGACGCGCGAGCGCTTTGCCGATTGCAGCCCACACAAGAATATTGGTGCACTGTACTCCCGCCAAACTTGCGTAAGAAAGCGCCAATGGTTAGTCACATCCGCAAAGACTCAAAGAGCTTTTCCATTTTTCGCGTGGTGAAAGGACAGACATCGTGGCTGAGACAGAAACTGGGGCCGGCAAGGGCCGTCGCAAAGCACTTTGGGCGGCAGTCGCGGTGATCGCGATCGCAGCCGCCGGCGTGGTCGGCGGCAAGTTCATGCTCGAAAGGACCGTCGACAAGTTCATCGCCGAGCGTGGCGGCAAGGCGGGCTCCGTCGAGGCGGATTTCCTCGGGCGCATTCATCTGCGTGACGTGACGCTACCCTTCGCCAATGGCGCCCGTGTGCAGGTCGCCGCGATCGATGGCCGGCCAAAGATCTTCTTCCTGAGCGGCAGGCTTGATGTGAAGGGCCTCGAGCTCGATATCGCCGCAGGCAAGTTCTCCGTGCCGCATGCGATCCTCGAAGAACCGGACTTCTTCGCTGGCGCGCTTTCCAAGGCCGGCGATCAGGGTGAGCTGACGACGCTGAAACGCATCGAGCGCTTTGCCGCAAAACGGATCTCGGCGCCGGAGGCGACGATCAGCCAGGATGTGGCCGGCACCGAGCAGAAGACGGTCTACAAGGACCTCGCGCTCGAAGACATCGCCGGCGGCCGCGTTGCTCGTTATTCGGCGAGCGGTGCAAGCTTCGCCTTCGCCATGGATGTTCCAGACGGAGAAGGCGCAACGAAGCGCGAGCAGATGAACGGCTCGATCGGGGCTGTCGCGGGCGAGGACTTCGACGCGGCCTATATGGTGCGGATCTACACGGAAAAGGCCAGCCCGGACGACAAGGAGCCGAAGCCGCTTTACGGTCCGATGTCGGCAAAGAACCTTTCCTTCTCCGACGGCGAGGCGCAGTTCGGTTATGACGAAGTGCGCAGCAAGGGCTTCAGCGCGCGCATGCCGGCCGAGCCGTTGCTGGAGACCTTGGAGAAGTTGCAAGGGGTGACGGACCCCGAAGCGTTGCCGCCGGCGGAGCGGCAGGCGTTCTTCCAGCGCATCCTTTCAGTTGTCGACATGATTGGCAGCGGCGACATCGAATTGCTCGGTCTCAAGATGGAAGTGCCGGACAAGAGCAGCGAAGAGGAAGGCAAGACGATCAAGCTCGCCGTCGACAAGATGGCGATGCAGCTCAATGGCCGCAGCTTCGACGGTGCCTTGCACGGTCTTTCCGCCGGAGAGGGCGCAGACTACGTCAAGCTCGCCGAAGCCAGCATCAAAGGCTTCTCCTGGGCTCCGACCATGGAGGCGCTCACGAAGTTGGCGGGCCTGAAAGAGGAAGAGTTTGAAACCTTCCCCTTCACCACGCTGATGCCGGAATTCGGAACGATCCGTATCGCCGGACTGGATGTTGATATGCCCGGCAGCCCGCCGACAAGCGTGACCGACAGCGAAACTGGCGAAGACGACCAGAGCGTCACCGAAAGCGAGGCGGATCCGTCGGTCAGCGCCGAGCAGGCGCCGGATGAAACAACCGATGGCGATGCCTCGGAGGCAGAGGTCCCGGCCGATGCTCAGGACGATCCGATGGCCGAAGCGCCGGCCGAGCAGGCGGCCGTGCCTTCCGTTCCGGAGCGCGTCCGTTTCACGCTCGACAACTACGAGCTGGCCCTGACCAAGCTGCACAATGGCATCCCGACGGATGTGCGCGTCAGCTATCGCGATCTAAGCGTGCCGATTCCGGCCGACACGCAGGAGGAAGGCTTCGTGACCCTGCGCAAGCTGGGCTTCGACAAGCTGGTGTTCTCTTCCAACGTCGAACTGACCTGGGATGAGCCGAACGAGAACCTCGTCATCAAGGATATCTCCTTGAGCGGCAGGGACATGGGCAGCTTCTCCTTCTCCGGCTTGATGGGTGGCGCGAGCAAGGACTTCTTCTCCGGCGACATGACCGCTGCGCAGGTAGCGCTCTTCGGCCTCACGGCCCGGGAAGCCACGCTCAAGCTCGAAGACAAGGGCATCGTGGCCAAGGGCATCAAGCTCTATGCCGAGGATAACCACATGACCGAGGACAGCGTTCGCGGTCTCCTCGTGCTGATGACGAGCGCTGGCGTGCAGCATTTTGCTGCCACACAGCCGAAGCTGCAGGATGTGGCAAGTGCGTTTACGCAGTTCATCAGCAAGCCCGGCGCCTTCACCCTGAAGGTCAAGGCCAAGGAAGAAGCCGGGATTGGCGCACTCGAGCTGATGGGCGCCGCCGAAAATCCAGCGCTTCTGCTCGACAAGGTCGATCTCGAAGCCGCCGCACAGTAATCGATCGCGGGCCGCGTCAGCCGACACGGCCCGCATCACTTCTGCCTGCAGGCCCCGGAAGGACTTCCCGCAGCACCTTCAATGCCTCCCGTCCGATTTCATGCCCGCCACGACTGTAGAGGGGCTCGGGTATCGGCCCTTTACCTCACAAGATAATCGACCAGGAGCCCCGCGAGCACTGCGCGATCGGCTCACGCACAACGGGCTTCCGTCAAAACAGAGTCGTTTGCGGCTAAATGTGAGCAAAGGATACAAGAAATTGGTGGCAGCACCCTGCATTTTCCCTGACATGACGGCAAAAGCGCGATGATTCCGTGTGTTGTGTGTTCGTCATCGGATCGATCAGGCATCCAGGCAGGTTTCCACGCGAAGAATGAACTCCAGCGCCAGGAGGCGAAGGTGGACGGCAGGCTATGAAACAACCGAATGGCATTGGAGCGTGTTTTGGCGAGCCGAAGGCGCCGTTTCTCAGGGTTCGGCCCGTTCGCGACGCCCGCTTTTCGGTCACGCGTCTGCAATGCCGGCTGAATGGAGCAATGAGCCGCGTCGTGTCCCTTCCCGCCGACGACGCCTATTTCCTGATGTTCTATTTCAAGGACGTCATGCACCGCGACGTGGTGCCGGGCGGAGGCGAGAGTGAAATTCGCCGCTACCGGCAGGGGTCGGTCTGCCTCGTCGATCTCGTTCAGGGCGCCAGTATCCGGCTTGTCAGCGATCTCGATTCACTCGCCTTCCACCTGCCGCGGGCTTTGTTCCGCGAAGTCTCCGAGTTCGCTCACGCTCCGGCCGCCGCCGGTCTCAGGTGCCGCCGCGGCGAGATCGACGACGTCATACACAATCTTGCCTTGGCGCTGCTGCCGCTTCTCGCCAAGAGCGAGAAGGAACCGGGTCCCGTGCTGCAGCATATCGCTGTCGCAATCTGCGCACATCTCCTGCACTCCTATCCGGATCGAGCCGATGCATCCGCCAGCCCCGATCTGTCCGTGTGGCAGGAGAAGGCGGCCAAGGACTTCATGATCGACCATTGGGCCAAGGACTTTTCGTTTGCGGCTGCGGCGTCGGCCGCAAACCTGTCTGAGGGCGTTTTTGCCGCGGCCTTTGCATCCGTGACCGGGCAAACGCCGGAGGCGTGGCTGATGCGGTACAGGATCGGCCGAGCCAAACGCTATCTGATCGAGGAGAGGTGGTCGGTGGCCAAAACCGCCGCCAGTTGCGGTTATGCCGACGAAGCGCGGTTCAGCGAAGCCTTTCGCGAGGTGACGGGAGTGGCGCCGGCCGTGTGGCGCGCGCGCTGGCGGCAGTGAGGGGAGCGTCCGTTGACCTGTGAAGCTCTGCGATGTCCCCTGAGATTTGCCTCTGTAATGCGGCCGCCAACCGTTGTAGCATCTGCCCCGCCGCCGAAGCAGGCGGCTGAGCTCGATACTGGGAGACCCTGACCGATGGCCTTACAAGCGGGACTGGGCGCAAGCGAGCGCACACCACGCCCCACTGTCAGAAGGATCAGCGCGGGCGATATCACCGTGACGAGAACCTTTTCGGATCGCTTCGATCTGGACCTCGGGCCGCTGATCCCGGTCGCCGACGCCTTCAACGTCATCGTCCAGATGCGTGATTTCGAGGCGCATCGTCTGTGGCGGCGCGGCGAACTCGTCTATGAGGGAGGGCACTCCAAGGCATCGCTCGCGATCACCGATCTTCGGGACCAATGGCAGTGCCACCATCTGTCGCCCTTCGACAATGTCCGCTTCCACATCCCATTCGCCTGCATGCGGGCCTTCACCGAAAGGGCGGGACGCGGCGAGTATGTGTCATTGTCTTCCGTGCAGGGATGCGTGGATCCGGTGATGTTCGGCCTCGCCCAGGCGCTGCTGCCCTCGCTCGAAGAGCCGGACCGGGCCAATCTGCTTTTCGTCGAACAGATCAACCTTGCCGCACTGGCTCATCTCAGCCAGACCTATGGCGGTTTGTATTTCCCTGTCGACAAGAAGGGTACGCTCGCGCCATGGCAGGAGAGGCTGGCGACGGATTTTCTGGTCGCACACTTCAACAAGGCGTTTTCGATCGGCGATCTCGCCGCCCAGTGCGAGCTCTCGCGCAGCTATTTCAACAAGGCCTTCAAGGAGAGCTTCGGGCGCACGCCGTCCAGGTGGCTGACCGAATACCGGATTGCGCGGGTTAAGGAGTGTCTGCTTCAGGACACCCCCCTTGCCGAAATCGCGATCCACTGCGGATTTGCCGACCAGAGCCACATGACCCGGGTGTTCACCAGCCAGACGGCGGAAACGCCGGCGCGCTTCAGGAAAAAGAACCGCTCCGTCGGGGTGGCGGTAGATCTCAGTAATAGCGCGGAGAGAGGGCGCGCCCTCATGTGGATTGTTCAAAACACATGAAAAGCGTGCAAGAATGACGCGGCGGCCGGGGCCATCATAGGCCGCTCCTGCAGATGATGATGAGAATGAACTGCGTGCACACGTCCCAGGCGCACAGCAATCCGGGCGTCGGTTGGTTCCGCGCGTTTCGTTTTCATTAGCGCTGCGGGAGTTTTTGGCGCGTGGTCTCGATAAACAGGAGCGAAGACGATGACGAATGCCTCCGCTGCCTCGGTCGGAATGCGCCCGCGCGACAGCCTCGGATGTTCGCTGGACCAGCTCGATGACGACAGGACGATCGAAGGCCGCGACATGGTCTTTTATCGCAAGCGATCGGCAGCGGGTCCGCCGGGCAGGGTCGCGACCCCTGGCAATGGGCGGGGATATCTGATCGGCCTGTCGCTCGCAGGCGGTCATAGCCGCCGGGTTTTCGGGGAGCATCACTCCGCGATCCAGGAGTTCGGCCAGAATTCCATCTACGTCAGGAACTTCGCCGACGACTACAAAGCGGATCTGGAAGGCTCCTTCGACTTCACTTTGCTTGAAATCGGCTACGGTGCGCTCCAGAGGATTGCGGATGCAGCAAATGCCACGGGAGTCAGCGAGCTGAGGTCCATTTCCGGCTCGCCCGATCCTGTTCTCGGCGGCATGCTCGGTGCCTTGTTTGCGTCGGTGGACGGTTACACCGATCGCAGCGCGCTGTTCGTCGATCAGCTTTCCGTCGCAATCGGCGTGCATATGGTGCGACAGTACGGCAACGGCCGCGGCGAAAGTTTGGCTGGAGGACGCAGGCTCTCGCAGCGCTGCCAGGCAAGTATTCGCGAACTCGTGCAAGCCCGTCTCGACGGCGAGCTTACCGTCGAAGAGCTGGCCTCGACCTGCAACCTGTCGCAGGCAGCTTTTCTCCGCGCCTTTCGGGAGACCATGGGCAGCACGCCCTTCCGCTGGCTGCTGCAGCAAAGGATCGAAAAGGCCAAGGACCTGCTGCAGTTCTCTCCCACATCGCTGAGCGAGATCGCCACCGCCTGCGGTTTTTCGGATCAGAGCCATTTTACCCGTGCCTTCGTGCAGGCGGTGGGGGCCACGCCGCGCCAATGGCGACGCAGCCGGCAGTCGTAGGGCTTACCGCAAGTATAGTTGTGCGGCGAAGCGGCCCGGATCAGACTAACAGTCTCCGGTATGACGAGCGAAATTTTCAAAAATCCACCTTTGGCGACAAGAACGGGACCGCCGTCGGCGGCATAGTTGGGCCTCTCCAATCGGAGCCAGTTTCAATAGAAAGAGGCCACGACCATGTCCGCGACAGCGACCCCCGGCAAACTCCTCGTTTCGCCCAAGGACCACACCCTGATCATGATCGATTTCCAGTCGCAGATGTCGTTTGCGACCAAGTCGATCGATGCGGTGCTGCTGCGCAACAACGCCGCCTTGGTCGCCCATGCGGCCGCCGGCTTCGGCGTTTCGACCATTCTCACCACCGTTGCCGAGAAGACCTTCTCTGGTCCGATGTTCTCTGAGATCACCGACGCCTTCCCGGGCCAGACGCTTTTGGACCGCACCTCGATGAACACCTGGGAAGACGCCGCCGTGATCGCGGAGATCAACCGCCTCGGCAAGAAGCGCCTGGTGATGTGCGGGCTCTGGACCTCGGTCTGCATCGTCGGCCCGACGCTGTCGGCGCTCGACCAGGGTTTCGAAGTCTATGTCATCGCCGACGCCTGCGGCGACGTCTCCGACGAGGCGCATGAGCGGGCGATGGACCGCATGGTGCAGGCCGGTGTGCGGCCGATGACGGCGCTGCAGTACATGCTCGAGCTTCAGCGCGACTGGGCCCGTACCGAAACCTACGACATGACCACCGGCATCGCCAAGAAGTTCGGCGGCGCCTATGGCCTCGGCATCATTTACGCCAAGTCGATGTTCGGCGCCTCCGAAGGGCACTGACACGGGGCTGAGATGCCCTCTAGATTATCGCTCTGGCCGTGCTTGAGGCGGCCGGGGCGGCACTGTCATTCGTGAAGGAGTTGGCGATGAAGTTGTATCTTCTCTCGCTCGGAGCCGGACTGCTTGTCGGCATCATCTATTCGCTCTTGAACGTCCGCTCGCCGGCACCGCCGGTCATTGCGCTCATCGGCTTGCTCGGCATCCTCATCGGCGAGCAATCGGTGCCGCTGGTCAAGCGCGCCCTGTCGGGTGAGCCGGTCAATCTCAGCTGGTTCAATCTGCAGTGCATGCCCCACATGTTCGGCCACCTGCCTAGCGGCGCACAGGCCGCTGCCGGCAAGGCGAAGGATGCGGCCATCAATGATGAAAGGGCCGGATGATGCCGACGCGACGCTCGTTTCTCGGTGCAACCGCCGCTGCCCTAGCCTTGGGCAGGGCAACCGCGACACACGCCCAACAGACTGGAGACACCTCGATGACGCCCGACCTGATCCTGCACAACGGCCTTGTCACCACGCTCGACCGCGCCAACCCGACGGCAAGCGCCGTTGCCATCAAGGACGGAAAGTTCCTGGCCGTCGGCGACGACCGGACGATCATGGCGCTGGCCGGCCCGGGCACCAAGGTGATCGACCTCAAGGGCAAGCGCGTGCTGCCGGG